>CAZLGB010000001.1:0-59012 GCA_964558825.1 uncultured Intrasporangiaceae bacterium
CGGCACGGGGATCGCCGGCACGGAGGGGCGTCGCGACCGGCGCGCGCCGACCGCACCGAGCCCATCGGAGGCTCCCAGCGGACCACCCATGGACGCCCGCCTACCGAGCGCAGCGCCGGTGCCCAGTGGTGCAGCGGCACCGAGCGAGGCCCCAGTCGCGAAGGGGGCCCGCGAACCGAGCGGCTCGGACTCCGCCGACGTGCTCGCCAGCTCGAGCAACAGGGCCTGCAGGCCGGCGGACATCCCCGGCTCGCGTGCGGCCCGCAAGGACGCGAGCACTCGCCGCTCCTGCTCGACGGCATGACGGCAGGGCTCGCAGACGACGACATGGCGATCGCCTGCCAGCAGCTCTGCTGCGGGCAGGCGTCGGTCGACGTAGGCGCTGACGAGGTCGCCGAGGTGCCGCTGCATCACGCCCCTTGACGGGCAACGGGGCGCAGCCGCCCCGGCAGGGGTATGCCGGTCCGCGACCGCGCGGGGGCGGCCGCCGCGGCGGGCTTGATGTCGGGATTGACCACGGCGCCGGGGGCGCGGTGGGCCAGCGACTCGCGCAGGGCGGCGCGCCCACGGTGGATGCGCGAGCGCACCGTGCCGAGCTTGATGCCGAGCGTGGCGGCGATCTCCTCGTAGGACAACCCCTCGATGTCGCACAGGACGACGGCGGCGCGGAAGTCCGGCGGCAGCGCGTCGAGCGCCCGCTGGATGTCGTCGTCGAGGTGGGTCGCCTCGAAGACCTGCTCGGGACCGGGCTCCGAGCTGGCCATCCGCCAAGCGGCGTCCTCGGGGAGGGCGTCGAAACGGATGCGCTGCTTGCGGCGCATCTTGTCGAGGAAGACGTTGGTCGTGATCCGGTGCAGCCAGCCCTCGAAGGTGCCCGGCTGATAGCTGTGCAGCGAGCGGAAGACCCGGACGAAGACGTCGTGGGTGAGGTCCTCGGCGTCGTGCGGATTGCCGGTCAGGCGGTAGGCGAGCCGGTAGACCCGAGCGGAGTGTTCGGTGACGATCTGCTCCCACGAGGGCGGTGACCACGGCGCCGTGCCGTCGACCAGCGAAGCGGCGGGCTGGTCCAGCCCACTCGCCGGGAGGGTGAGCGTGTCGGTCACGTGAGTGTCGCGCCTTTCAGGGAGCTGCTTGTTACGACGTCTGTGGCAGGTCTACGGTTCCCGCGGGTCCCGTGCGTCAGCCACGACTTCACTGTGCCGGTTCTGTGAGCCAGCAACCATCGGGGTCGACCCCGATATTCCCCTGACCGACCCCGAGCATGCGCCAAGCGGCGCCACTAGGGTGAGCGCATGAGCGCCAACCGTGCCGCCAGCTGGGCCTATGCCGACGCGTTCGTCTCCGAAGCCCCCGTCATCGAGTCCGCGCGCCGCCGCGGCGAGGAGCTCGGAGCGGTCCCGGTCGGCACCGCCACCGGCGCGGCCCTGCGGATGCTTGCCGCCGCGGTCCCGGCCAAGGCCGTCGTCGAGATCGGCACCGGCGCCGGGGTGTCCGGGCTGTGGCTGCTCTCGGGGATGCCCGCCGACGGCGTGCTGACGACCATCGACATCGAGGCCGAGCACCAGCGCGCCGCCAAGGACGCGTATGCCGCGGCCGGCTACGCCCACCAGCGCACTCGGGTCATCACCGGGCGGGCGCTCGACGTGCTGGCCCGGATGACCGATGGGGCCTACGACCTGGCCCTCGTCGACGGCGACAAGTCCGAGTATCCGGCATACGTCACCGAGGCGGCGCGGCTGCTGCGACCGGGGGGTGTGCTTGCGATCGACAACATGCTCTGGCACGACAAGGTGGCCGACCCGGCGGCCCGCGACGAGGTGACCCGCACCTTGCGCGAGCTCGGCAAGACACTGCGCGAGGACGAGCGCTTCCACACGATGCTCCTGCCCGTCGGCGACGGCCTGTTGGTGGCCGTCAAGCGCTAAGCCGTGGGCGCCCTGCCCGTGCTCGTCGGCCAGGTCAGTGACCTCCACCTCGGCGACGACCCCACAGCCACCGCTCGTGCCGCGCGGGTCTTCGCCCACCTGGGGGCGATGGCCACGCGCCTCGACGCGCTCGTGCTCACTGGCGACCTCACCGATGCCGGCACCGACGCGGCGTATGCCGTGCTCTCCGGCCTGCTCGACGCGCACCTTCCCGGCGGGCCGGCGCTGGTCTACTGCCCGGGCAATCACGACGAGCGGGCGGCATACCAGCGCTTCCTGGCCGCCCGCGGCGGCCCGCGCGACGGAGTCCATCGGCTGCCCGGGCTCACCGTGCTTGCCCTCGACACCCTCGTGCCCGGCGCACCGCACGGCGAGCTGGGCGACGCCGGGGCCCGGCGACTGTGGGCCGAGCTCGCCGCGGCGCCACCGGATCGACCGGTCGTCCTGGCCATGCATCACCCGCCGGTGCCCGTGCACAGCGAGTGGCTCGACTCGATGCCCCTCACGGACCCCGCGCGGTTGGCGGCGGCGATCGAGGCGAGCGGCCGGCGCCCCGACCTCGTCCTCACCGGGCACACTCATGCGGCGACCGCGACGGCCTGGCACGGCATACCCGTGCGGGGGTCTGGGGCGGTGCGCTCGACCCTGATCAGCGAATGGGAGAGCGGGGTGGCGGACCACCTCACCGACGACGTGCCCCCGATGCTCGCCTTCCATCACCTCTCGCCGGCAGCAACCGGCGGGGGCGGGGGCGCCGGTGCCGGCCCGGCCACCGTCACCACACGATGGCGCGCGCTCCCGGCCAGCTGACCGGCGGGACAACGAGTCGGGCCCCCGACTCCGTGGGAGTCAGGGGCCCGCAGGCTCAGGCAAACGCGAGTCAGGAGACGCCGTCGCAGCCTTGGATCGCGTCACGCAGGGCCGCAGCCTCGTCGGGCGTCATCTCGACGACCAGACGACCGCCACCCTCGAGCGGCATACGGAGAACGATCCCGCGCCCCTCCTTGGTGACCTCGAGCGGACCATCACCGGTCCTCGGCTTCATCGCCGCCATGGGTTCCCCTTCCTCGGAACTCAGCGCCATGCGCGCACGGATCGACCTCGCGCGCGCGGCTGCCAGAGACCATTATCACGCCTGCAGCCGGTCGGGACGAAATCGCCGTAGGGCACCATTGCCACCATGACCTCCGCTGCGACGGCCGGGTCCGACCCGGTGCTGCTCACCATCGCCGACGGCGTCGGCACGGTGACCTTCAACCGGCCCGACGCCATGAACTCCCTCGACCTCGCGACCAAGGAGCTGCTCGCTCCGACCCTCGCGCGCGCCGCCGACGACCCCGACGTGCGGGTCGTCGTCATCACCGGTGCGGGGCGCGCCTTCTGCGTCGGGCAGGACCTCAAGGAGCACATCACCGGTCTCAAGGCCGGCGACGAGGGCCTGCAGGTCACCGTCGTCAAGCACTACAACCCGGTCGCCGAGTTGATCGCGACCATGGACAAGCCGGTCATCGCCGCCATCAACGGCGTGGCAGCCGGCGCGGGTGCCTCGATTGCCATGGGGGCCGACTTCCGGATCATGGTGGACCGCGGCGGGATGAATCTCGCCTTCGCCGGGATCGCGCTCTCCTGCGACACCGGCGCGTCCTTCTGGCTGCCCCGGCTGGTCGGCATGGCCAAGGCCAAGGAATTGCTGCTGCTGCCCCGCACGCTCTCCGCGCAGGAGTGCCTCGAGCTTGGCCTGGTCACCACGGTCGTGTCGGCCGAGGACTTCGCCGGCGAGGTCGCCACGCTCGCAGCCAAGCTCGCCGCGGGGCCGACCAAGGCCTACGGCGCGATGCGCCGGGCAGTGGCCTACAGCGCGACCCACGACCTCACCGAGTCGCTGGCCTTCGAGGCGGCGCAGATGAACGCCACCGGGTTCACGGCCGACCACCTCGCCGCGGTCGACGCCTTCCTTACCAAGCAGAAGCCGATCTTCCAGGGCCGCTGAGTCCAGACGGGCTGCGCTCAGGGAGCCCAGTCGGTCGGTGGCGTGAAGTGCCAGAGGACGCTGATCCACTTCCACTGCCACCACAGGGCGAGCGGCACGAGCACGGCGAAGCGCAGCATCGTCGGCAGCCACCGTCCGCGCCCGCGCTCCCCTGCCAGCCCGAGCAGGACGGCGAGATAGGGAAACATCGGCAGCAGGTAGCGAGGAGTGCTCGTCCCTGGGGTCTGAGCCGCCATGACGTATGCCGCGTAGACCAGCGGCCAGGTGCGCAGCTCGGCGCCGAGCCGCCGCGCCCAGGGGCCGGCAACTCCGGCGATGAGCACGGCGATGAGAGCGACGAGTGCCGGCAGCGCCCAGTCGCCGAGGTAATAGGGCGGGATGGTCAGCCACGGCTCGAAGATGCGCACCTGACCGCCGTAGGACCAGGCCCCCATCGTCTCGAGGTAGGCGTTGCGCTCGCCCGTGCCGAGCCAGGCGATCGCCGGCCACAGCAGGCCGGCGACGCCGCACCCGACGAGGGCGGCGAGGGCTGAGGCCGCCTCGCTCGCCGCGATCGGTGAGGTATGCCGGCGCCGCCACCGCAGCCACAGCGCGACGAGGGTGACGACGCCCAGCGGGAGCGCGATCGGTCGGGTGAGGCCGATGAGCAGCGCCAATCCCGTTGCGACGAGCCAGCGCTCGCGACGCAGGGCAAGCAGGTAGCCGCACAGCAGCAGCATGGCGAAGGACTCGGTGTAGCAGACCTGCAGCGCCGGGGAGGAGGGAAAGACGGCATACAGGGTGACGGTGAGCAGCGCGCCGACGCGCCCGAGCGGCTCGCGCAGCAAGAGGGCCATGAGCACGGCCGCGCCGAAGCCCGCGAGCAGGGCGAGCATCGACCCGACGACGGGGAAGGACGCGCCGGTGAGCGTCATCACCACTCGCGAGAGCAGCGGATAGAGGGGATAGAAGGCCCAGGGGTTCTGCTGGACCGAGCCGTTGTCGTCGCGCGGCAGCTCGCTCGGATAGCCGTCGGTGGCGATGCGGCCATACCACTCGCCGTCCCAGAGCCGGGTGAAGCCGAAGTAGCCGACGCGCAGGCCGTCGGTCATACCGGCCGGCTCCTGGGACGGCGCGACGATCGCCAGCATGACCGCGGTGAGGAGCCGGGTGACGGCATAGAGGTAGACGACCTGGGCGACGAGGCTGCCGCGCAACACCCGGGCCAGCAGCGCCTCGGCCCGGGGGAAGGCGAGCGGGGCTGGAGGGTCGGCCGCCGCCGGTGCGGCGGGACCGGCGGAGGCGCTCACTCGCGTCCCGACCGGTGGCACCCGAGCAGGTGGTCGTCGACGAGCCCACAGGCCTGCATCGCGGCATACATCGTCGTCGGTCCGACGAAGACGAAGCCGTGCGCCTTGAGCGCCTTGGCGAGGGCCACCGACTCGGGGCTGCTCGCGCGCAGCTCGGCCGGGCTCGCGGGAGGGGTATGCCGGGCCGGCGCGTGTGACCACACGAGGGCGTCGAGCCCCCCGTGCTCGCGCAGCGCCACGGTCTCGCGGGCGTTGGCGATCGCCGCGTCGACCTTGCGGACGTTGCGGACGATGCCGGGGTCGGCCAACAGCCGCGCGCGGTCGTCGGCGTCGAAGGTAGCGACGACCTCGGGGTCGAAGCCCGCGAAGGCGGCGCGGAAGGACTCGCGCTTGCGCAGGATGGTCAGCCAGGACAGCCCCGACTGAAAGGCCTCGAGGGTGAGTCGCTCGAAGAGCGCCGACTCGCCGTGCACCGGCCGGCCCCATTCGAGGTCGTGATAGTCGACATAGTCGGGGGCCGAGGCGGCCCAGGCGCACCGGGGTATGTCGTCAGCCCCCACGGCGATGCCCGGCCGGGACGGGGTGCTCGCCCCGTCGGTCACGGCTCGCCGACCATGTCGGTGACGGCCCGGCGGAACATCGCCGCGACGGCCCGGTCACTCAGCGGGGCGACGAGCCGGCCGATGGCGTGCGGATGCACGACGATCTCCTCACGCCACACCAGCTCGGTCCGCTCCGGCCCACGCGCCGTGAGGGTGACCTCGGCCCAGCCGCCGAGCAGCCGTCCGGTCTTGACGACGGCATAGACTGCTGTGGGCGAATCCGTTTGCGGCGGAGACCATCTGGTGACGACCATCGCGTCGATGAAGCGCACCGGGCCGACCCCGGTGACCGCTCGGAAGGACCAGCCGACCCTGGGCTGCCCCGGGTCGGTGTGCACCGTGGTCAGCGGCAGCCGGTGGGCCCGCACATCGGCCACCCGCGCCCAGACGGCGGGCAGCGGTTGGTGGACGATGCGAGTGACGACGACGGGCACCGGCTCAGGCCTCCGCCGGCGATGACTCGCCGGCCGCCGAGACCGGCTCGACCGCCGGTGCCGGATCGGTTGCGCCGCTGGGGGATTCGTCGGTCGTCGGCTCGAGCCGCTCGCGCAGCGAGGCGATCTCGTCGGCCAAACGCCCGATGACCTCGTCGACCTGGTCCATCCGATAGCCCCGCAGGCCGGTGTCGAGACGCAGCGACTCGAGGTCGCCGGGCGTCAGCCGGTCGTCGGGCAGGGGCACATACGACAGCGAGCTCGTCGGCTCGACGAGCGCCCCGTCGACCCGGCCGAGCACGGCGGCCACCGTGAGCCCGACGAGCACGACAGCGACGGTGAGGGCGAGCGCCATCATCGGGAGGCACCTCCCTTGGCGGGCGGAGGCCCGGGTTTGGGGATAGCCGGGCTCGAGGGCGCTGCCGGGGTCGGTGGCGCTGCCGGGGTCGGCTCCCCCGGGGTCGGTGGCGCCACCGGGGTCGGCGGCGCCGCCGGGGTCGGGCGTGGCCGCGGCCGGGGGGAGCCCAGTCGGCCGTCGGTCTTGACGACGAAGGCGACCGCCTCATCGACGTCGTCGGTGACGAAGATCGACTCGACGTCACTGGCGCTGATCGTGCCGCGCTCGAGCAACGCGCCGCGCATCCAGTCGATGATCCCGCCCCAGTAGTCACGGCCGATGAGCACGATGGGGAAGTTGGTGATCTTGCCGGTCTGGCGCAGCGTGAGGGCCTCGAAGAGCTCGTCGAGGGTGCCGAAGCCGCCGGGCAGCACGACGAAGCCCTCGGCATACTTGACGAACATCGTCTTGCGGGCGAAGAAGTAGCGGAAATTGACCCCGACGTCGACGTAGTCGTTGAGCCCGGTCTCGAAGGGCAGCTCGATGCCCAGGCCCACCGAGGTGCCGCCGGCCTCCAACGCCCCGCGGTTGGCCGCCTCCATGAGCCCCGGGCCGCCGCCGGTCACCACGGCATACCCCGCCTCGGCGAGCGCGCGCCCCACCGCTCGCGCCTGCTCGTATGCCGGGTCGCCCTCGGTGAGGCGCGCCGAGCCGAAGACGCTCACGGCGGGGCCGAGCTCGGCCAGCGCGCCGAAGCCTTCGACGAACTCGCTCTGGATGCGCATGACCCGCCACGGGTCGGCATGCAGCCAGTCGGTGGCCCCACGGCTGTCGAGCAGGCGCTGGTCGGTCGTCGTCGTCGGCACCTGCTCGCCGCGCAGGACGACCGGGCCCCGGCGGTAGTCGCGTGGTCGGCTCACGAGGCCCAACGCTAACCGACGCCGCTGGGTCCAGCAGCGCCCCTCGCCCGTGCGCACTCGCAAGGGTGGGCCCTGGCGACTGGCCAGCGGCACCTTGGTCGCACTCCTGTGAGGCACCATGCGGCCGGGAGAGGACAGGCGTCCGGGGAGGCACTGGGCTGTAGAAACCGTCACGGGTGACCGAAACAGCAGCCCAAGCCCTCTGCTGACCAACCAGAACGGGGGCTGCAGAGGCAAAGGGCAGGCAATGGGCTGTAGAAACCGTCACGGGTGACCGAAACAGCAGCCCAACAATCCCGTCGACTCGTCAGCGAGGCCCTCCGTCAGGAAGGCTGCGATGGATCAGCTCATGGTGGTGGCGGCGCAGGCCCTCGGGAAGCGCATCGAGGGTGAACCACCGCGCCTCGAGGATCTCGCTGCGCTGCAACCGGATCGGCCCCGATTCAGGCGCCACCCGCGCGACGAGGTCGACCTCGATCCGCAGCCGCAGCCCCGCCGACACCCGCACGACGTGGACCTCGGCGAGCTCCAGCCCGGTCTCCTCGCGCACCTCTCGGGCAAAGGCGGCCTCGAGGCTCTCGCCCCGCTCGAGATAGCCGCTCGGCGTGCCCCACGGACAGTCCTTCCACCAGCGGTGGCGCAGCAGCAGCACCCGACCGGCATCGTCGTGCACTGCACCCGTGAGCCCGACGACGAACTGCGGGTGACGCAGCCACAACAGCCGCCACTGCGCCCGCCCGGACAACGCGCGCCACACCGCGGGGCCAAGCCCGTCGGGCAGGCCGGCGGCGAGCGCATCGCGCAGGCGCACCGGCATACCTCTCGCCCCCAAAGGGTCAGGCGCCGAGCCAGCGCCGCATGGCCGCCTCGGCGGCGACATACTGCGCGACCGGGGCGCGCTCGTCGTCCATGTGCGCGAGCAGCGGGTCGCCGGGGCCGTAGTTGACGGCCGGGATGCCCAAGCCGGCAAAGCGGGCGACGTCGGTCCAGCCCTCCTTGGCCTGCACCGGCACGCCGAGCGCGGTGACGAAGGCCTGGGCGGCCGGCCGGTCGAGCCCCGGACGCGCGCCGCCGGCGTTGTCGACGATCTCCAGCTCGAAGGCGTGGAAGACCTCGCGCACGTGTGCGACGGCCTGCTCCTCCGAGCGGTCGGGGGCATACCGATAGTTGACGGTCACCGTGCACGAGTCGGGGATGATGTTGGCCGCCGTGCCACCGCTGATGAGCACGGCCTGCAGCGCCTCGCGATAGGTCAGCCCCTCGACGTCGACGACCCGCGCGGTGTATGCCGTGAGCCGCGCGAGGATCTCACCCGCGTCGTGAATCGCGTTGTGTCCCATCCACGGACGCGCCGAGTGAGAGGCAATCCCCTTGGTGCGCACCTCTGCTCGCAAGGTGCCCTTGCAGCCGCCCTCGACGGTGCCATCGGTCGGCTCCATGAGGACGGCGAAATCCGCCTGCAGCGCAGTGGGATCCGAGGCGGCGACCCGCCGCAGGCCGTTGCGCTCGGAGTCGACCTCTTCACAGTCGTAGAAGCAATAGGTGACGTCACGGTTGGGCTCGGCGAGGGTGGCGGCGAGCTTGAGCATGACCGCCACGCCGCCCTTCATGTCGACGGTGCCGCGGCCGACGAGCTCATCGCCGACCCGGCGGGTCGGGAGATTGGGCGTGGCCCGGGTGAGCGGCACCGTGTCGATGTGCCCGGCGATGACGACTCGCTCGGCGCGGCCGAGCTCGGTGCGAGCGATGACGGTGTTGCCGTCGCGGTGGACATGCAGGTGGCGCAGCGGGGTCAGCGCCGCCTCGATGGCGTCGGCCAGGGGGGCCTCGTCGCCGCTCACCGACTCGATGTCGCAGACGGCCGCGGTGAGGGCGACGACGTCGAGGGCACAGTCGAGCGACAGCGAGTGGGACGGCATACCCCTGAGCCTAAAGCCGGGGCGAGGCGATCTGGCGCAGCCCACCTCCCGGTGGCTGAATACCTCCGACCCGTGCACGAGCGCAGCGCTTAGGCTTGCGGGCATGACGGAGCGGCGGATGGCCTGGGGCGACGGACTGGCGACGATCGCCGGTGACACGGTGCTCGACACGTGGTTCCCGCGGCCGGCGTTGGGCGCCCGGCCAGCCGACGCCCAGCCCGTCGAGGCGCTGGCGGCCCTCTCCGGAGCCGACGCCGCGCGCAGCATCCGCACCCAGGTCGTCCTCGTCGAGATCGATCTCGACGCCCCGCCGGCCGGCACGTCCGACGCCTATCTGCGGCTGCACCTGCTCAGCCACCGCCTCGTCGCGCCCAACACCATCAACCTCGAGGGCATCTTCGGCGTGCTGCCGAATGTCGTGTGGACCAACCACGGCCCATGCCTCGTCGAGCACTTCGAGCGCACCCGGGTGTGGCTGCGCGCCCGTGGGCCGGTGATGGTCTACGGGATCGACAAGTTCCCGCGGATGGTCGACTACGTCGTGCCGTCGGGGGTGCGGATCGCCGACGCCGACCGGGTGCGCCTCGGTGCCCACCTGGCCAGCGGGACGACGGTCATGCACGAGGGCTTCGTCAACTTCAACGCCGGCACTCTCGGAGCGTCGATGGTCGAGGGGCGCATCAGCCAGGGCGTCGTCGTCGACGACGGCTCCGACATCGGCGGCGGTGCCTCGACCATGGGCACCCTCTCCGGCGGCGGCACCGAGCGCGTGCGCATCGGCAAGCGCTGCCTGCTCGGGGCCGAGTCGGGCCTCGGCATCGCGCTCGGGGACGACTGCGTCGTCGAGGCCGGGCTCTATCTCACCGCAGGCACCAAGGTCACCCTGCCCGACGGGCAGATCGTCAAGGCTCGGGACTTGTCCGGCCAGTCGAGCCTGCTCTTCCTGCGTGACTCGGTGAGCGGCGCGGTCGTCGTCAAGGCCCGCGACGGGCACGGCATCACCCTCAACGACGCCTTGCATGCCAACGACTAGGGGCGGCGGACTCGTCCTGGCCGAGGAGGGTCCCGCGACGCCGCGCCGGCGGCGCATCCTTCGGGTGCTCGTCACCGCGCTCGTGCTCGCCCTCCTGTATGCCGGGTGGGTGGGGGTGCGCGGGCTGCTCACGGGGTCGCCGTCGCCGACCTGCACGGCCAATGTCACCGGCGGGGCGGCCGAGGTGTCTCCCGAGCAGGCCGGTAATGCCGCGGTGATCTCCGGCGTCGCCGTCAAGCGCAAGCTCCCCACCCGCGCGGCCGTCATCGCCGTCGCCACGGCCATGCAGGAGTCCAAGCTGCGCAATCTGCGCTTCGGCGACCGCGACTCCCTCGGCCTGTTCCAACAGCGGCCGAGCCAGGGCTGGGGCACCGCCGAGCAGATCCTCGACCCGGTCTACGCCAGCGGGGCCTTCTACGACCGGCTCGTCAAGGTCAAGGACTGGCAGAAGCGTCCGCTCACGGAGGTCGCCCAGGAGGTGCAGCGCAGTGCCGCGCCCACGGCATACGCCCAACACGAGGACGAGGCGCTCGCCCTGGCCTCCGCCCTGACCGGGGCATCAGCAGCCAGCCTCGTATGCCGGCTCGGCGACGCGTCCGCCCCGGGCTCGGCCGCCGCCACGGTCGCCGCCCTCGGGGCCGAGCTCGGCGTCAAGGGCACGGCCACCGACGGCCAGGTCATCGTGCCTGCCGATGGCCAGACCGACTGGGCGGTCGGCGCCTGGGCGGTCGGCGCCTGGGCGGTCGCCCGCGCCGAGGCGTTGGGCATCACCGATGTCAGCGTGGGCGGGCTGGGCTGGAGTCGAGCCGATCCCGAAAGCTGGGTCGGCACAGGCGATTCGGCCAGCTCAAGAGGCTCTGGATCAGCGGGTGCCGCAGCCAGCCAGGTGGTCATCCTCCACGCCGCCGGCTGAGCCGGCCGCCGGCGTCAACCGTCTGAGCGGGCCTGGATGGGCACGTAGTCGCGCTCGGGCGCGCCGACGTAGACCTGACGCGGGCGCCCGATCTTGGTCTCCGGGTCGGACATCATCTCGCGCCACTGGGCGATCCAGCCCGGCAGCCGTCCGAGGGCGAAGAGCACGGTGAACATCCGCGTCGGGAAACCCAGCGCCTTGTAGATCAACCCCGTGTAGAAGTCGACGTTGGGATAGAGCCGTCGCTGGACGAAGTAGTCGTCGGCGAGCGCGATCTCCTCCAGCTGCCGGGCCAGGTCCAGCAGCGGGTCCTCGACGCCGAGCTTGCTCAGCACGTCGTCGGCGGTCTTCTTGATGAGCGAGGCGCGCGGGTCGTAGTTCTTGTAGACCCGGTGCCCGAAGCCCATGAGCCGGACGTTGCCCTCCTTGTTCTTCACCCGCGTCATGAACCGCGCCGGGGTCTCCCCCGACTCGCGCAGGCTCGTGAGCATCTCGAGCACGGCCTGGTTGGCGCCTCCGTGCAGTGGCCCGAAGAGGGCGTTGATGCCCGCCGAGACCGATGCGAAGAGGTTGGCCTGCGCGGAGCCGACCATGCGCACCGTCGAGGTCGAGCAGTTCTGCTCGTGGTCGGCGTGCAGCAGCAGGAGCAGGTCCATGGCCCGCGCGTGCACCGGGTCGACCTCGTAGGGCTCGGCCGGCGTCCCGAAGGTCATCCGCAGGAAGTTCTCCGGCAGGGTGAGGTTGTTGTCCGGGTAGAGGAAGGGCTGCCCGATCGACTTCTTATAGGCGTATGCCGCGATGGTCGGCAGCTTGGCCAGCAGCCGGATCGTCGAGATCTCGACCTGCACCGGGTCGAAGGGATCCAGCGAGTCCTGGTAGAAGGTCGACAGGGCGCTGACCGCCGAGGAGAGCACCGGCATCGGGTGCGCGTCGCGCGGGAAACCGGAGAAGAAGTTGCGCAGGTCCTCGTGGAGCATCGTGTGGTGGCGGATGCGCCCGTCGAAGTCCGCCAGCTGGTCCTCGGTCGGCAGCTCGCCATAGATGAGCAGGTATGCCGCCTCGACATAGCCCGACTGCTCGGCCAGCTGCTCGATCGGATACCCGCGATAGCGCAGGATCCCCACGTCACCGTCGATATAGGTGATCGCGCTCTTGCAAGCTGCGGTGTTGACGAAGCCGACGTCATAGGTCACCCGGCCCGTGTCCTTGAGCAGGTTGCCCACGTTGAGGCCGTCTTCGCCCACCGATGCCGGGACGACCCCGAGGGCCGCCTCGGTCGCTCCCAGTGTCAGACGGGCTCCCGTCGCGGTCTCACCCATGTCAGCCAGCCTCTCTGTCGTTCGGCGAACAGCATGCGCCCCGCAGTTGAACGGACGTTACCCGAGCCGCCTAGGCCCCCGGACGTGAGCTTGCCGACAGGCGATCGGCGGCAGCTGCGATGCGCTCGTCGGTCGCGGTGAGCGCCACGCGGACAAAACGGGCGCCCGCCTCACCGTAGAAACGTCCCGCCGCCGCGAGAATGCCGAGCTCGGCGAGCCACCCGATGGTCTCCCAGCAGGACTCGTCACGGGTCGCCCAGAGATAGAGCCCCGCCTCGGAGTGCTCGATGCGCAGCCCGGCGCGCTCCAGCGCCGGCACGAGCAGCTCGCGGCGCACGCCATACCGCAGCCGCTGCTCCTGCACGTGCTCGTCGTCGCCGAGCGCGGCGGTCATCGCCGCCTGCACCGGCCCCGGCAGCATCATCCCCGCGTGTCGGCGCACCTCGCGCAAGATGCCCACCAGGGCCGGGTCGCCCGCGACGAAGGCCGCCCGGTAGCCCGCGAGATTGGACTGCTTGGACAGCGAATAGACGGCGAGCAGGCCCTCGTGAGAGTCGCCGCACACGGCTGGGTCGAGGATCGACGGCGTCGTATGCCGGTTGGTCGAGGGCGCCAGTGGCCGCCGGTCGGCAGGCGCCCGCCAGTCGAGCTCGGCATAGCACTCGTCCGAGACGACGACGACGCCGTGCTGGCGGGCCCAGCCGACGACCTTGGCCAGATGCTCGACCGGCAGCACGGCCCCGGTCGGATTGCCGGGGCTGTTGAGCCACAACAGTTTCGGTGTCGAGGCCCGGGTGAGCGGACCGAGCGCGGCCAGCCCCGAGACGACCTGCGGCGTGGCCCGCGCCAGCCGGGCACCGACGTCATAGGTCGGATAGGCGATGGCCGGGATGCCGACGATGTCGCCGGGCCCCAGCCCGAGCAGCGTCGGGAGCCAGGCCACGAGCTCCTTGCTGCCGATCGTCGGCAGCACCGACGCCACGGTGAGCCCGCTGACCCCGCGCCGGCGCGCGAACCAGTCGACGATCGCCTGGCGCAGCGCCGGGGTGCCGACGGTCAGCGGATAGCCCGGCGAATCGCTCGCGCCCACGAGGGCGCGCTGCACGACCTCGGGTGTCGGGTCGACGGGCGTCCCGACCGACAGGTCGACGATCCCGTCAGGGTGAGCCGCGGCAGTGGCCCGAAAGGGCTCGAGGGAGTCCCAGGGAAAGTCCGGCAACCGCGGTGGCACGAGGGCCACCGCGGGGCCACCCGACGCGGAGTCGGCGCCGGCCGAGGCGCCGCTCAGTGCTCGCCCTGCGGCGGCAGCGCCGCCACGAGCGCGTGGTCCTTGTTGATGAGGCCGAGCTTGGCGGCGCCACCGGGGCTGCCGAGGTCGTCGAAGAACTCGACATTGGCCTTGTAGTAGTCGGCCCACTCCGACGGCACGTCGTCCTCGTAGTAGATCGCCTCGACCGGGCAGACCGGCTCGCAGGCGCCACAGTCGACGCACTCGTCGGGGTGGATGTAGAGCATCCGCTCGCCCTCGTAGATGCAGTCGACCGGGCATTCCTCGATGCAGGCCTTGTCCTTGACATCGACGCACGGCTGGGCGATGACGTAGGTCATGTGAGCGGTCCTCCTACGGGACTCCGGTGATGAGCCCTAGTATGCCGAGTCCGGGCCGCTTGCACATCGGCGACCCCACCGCGTCGTGAGGTTCCTCGCGCGTCCTTGGTCACGGAAGTGGGTCATGCCCGAATGAGCGTCGACGTGGCGCAGCTGGAAGAGGTCACCGTCGACGGATGGCGGGCGCTCGAGCAGGACGACCTCGGCGACTGGGTGTTGCGCGCCTCCAGCGGCTGGACCTCACGCGGCAACTCCGTGCTCACCGTGGGCGATCCGGGGCTCTCGCTCCCCCAAGCCGTCGGCGTCGCGCAGCGGTGGTATGCCGCCCGCTCCCTGCCGGCTCGCTTCTGTCTGCTCACCGATGCCGCCGGCGACCCGCTGCACCCGGCCCTGTTCACGGTGCTGCGCGATGGCGGCGCGACGACGGCTCAGCCGACCTTGACGATGACCGCGCCCGTGGGTCAGCTCCCCCAGCTGACCGAGTCCTCGCCGCCCGTGACGGCCGACGCGGAGCTGACCCTGCCGTGGCTCACGGCGTTCGCGGCATACCGCGAGGTGTTGCCCGGCGTCGCCGAGGCGATCCTCACCGGGTCGCGCGCGCAGCTCTTCCTCGCCGTGCCCGGGGCCGAGGCAGGCGCTCAGGGGCACCCCGGCGCGACCCCACGAGCCATCGCCCGGATGTCGATCTATCCGGGTTGGGCGGGGATCCACGCGATGTGGGTGGCCCCGGAGCATCGCCGTCAGGGCCTGGCGACCGCGATCGTCGCTGCCGTCGCCCAGTTGGGGCGCGACCATCACATGGGTGAGGTCTATCTCATGGTCGAGCGCGACAACCAGGCCGCGGTCACGGCATACACGGCGATGGGGTTCGCACCCCACCACGGGCACCTCTACGCGACGCTGCCCGGCTAACTGTGCGTGGGACCCGTGCACTGCACGGCGTTCTCGGGCAGATAGGACGTCGAGTAGTTCTCGGTCTTGATGACCTTGCCGCCCTGGCTGATGACCCGCTGCACGGTGATGTCGAAGCCGGGCACCGCGCTCATCGGCACACACGTCGGTGAGGCGTCAGTGAAGGTCTGCGGGGTGCGCGGGTTGGTCCGCGGGCCGGGGTTGGCCGTGACGTCGACCCACTTGGTGCTCCACATCCGGCCGTGGACCTGGCCGCCGGACACCCACATCTGCATGAGGATGCCGTAGGGGGAGGTGTTCTTCCACTTGTTGTCCAGGTCAGGCCAGGAGACCGTGGCCTCGCGCCCGGCGGGATAACGGCTGATGTAGAACGAGTGGGCCTTGTGCTCGACGAGCTGCACGCCCGCGAACCACGACAGGTTGTAGATCACCGTCGACACCTGGGAGACACCGCCGCCCACCGTCTTCTGCAGGCGGCCGCCGTCGGCGATGAAGTTGCCCTCGAGGTAGCCCTTGGCCGTCGTGCGCTCGCCGAGGACGCCGTTCATGCTGAAGGTCTCGCCCGGCTTGATCAGCGTGCCGTTGATCGTGTTGGAGGCCACGGTGAGGTTGGTCGTGCGGTTGGGATCGGTCGGGAAGGCCGAGTCGAAGCTCGAGACGATCTCCTTGACCCCGAGGGCCGCCGCGCCGTCCGTCGTGAGGCTGGGCTGGGCCGTGGTCGTGTTGAGGGTGAACTTGCGGTCGGGAGCCGTCATCGCCGCGATGAGCAGGTCGGGAGCAGGAGCCGCGTCGACGGCGACGCCCGGGACGGCGGGCACGACGGTCGGGGTGCTGCCCTGCAGGACGATCGTCGCGTCCTTGGCGGGCGTCACCATGGCGGATGTCGCCTTGACGACGGCCTGGCGCAAGGCGTCCTTGTCGAACTTCGGCACGAGCTTGCCTGCGTCGGCGACCATGGTGACGGCACCGGCATACTGCTCGGGGCTGATGGTGGCCGTCTTGTCGCCGACGACGATCGTCACCGGTGCCGACAGGGCCGGGGTGGCGAAATCGCGCACGGCGGCGTCGATGGCGGCCTGACCGACCTGAGGCTGGGTCACGGTCGTGTCGGCAGTCACCGAGGCGACCCGGGGCCAGGCCTGCTCGACCTTGTGGACGGCGTCGGCGACGTCGAGCTTGAGGCCGGGGCTGGCCGGCGTGGACGTGATCTTGCCGTCGGTGAGGCTGACCGAGCCCTCCTTGGGCTGAGTCGCGACGGCAGCGGCCTTCTCGGTCACCACGGCGGTGAGCTTGTCGAGGTCGACGACCGTGCGCACCGGCCGGTCGACCATGCCGGTGAGCCGAGCCCAGATCTTGCTGGGGTCGAGGGTGAAGCCAGACAGGCCCTCGATCGTTCCGGGGATGTCGAGGTGCATGCCGGCAGCGGCGGGGTCGACCGAGATCGACGTGCCGGTGGTCCCGAGCTCGACCGTGACCGGTGCGGTGGCCTTCGCCGAGAGCTCCTTGGTCAGCCGCTCAGTGGCCTGCTCCGGGCTGAGCCCGCCGACGCTCACGCCGTCGACGAGGACCTGGCTGGGCATCTGCTGGCCGGTCCACCAGGCCAGCGCCGCGTAGGCCCCGCCCAGCACGAGTGCGGTGAGCACCAGACGCACCCCGATGCGTCCCCATTCAAGCCGAGACATGCACACCTTCCGCTGCTGTTGGACCCGCGGCGACCTCTGCGGCCCCCTCGCCGTCGGCCGGTCAGGGGCTGCCTGCTCGGCCACTGGGCACGGGCGATCCACGATAACGGACCATCCTGGGTGGTGTCCGCCGCTCCGAGGCGCTCAGGCGTGATTTGTCGGTCGGCGTCGGCTCGAGGACCGCTTTCGTGGGGCCAAAGCACCGGCCGGCGGCCGGCCCAGGTGGCACAGTGAGGCATGACACAGGTCCCCGGAGCCCAGAACTTCCGCGCGAGCGGCACGGCATACGACCGCTTCATGGGGCGCTATTCGCGAGCGTTGGCCCCGCTCTTCGCCGATGCCGCCGGGCTGGGCGGACCCGGCTCCGGCGCCACGGCCCCGGTGACGAGCGCGCTCGACGTCGGGTGCGGGCCCGGTGCCCTCACCGAGGTGCTCGTCGCCCGCCTCGGAGCGGGCGCCGTGGGTGCCTGCGACCCCTCGGAGTCCTTCCTCGCTGCCGTCCACGAGCGCTGCCCGGGAGTCGACGTGCGGCCGGGGTCGGCCGAGGCCCTCCCCTTCGCCGACGCGGCCTTCGACGCGGCGCTCGCCCAGCTGGTGCTGCATTTCGTCCACGAGCCCGATCGGGCGGGCGCGGAGTTGCGCCGGGTCGTGCGGCCCGGCGGGGTGGTGGCGGCGTGCAGTTGGGACTTCGCCGAGCAGATGCAGCTGCTGCGGTCCTTCTGGGATGCCGCTCTGGCCGTGCGCCCCGACGCCCCCGACGAGGCCCAGGTGCTGCGCTTCGGGCGCCGCGGCGAGATCGCCGACCTCTTCTCGGGCGCGGGGCTGCGCGATGTCGCCGAGGGCACCCTGCAGGTGGAGTCGACCTATGTGGACTTCGCGGAGCTCTGGTCGGGCTTCCTGTTGGGGATCGGCCCAGCCGGGGCCTTCTGCGTCGGGTTGCCCGAGGCCGAGCGTGACGCGGTGCGCGCCGAGCTGTTCGCCCGGCTCGGCGCCCCGGCCGGGCCGATCACCATGTCGGCTCTCGCGCGGTATGCCGTGGGTCGAGTCCCAGCCCGGTCCACCTGATCTCGGAGTAAGCGCTTGACCGGCGGCTTTTCCGGCGGGACTGCGGACGAAGTCGTGTCGGCCTGTCGTGCCGGCCTAGTCGTGCCGGCCTAGTCGTGCCGGCCGAAGGCGCCGCGGAAGTGGGTGAGGGCCGCCGGGGGGTCCTGCGCCAAGGTCAGCCCGACGACCTCGCCGACGACGATGGAGTGGTCGCCGCCAGGATGCACCGCGACGGTGCGCACCTCGAGCCAGCCAAGGGCGTCGTCGACGAGCGCCGCGCCGGTCAGCTCACCGCGGTGGCAGGCCACCGGGTCGAGCTGCCCCACGAGCGGGCGGCCGCGGGTCGCCAGCCAGGCCGCCGTCCCGCGCGCGCCGGCTCCGAGGATGCTCACGCCCCACTCTCCGGCAGCGACGACAGCATCGTGGAAACGGGTCTCCACCTCGACGCAGACAAGCACGAGGGGCGGGTCGAGCGAGACCGAGGTCAACGAGTTGGCCGTCATCGCGTGGTCGAGCCCGTCGACCACGCACGACACGACGGTGACGCCGGTGACGAAGCGCCCCAGGGCGGCGCGGAAGGCGTCGGCACTGACCTGCGCGGACGGCATACCGCTGATCATGCCTCGCCGAGCAGGCCATGCGCCCACGCGGTCGCGCCTCGGGACATCCGCGTGCCGGTCCGCGGGTCCCACCTCACGAAGGCCTCCCGCCCCGGCAGCCGGGCGGCCACGAGATTGGAGAGCGCGTAGTAGTCGTCATCGACGGTGACCTGGGTCCGGTGGGCGCGCAGCGCATCGCGCTGTCGGGGCACCGCGCCGGGGTCGACGACGACGTGGGTGACGAGCTCGTCGGCGACGACCGACGGTGGATAGGGCTCGTCGAGGGTCGGCACGTGCAGACCGCCGTCAGCGGGGACGTGCGCGGCAAGCCACTCACGATCCTGCCGTGCCCAACTTTGCGGGACGACGATTTCGTATGCCGCGCAAGGCAATTCGTCGTCCACAGCCTGGGCGAGGGCGGCCTGGACGACCCGCCGGGTCTGCACGTGATCGGGGTGCAGGTATCCGCCGTCGACGTCATAGGTGACGACGACATCGGGCGACGTCGCGCGCAGATGGGCCAGCAGCACCTCGGCGGCCACCTGGACATCGGCGCTCGCGAAGGCCCGCGGATGATGCGCCGACGGCGTGCCGGCCATCCCGCTGTCGCGCCACCGCGGCATACCCTGGGCGTCCGTGTCGGCGCCCAGCAACGAATGCCGAGCCCCGAGCCGGCGCATGGCCTCGTCGAGCTCGCCCCGGCGGAAGACACCGAGTTGCTCATCGCCGGTGGCCTCGAGGTGACGCAACTCGGGCGGGATGACCTCGCCCTCCTCGCCGAGCGTGCAGGTCAGCACCTCGACCTCGTGTCCGCGGGCGAGGTAGTGCGCCGCGGTCACGCCGGTGGTCAGCGTCTCGTCATCAGGGTGGGCGTGGACGAGCAGCAGCCGCGCCATCTAGAGGACCGCACGCTCCTCCGGGAAATGGCAGGCGACGAAGTGTCCGGGGCTCAGCTCGCGGCGCTCGGGAACCTCTGCGGCGCAACGATCTTCGGCCTTGGGGCAGCGCGTGCGGAAGACACAGCCACTCGGCGGGTTCTGCGGGCTGGGCAGGTCGCCCTTGAGCAGGATGCGCGCCTTGGTCTCGCCCTTGCGCGGGTCGGGCACGGGCACGGCCGACAGCAGCGCGTGAGTGTAGGGGTGCAGCGGCGCTTCGTAGAGCTCGTCGCGGTCGGCTTCCTCCATGATCTTGCCGAGGTACATGACGACGACGCGGTCGGAGATATGCCGCACGACCGACAGGTCGTGGGCGATGAAGACATAGGCGAGGTTCTGCTCGGCCTGGATGTCCTCGAGGAGGTTGACGACCTGTGCCTGGATCGACACGTCGAGGGCCGACACCGGCTCGTCGCAGACGATGAGCTTGGGCCGCAGGGCAATGGCCCGGGCCACCCCGATGCGCTGTCGCTGGCCGCCGGAGAACTCGTGCGGATAGCGGTTGTAGTGCTCGGGGTTGAGCCCGACCCGCTCCATGAGGTCCTGGACGGTCTTGCGGGTGCCGCCCTCGGGCGTCATCTTCTGGATCTCGAAGGGAGCCGCGATGATCGAGCCGATGGTCTGGCGCGGGTTGAGCGAGCCATAGGGGTCCTGGAAGACCATCTGCATCTCGCGCCGCAGAGCGCGCAGGTCGGACCCGTCGATGTGGGTGATGTCGCGGCCCTCGAACTCGATGGTGCCCGCGGTGGGCTCGAGCAGGCGCAGCAAGGTGCGCCCGGCGGTCGACTTGCCGCAACCTGACTCCCCCACCAGGCCGAGGGTCTGCCCACGGCGGACCTCGAAGGAGATCCCGTCGACGGCCTTGACCGGGTTGTCCGGCCGCTTGACGAGGGTCTGCTTGAACTGCGGGAAGTGCTTGGTGAGATTGGTGACCCGCAGCAACGGGGCCTCGCCGGTCGGCTTCGTCGCCGTTGCGGTCGCGGTCCCGGCCGTGGCGGAGGCCCCCGAGTCGGCGGGCATGGTGGCGTCGGTGGTCGTCATCGCTTGCTCGCCTTCACAGCCGCGGCTGGACGTCGGCGTCGAAGAGGTCTCGGCGCCGCTGGACGGGGATATGGCAGCGCACGAGGTGATCGCCGCCGGCATCCACGAGGTCGGGCACCTGCGTGCGACAGGCGTCGCCGGCGACCTCGCTGCGATAGGTGCAGCGCGGGTGGAAGGCGCATCCCGAGGGCACGTTGATGAGCGACGGCGGGTTGCCCGGGACCGGGTTGAGCCGGGCCATCCGGGCGCGGTCCAACCGCGGCATCGACGTGAGCAGCCCCCACGCGTAGGGGTGCTGCGGGGTGTAGAAGACGTCGTCGACCGATCCGTGCTCGACGGCCTTGCCGCCATACATGACGAGGATCTCGTCGGCCATCTCGGCGACGACCCCGAGGTCGTGGGTGATCATGATGATCGCCGAGCCGAACTCCTGCTGGAGCTTGCGCATGAGGTCGAGGATCTGCGCCTGCACGGTGACGTCGAGGGCCGTGGTCGGCTCGTCGGCGATGAGCAGGCTGGGGTCGTTGGCCAGTGCCATGGCGATCATCGCGCGCTGGCGCATGCCGCCGGAGAACTCGTGCGGGTATTGGTCGACCCGGCGAGTCGGGCTGGGGATGCCGACGAGGCCGAGCAGCTCGGTCGCGCGGGTCTTGGCGGCCGCCTTGGACGTGTCGGGGTGATGCACCCGGATCGCCTCGACGATCTGCGCGCCGATCGTGTAGTAGGGGTGCAGCGCCGAGAGCGGATCCTGGAAGATCATCGCCATCTTGTTGCCGCGCAACTCGCGCATCCGCTCGTCGGAGACCGTCATGAGGTCTTCGCCGTCGAGCCAGATCTCGCCGGAGGCCAGGGCACGGGTGCGCCGGTGCAACCCGAGAATGCCCTGGCTGGTCACCGACTTGCCCGACCCCGACTCACCGACGATGCCGATGGTCTGGCCGCGTTCGAGATGGAAGGTCAGCCCGTCGACGGCCTTGACCAGGCCGTCGTCGGTCGGGAAGTGCACCTTGAGATTGCGCACGTCGAGGTATGCCGTGTCGGTCGCCTTCGCGACCGGGGGCGTGGCCGTGGAGGTCGGCTGGGAGGTCATCTGAGGGTGCCCTTTCAGCTCAGCCGCACGCGCGGGTCGATGACGCCGTAGAGGACGTCGACGACGAGGTTGGCCACGACGATGAACGAGGACGCCACCAGCACGATCCCGACGATGAGCGGCAGGTCGGTCTCGAGGATGGCCCGCACCGCGGTGTAGCCGAGCCCGCGGAAGGTGAAGACCTGCTCGGTGATGACCGCGCCGCCGAGCAGACCACCGAGGTCCATGCCGGCGGCGGTGACGATCGGGGTGAGCGCGGCGCGCAGCCCGTGACGACGGATGACCGTGCTCTCCTTGACGCCCTTGGCCCGGGCGGTGCGGATGTAGTCCTCGGACATCGTCTCGAGCATGTAGGCGCGGGTGAGCCGCACGTAGGAGGCGGCGAAGATGCACGCCAGGGTGATCGCGGGAAGGATCAGGCCCTGCGCCCACACCAGCGGATTCTCGGTGAACGGCGTGTAGGTCGGATAGGGCACGAGCTTGAACTGGATCGCGACGAAGACCAGCAGCAGCTGCCCGATGAAGAAGGTCGGCAACGAATAGCCGACGAGGGCGAGCCCGACCATGAGGCGGTCGATCCACTTCCCTCGGTTGAGCGCCGCGACGATGCCGCCGACGATGCCGACGACCATCCACAGGACGAAGGCGCTCAGGGCGATCGACGCGGAGACCGGCAGGGCCGATCCGATGATGTCGCGGACGGTCTTGTTGCTCACCCGCGAATAGCCCAGGCACGGGGCCTCGCACGTGGTGACGATGTCCGGGGACTTGGCCTGCAGCTCCGGGTCGTCGGGGAACTTGCGGTCGACGAACAGGCCCTGGAGGAACTTGCCGTATTGCACGATGACCGGCTTGTCGTAGCCGAGGGCCTTGCGGTTGCCCTCGATGACCGCAGGGGTGCAGTTCTTGGCGCAGGTCAGTCGCGCCGGGTCCTCTGGCGCAGCGAAGAAGAGCAGGAAGGTCGCCAGGCTGATGACCAGCAACATGACGACGACGGACACCAGCCGCCGGAGGATGTAGAAGAACACGCTGCGCCGACCCGGAACTCCGGGTCCTCACCTGCCTTCCGCTCGCCGAGGGCCGATCGGCCCGTATGCCGTGGTGCGCCGTGCTGCCCGCCCTGAGTGAGGGCGGGCAGCACGGTCACGCTAGGTGGTTGGTGGGGCCGGCGACGCTGCCGGCCCCACCGGGTCACTGCACCAGGATCACTTCACCGAGATCCGGGCGAGGTCGACGTAACCGCCCATGAGCGGGTTGACCTCGAAGTTCTTCACCTGCGAGCCGTAGGTGAAGGTGAACTTCTGGTTGACCAGCGGGATGGTGCCGACCTTCTTGGCGATCATCTCGTCGATGTCACCCCAGGCCTTCTCGCGAGCGGTCGCATCGGCGATGGCGTAGGCCTTGTCGATGGCGGCGTTGACGTCAGCGTCGTTGAAGTAGCCGTAGTCCTGGCCCGAACCACCGGCGCTGATGTTGACGCGCCCGTCGAGCAGAGCCGGCAGGACCGTCGAACCCGACGGCCAGTCGGCGCCCCAGCCGGCCCAGAAGGCGTCCTTCGTGGCGTAGGCGGGGCCCTGGATGGTGGCGTAGTACTTCTGGGTCAGCGGCTCCAGCGTGACGTTGAAGCCCGCCTTGTCCCAGGTCTCCTTCATCGCGGCGAACGCCTTGTCCGAGCTTGGACGCGAGCGGTAGACCACGGTGATGTTGACCGGCATGGGCAGCCCGGAAGCGGTCAGCGCGGCCTTGGCAGCGTCGACGTCACCGGCGTCCTTGAGGCCGAGCGGGTTGAAGTCCTTGTAGCAGGGCAGGTCCTTGTTGCACATGGCGTTGGTCGGGATCATGACCTGCGAGCCACCCCATGCGGTGATGTAGGCGGTCTTGTTGGTCGCGAGCGCGAACGCCTCGCGCGCCTTCTGGTTGGAGAAGACGGCGCTCTTGAAGTTGGGCTGCAGGTAGTCGACGTACGGCGCGCCCGGGTTGGCGGTGCGTGCGGCGACCTTGGGGTCAGCCAACAACGGCAGCTTGGCCGGCGGGGCAGAGCCCTCGGTGACCATCATCTGGTCGTTGCCCGAGTCGGCGATCAGCCGCTCGTAGATGGTGTCACCCTGCACACCCAGGTCGTACTGGATGACGTCGGGGTAGGCCATGCGGACCGTGTCGGTGCTGGCGTCCCAGTTGGTGTTGCGGACGAACTTGCCGCCCTTGTCCTTGTCGAAGGTGCCCTCGAGCTTGTAGGGGCCATCCGAGAAGATCGCGTAGTCGGAGTCGGCACCCTTGTCCTTGTCGGCACGGAAGGGGGCGTAGGCCGTCAGACCGGCGGTGGCGACGTTGAAGTCGGTCCACGGGGTCTTCATGCGGATCGTGATGGTCTTGCCCTCACAGGTCACGGCCTTGTCGAACAGCGCCTGGCCGACCTTGGTGTAGGGGCCCTTGTAGCTCGAGGAGCCGTCGGCGTCCGACGGGACATCGAGGAAGGTGATGATGTAGTTGGGACCGCCGGTGATGACGTCCTGGGCGAAGGTCCGCGAGAGGCCGTACTTGACGTCCTCACACTTGATGTCCTGCCCGTCCTCCCACTTGACGCCGTCCTTGAGGGTGAACTTCCAGGTCTTGCCGCCGTCGGACATGGTGCCCGTGTCGGTGGCGAGGTCCGGCACGATCTTGGCGTCCTTGCCGGCCGTGTACATCGTCAGACCACGGATGAAGGTGCGGCTGGCGAACTCGATGTCCGCGCCGATGTAGATCCGCTGCGGGTCCCAGTGCTCCTGGGGGCCCAGGTTGACCATGTAGAGGGTGCCGCCCTTGGCGCCGGCGGCCGCTGCCCCCGAGCTGGTGGACGTCGCGGTGGTGCCGCCCGTCGAGCACGCTCCCGCGGCAAGCGCCACCGCAGCGCCGAGGGCGACGGCGACCGCGCCCTTCTTCGTGCGCATCATGCAATCTCCTTGTTGTGCACTACCCGCCGCTGCAGCGACGGTCCGAGTCGCAACGGTTGTTGCGACCTGATCCACACCGGCCCCTCCTTGTGGCGCCGGTGAGACTGTTGCGCTCGTGCGCAGCACGCGTCACGAACGACCCGCCTTCGGGTCGAGGGCATCGCGCAGCCCATCGCCCAGCAGGTTGAGGGACAGGACGATGAGGAACACCGTCATGCCGGGGAAGAAGAAGAAGGCCGGGTCGACCCGGGCATAGGCGACCGAGTCGTTGAGGATCGCCCCGAGCGAGGCGGTCGGTGGCGTGACACTGACGCCGAGGAAGCCCAGCGACGCCTCCGCCGAGATATTGGCCGGGAGGATGAGCGTCGTGTAGACGAGGATCGGTGCCCACAGGTGGGGCAGCAGCTCCTTGAAATAGATGCGTCCGGGCCGCGCGCCGAGCGACTTGGCCGCCTCGACGAACTCGCGCTCGCGCAGCGACAGGACCTGACCACGCACGACGCGGGCGAAGAAGGGGAAGCCGAAGACACCGAGGACAAGGGCGATGAAGGTGATCTTGGCCCGGTTGTCCGACTCGGGGACGCCCATGACACCGGCGATCCGCGACACCAGCACGACCGACAGCGACAGCAGCATGACCGTGCTCGGGAAGGACAGCACCAGGTCGAGCAACCGGCTGATCCACCAGTCGAGCCGGCCCCGGGCATAGCCGGAGATGATGCCGAGGATGGTGCCCACGACGATCGCCACGGCGGTCGCGAAGAGGGCGACGAGCATCGAGGTCCCGATGCCGGCGACGATGCGGGAGAGCAGGTCACGCCCACTGCCTGGCTCGACCCCGAGCCAGTGGCTGCTCGACACCCCGCCGAAAGGCCCGGTGGGCATCGAGCCCAGGCCTTGGACGAGGTCGGCGTGGTTGGTGTAGGGGTCGATGAGGTGCATCGCCTGCAGCAGGGGCGACAGCGCGGCCAGCACGACGAAGAACACCGACGCGACCAGCGCCGTCATCGTCACCTTGTCGCGCTTGAGCCTCCCTCGGATGATCTCCCACGGGGTGCGTCCCTTGATCGCGACGGCCCCGTCGACTGCGGTCGAGTCGAGCACCGGGTCGGTGCCCAACACCGCGGTGGCCTCGAGGACGTCGCCCTGGGGCTGTCCGGGTGGGAACGACACACGTCCGGAGTCCTCGTCACTAGGGGGCACGCGATGTCCTCGTTGATAGGGGGCAGGGGGATGCGGATCGCAGGGATCGGCCGTTTCGCCACCTTAGACCGACACGCCCAGGCCACGAGCGTGCCTCGCGATAATTCTCCGGATCGTGACCAACCGACTGGAGCACTTGCGGTGCCCGGCGAGGGCACCGCAAATCCCGCAGCCGGGACAGATCGGGCACCCTCAGCCCCGCACGCCGATGACCGCGAGGTCGGGCCATCCCCCCAGCCAGAGGTTGTCGACGTATGCCGTGACCCCGGAGCCGTGGGCGAGCAGCCGGTGGCGCTCCCCCAGCGCGATGTGAGCGCCCTGGACGGCCAGCGACGCGTCCACGCCGCCCCAGGCCGCCGCGCGCTGGGCCGGGTCGAGGATGGCGCTGGCGGCGTCGATCGCCACCGCGGCGGTCGGGTCGTTGAACGAGCCGACGTCCATGCCCGTGCCGGTCGGGGTGAGGTTGATCCGCCCGTCGAACAGGTCGGGGATCACGGCCCCACCGGACGGGAAGTCGGGGAACCACGCGGTGCGGAAGACGTCATAGGCACCGGCCGCCTCGGGCGCGGAGATGGCGCGGTAGTAGTCGCCCGCCACCGGCACGAGGCTCACCTCGAATCCGCCCTCCGCCCAGCGCGCCGTGAGCGCGCCATAGGCCGCGTCGGCGACCGTCGAGCTGCGGTAGGCGAGCTTGACCGCGACGGGCAGGCTGACCCCGGCGGCCGTGAGGGTGGCCTTGGCAGCGGCCGGATCTCCGGCGGCTGGACGTCCGAGGGGGTTGGCGTCCGAGTGCCCGGGCACGCTGAGCGGCAGCACGGCATACGCGACGCTCATCGTCCGTCCACCGTAGGCCGCGGCAAAGGCGTCGCGGTCGGTGGCCTGCGCGAAGGCCGTGCGAACCGCGGGATTGGACATGACCGGACTCTTGAGGTTGGGCTGGAGCAACTCGACGGTCCCCGAGGCCGGCGTCGTCACCCGCGCGGCCACCGCCGGATCCGCGCCGAGGCCCGACGCGGCGCTGGTGGGCAGGTCGGCGATGCTCACTGCCGTGTCGTCGGGCGACTTGTCCTCGGTCAGTCGGGTGGCGATGCTCGCGGCCGAGAGCCCCTCACGGATCTCGATGACATCGGGCCGGGCGCGGCGCAGCGGATCGGACGCGCCGGCCCAGGCGGGGTTGCGGATCAGCCGCCCGCCGTTGCCGGTCTCCCAGGCGCCATCCAGCTGGTAGGGGCCGCAGGAGAAGATGTCGAGGATGCCGTCGGCACCGCGATCGTGGTCGGCTCGGTATGCCGCAAAAGCCGGCAGCGCGGCGATCGCGGGGAAGTCCGCCTCCGGCGCCTTGAGGCGCACGGTGAGGGTGGCGCCGTCGCAGGTCACGGCCTTGTCGAAACCGGCCTGGCCGATCTGGGCATAGGGGCCCTGGTATTCCGGTTGCTGGGCGCCACGGGCGTCGGTGACGACGGGGACGTCGATGAGCGTGGCCGGATAGGGCGAGCCGCCGGTGAGCCGACCCCGCGCGAAGGCGCGCGCGATGCCGTATTTGACGTCGGCGCAGGTGACGGGCTGGCCGTCCTGCCAGGCCGGGCCCTGGCGCAGGGTGAAGACCCAGGTCTGCCCGCCGTCAGTGGTGCGGCCGGTGTCGGTGGCCAGGTCGCCGACGAGAGGAGTCGGCCCCGCCTGGGGCGACGTGCCGGAGGTGGCCGTGGGGGTTGCCGTGTCGGTCGGGCCCGGAGCGCTGGGACTCGCGGGGTTCGGGCTCGGGGAGCTCGGAGTCGACGTGCTCGCCGACCCGGCCGGGCTGTCCGTCCCGGTGCCGGCGGCGGTGCCAGTGCCGGTGGCCGTGCCCGTGGCAGCCGGGGCCGAGGCGCTCTCCCCCGGCGCGAGATAGCCGGTGAGCGTGCGCAGGACCGTGCGCAGGGCGACCGCCGACTCGGAGCCGGCGGACAGCCGCTGCGGATCCCAGGTGCGCACCTGCTGGTCGTCGAGCAATCGCAAGGTGCCGCCGTTGGTCGCCGTGCGCGAGGTGCTGGGTCCGGTCCCATCCGGCGGCGGGGCACTCGTGCAGGCGCCCAGCAGCACCCCCGCCGCAGTGAGCAGGACCGCCAGCCGCCCGGCATACCTCATCGCACGGGCCTCAGCTCTTGGCCGCCGCGCGAGCGCGAGCCGCGGTGCGCCCGCGCTCGATCTGGTCGAGGACGACCTTGCGGATGCGCACCGCCTCGGGCGTCACCTCGACGCACTCGTCCTCGCGGCAGAACTCGAGCGACTGCTCGAGCGAGAGCCGCCGCGGCGGGATGAGCCGCTCGAGCACCTCGGAGGTCGACGAGCGGACGTTGGAGAGCTTCTTCTCCTTGGTGATGTTGACGTCCATGTCCTCGGTGCGGGAGTTCTCCCCGACGATCATCCCCTCGTAGACCTCGGTCGTCGGCTCGACGAAGAGGGTGCCGCGCTCTTGGAGGTTGAACATCGCATAGGACGTGGCCGGGCCCATCCGGTCGGCGACCAGCGAGCCGGTCAGGCGGGTGACGATGGGGCCGGCCCAGGGGGCATAGCCGTCGAAGACGTGGTGGGCGATGCCGGTGCCGCGGGTCTCGGTGAGGAACTCGGTGCGGAAGCCGATGAGGCCGCGCGAGGGCACGAGGAACTCCATGCGCACCCAGCCGGTGCCGTGGTTGGTCATCTGCTCCATCGCGCCCTTGCGAGCGGCCATGAGCTGGGTGACCGTGCCGAGGAACTCCTCGGGGATGTCGATGGTGAGCCGCTCGGTCGGCTCGTGGACCGCCCCGTCGACCTGCTTGGTGACGACCTGCGGCTTGCCGACGGTGAGCTCGAAGCCCTCGCGGCGCATCTGCTCGACGAGGATCGCCAGGGCCAGCTCACCACGGCCCTGGACCTCCCAGGTGTCGGGGCGGTCGGTCGGCAGCACCCGGATCGAGACATTGCCGACGAGCTCGCGGTCGAGCCGGTCCTTGACCAGGCGGGCGGTGACCTTGGCGCCGCGGACCCGGCCGGCCATCGGCGAGGTGTTGGTGCCGATGGTCATCGAGATGGCCGGCTCGTCGACGGTGATGAGCGGCAGCGCGCGCGGGTCGTCGGGGTCGGCCAGCGTCTCGCCGATCATGATGTCGTCGATGCCGGCGATGGCGATGATGTCGCCGGGGCCGGCCGTGCGCTCCGGCGGCAGCGGCTTGCGCTCGAGGCCCTCGGTCATCAGCAGCTCGGTGACCT
Source organism: uncultured Intrasporangiaceae bacterium (assembly GCA_964558825.1). GTDB lineage: Bacteria > Actinomycetota > Actinomycetes > Actinomycetales > Dermatophilaceae > Phosphoribacter. The sequence continues at coordinate 28,957 of CAZLGB010000001.1, forward strand.
TGACCCGCGAGACGCTGCCGTCCCGACGGATCCAGGCGACCTGCTGGCCCTTGCGCATCGAGCCGTTGTGCACGCGCAGCAGGGCCAGGCGGCCGAGGAAGTTGGACGAGTCGAGGTTGGTCACGTGCGCTTGCAGCGGCGCCTCGTCGTCGTATGCCGGTGCCGGCACCGTCTGCATGATCGCGTTGAAGAGCGGCTCGAGGTCGGGGCCCTCGGGCAGCCCGCCGTCGGCCGGGCGCTCGGTGGACGCGCGGCCGGCCTTGGCCGAGGCGTAGACGATGGGGAACTCCAGCGCCTGCGGGTGCTCGGCGGTGCGCTCGTCGTCGTCGAGCAGATCCATGAAGAGCTCATAGACCTCGTCGACGACCTCGGCGATGCGGGCATCGGGACGGTCGACTTTGTTGATGCACAGGACGACCGGCAGGTGGGCTTGCAGTGCCTTGCGCAGCACGAAGCGGGTCTGTGGCAGTGGGCCCTCGGAGGCGTCGACGAGCAGGACGACGCCGTCGACCATCGACAGGCCGCGCTCGACCTCGCCGCCGAAGTCGGCGTGCCCCGGGGTGTCGATGATGTTGATCGTCACGCCCTCGGGGTGACCCGCCGCGACGGCCGACGGGCCGTTGTAGTGGATCGCCGTGTTCTTGGCGAGGATCGTGATGCCCTTTTCGCGCTCGAGGTCGCCGGAGTCCATGGCGCGCTCTTCGACATGCTGGTGAGCCCCGAAGGCACCGCCCTGCCAGAGCATCTTGTCGACAAGAGTGGTCTTGCCGTGGTCGACGTGGGCGACGATGGCGACGTTTCTGACGTCGGTGCGGTGCTGCGTGGGCATAAGGGTCAGTCTCTCAGCAACCTGCTCATCCCTCCGAATCGGGCCCCCAGAGCGCCCGGGCGACCGCCCGCACCGGCGCCAGGTCCCCGGGGAGCCAGGGCACGGCATCCAGGGTGGCGGGGGTGAGGCGGCGCACCTCGTCGTGGTCCTCGCGCGGCTCGGGTATGCCGTGCGCCAACTCGGCGAGCCACACCCGCATGGCGAGGGTGGGGGTAAGCGGCCAGGTGCCATCGGGGCGCGGGCCGGTGATCTGCGCGCCCAGTCGCACGGAGATCCCGAGCTCCTCACGCAGCTCGCGGGTGAGGGCCGCCTCCGGGGTCTCCCCCGGCTCGACCTTGCCGCCGGGCAGCTCCCAGCCGCCGGCGAGCTCGGGCGGAGCGGTGCGGCGGGCGGCGAGCAGCCAGGTGGGCCCGGCAAGCGAGTCGACGATCGCCGCGGCGACGACGACCCGTGCGACTGGCCCCACCTCCGAGCTCAGAGCTCGTGGCCGACGAGGGTCGCGGCGAGCACGGCCTTGATCGTGTGCATGCGGTTTTCGCTCTGGTCGAAGACGATCGAGGCCGGCGACTCGAAGACCTCGTCGGTCACCTCCATCGCCTCGATGCCGAACTCGGCGAAGATCCGCTGCCCGACGAGGGTCTGGGTGTTGTGGAAGGACGGCAGGCAGTGCATGAACTTGGCGTCGGGGTTGCCGGTGGAGCGCATGACATCGGTCGTCACCTGATAAGGGGTCAGCAGCTCGATGCGCTCGGCCCACACCGACTGGTCCTCGCCCATCGACACCCACACATCGGTGTGGACGTAGTCGACCCCGCGCACGCCCTCGTCGACCGACTCGGTCAGCGTGATCTGCGCGCCGGTCTGCTCGGCCAATCGCCTTGCGTGGCCGACGATTTCGTCGGTGGGCCAGAGCGAGCGAGGGGCGACGATCCGCACGTCCATGCCCGACATCGCGCCGGCGACGAGCAGCGAGTTGCCCATGTTGTAGCGGGCGTCGCCGAGATAGGCGTAGGCGATCTGCTCGGCCGGCTTGGGCGAGTGCTCGACCATGGTGACGATGTCGCAGAGTGCCTGCGTCGGGTGCCAGGTGTCGGTGAGGCCGTTGTAGACCGGCACCCCGGCATACGCCGCGAGGGTCTCGCAGTCGGCGTGGCGCGACCCGCGGAACTCGATGGCGTCGTAGAGGCGACCGAGCACCCGGCCGGTGTCGGCGAAGGACTCCTTGTGACCGATCTGGCTGCCCTGCGGGTCGAGATAGGTCAGCTGGGCGCCGAGGTGATGGGCGGCGACCTCGAAGGCGCAGCGGGTGCGGGTCGAGGTCTTCTCGAAGATCAGCGCGATGGACTTGCCGACGAGCATGCGCTCCTCGCGCCCCTCGCGGCGGGCGGCCTTGAGCCGCTCGGTGAGCGCGACCAGCCCCATCCACTCCTGCGGGGTGAAGTCGATCTCCTTGACGAAGTGCCGGTTGCTGAGGTCCAGACCCATGACCCGAGGGTATGCCGTGCTGCGCCCGCGCCTCAGGCCGGTCCACCCATCGTCGGCGGGGTCGGGCGGATGGCCCGCCGGTCGCGCTCCATCCACATCACCGGATTGGCCAGCGGCTCGAAGCCCAGCCGGGCGTAGACCTCGTGAGCGTCCCTCGTGGCCAACACCATTCGCGTGACCCCCTCGCCCTCCAGCGCCTCGACGAGCGAGCCGACGAGCCAGCCGCCGAGCCCCTCGCCGCGGCACTCGGGGGCGATATAGACGTCGCAGATCCAGGCGAAGGTCGCCCGGTCGGTCACGGCGCGCGCGACGCCGACCTGCTCACCCGGCATACCCCTGCCGTCGTCGCGATAGGCGCCGAGGACGAGCGAGCCGTCGATGGAGCGCTCGACGGTCTCGCGCGGCCGGCCGAGCGACCAATAGGCATCACCGGACAACCAGGCGAAGACCCGATCGCGGTCGAGGTGAGCCGGGTCGGAGCTGAGGACATAGCCGTGCATGGCGTCATCCTGCCGGACCGCGCCCGGTGGACGGTCCGGCAGGCTGGGGCTCGGCGCTACTTCGTCAGCACGCGCGCCAGCGCCGCCGCGAGCCGGCCGGGCTCGCGCTCCCGCAGCTCGTAGCGCGCGCGGACGATCGGCTTGGACACCGACAGCACCCGGGTGAGATCGATCGGCGTGCCGCTGACGATGGCATCGGCCGGGGTCGCCTCCAGGGTCGCGACGAGGTCGCGGATCTGGTCGGCGGAGTAGCCCATCGCCGGCAGGATCCCCTTGGCGTTGGGGTACTTCGCATAGGTCGCGGCGATGCTGCCCACGGCATACGGGGTGGGGTCGACGATGCTGTGCACGCGTGCGGCGCTCGCGCCCACGACACCCGCCCCGAAGGTCATCGAGCCGTGGGTGAGCGTCGGGCCGTCCTCGACGACGATGACGTCCTTGCCGGCCACCGAAGCCGGGTCCTCGACGGTCACCGGGCTGTCGCAGCGGTGGATCTCGGCGCCGGGATTCATCTCGCGCACCGAGGCCTCGACGGCAGCGATGTCCTCGGGGCGAGCCGCATCGCACTTGTTGACGATGAGCAGGTCGGCCATGCGGACGTTGGCCTCGCCGGGGTGATAGCGCCGCTCGTCGCCGGGGCGCAGCGGGTCGACGAGGCAGACGTGCAGATCGGGCTGATAGAAGGGCAGGTCGTTGTTGCCGCCGTCCCAGAGGATGACGTCGGCCTCCTGCTCGGCGGCCCGCAGGATCTGCTCGTAGTCGACGCCGGCATAGACGATGCACCCGGCGTCGAGGTGCGGCTCGTATTCCTCGCGCTCCTCGATCGTGCAGTCGTAACGGTCCAGATCGGCATACGTCGCGAAGCGCTGGCAGACCTGCGCGGCGAGGTCGCCGTAAGGCATCGGGTGGCGCACGGCGACGACGCGCAGCCCCTGCTCACGCAACAGCCGGGCGAGATAACGCGTGGTCTGGCTCTTGCCGACGCCGGTGCGCACGGCGGTCACCGCGACGACGGGCTTCGTCGAGCGGAGCATCGTATGCCGGCCGCTGAGCATCGTGAAATCTGCTCCGGCAGCTAGGCATTGGCTCGCCAGGTGCATGACCCGCTCGTGAGGGACATCGGAGTAGGCGAAGACGGCGAGGTCGACGCCCTGGCTCTCGATGAGCTCGACGACGGTGCTCTCCTCGACGATGGGGATGCCCTCGGGATAGAGCGGCCCCGCGAGCTCGGGCGGATAGCGGCGGTCGGCGATGTCGGGGATCTGGGTCGCGGTGAACGCGACGACCCGGTAGTCCGGATCGGAGCGATAGACGACGTTGACGTTGTGGAAGTCACGTCCGGCGGCTCCCAGGACCACGACCGTGCGAGGGCTGGTCATGCGCACTCCTTGGCTGGGTCGACCACCGCCGCCGGGGCGCCCTGCTGGCCTCCCGACCGTGGGACCCGCCACCTCCACTCTCGCCTCGGGTCGGCGCGGTGACGGGGACCTTCGACCCGCGTCTAGCCCTCGCGGCTCGGGTCGTCAGGCTGCCGGGCGGGATGGGTGCTCGCGTGCCCGTGTCCATGCCCGTGTCCATCGTGCGGGTGAGCCGGGTGCTCGGGGACGACGGCATGGTGGGCAGCTCGGGCGGCCTCGAGCTCGACTTGCAGCTCGGCGCAGCGTCGCTGGCCGAGCGGATAGCTGCGGGCGATCACCCAGGCGATGCCCATGAGGAGCACGACGGTGACGAGCATCGTCATGCGGATGCCGATCAGCGCGCTCTCGGGTTGGGTGAGGTGTTCGCGGCCCCCCGGCGAGTGCCGATAGCCGGTGAACTCCAGCACCCAGCCGACGATGAAGGTCGCGAGCGCGGAGGCGAGGGTGCGCACGAGGACCATGACGCCGGAATACGAGCCGGCGTTGCGCGTGCCCTGTCGGACCTCGCCGTCGTCGACGACGTCGGGGAACATCACCCACACCATGACCTGAGCCGCCGCGAGCCCGACCGCGAAGACGCCCGCGAGGACGTAGACCGGCCAGGTCGGCCACCCGTGCGGGTAGAGCGCGATGCCGACCATCGCGACCATGCTCACGGGTATGCCGGTGTAGTAGATGACGTTCTTGTCGACCCGGGCCACGAGCCGCATGAGCAGCGGCACCATGACGAGGGTGACGGCGGCGAAGACCCCGGAGAAGAGCCGCACGTCGGCCGGGACGACGTAGAGGACGTAGTAGATGATCACCGCGGTGACGATGTCGATGGTGATCGCCGGGCAGACGTACATCGCCGTGAGCCGGCGGAAACTCGGGACCCGGAAGGGCGAGACGACCACCGCGAGGTTGAAGTGGTCGGGCTCCTCGGCCACCGGCGCCCGCTCGTGGGTGAAGCGCGCGACGAGCAGCAGCGGCACGGCGAAGAAGGTGCCGAAGCCGACGAAGAGCGAGACGTAGAGACCGGTGATCGACAGGTCGTGGTCGAGGTAGGCCTTCATCAGCGAGTTCATGACGAAGGTGCAGCCCACGGCGGAGAAGGTCGCGAAGCCCAACCGCAGGACGTTGACCCGACTGCGCTCGGCGAGGTCGGTCGTCACCTCCGTCGAGAGCGAGCCATAGGGCACGGCGACGATGCTCGCGACCGTCGTCCAGACCAGGTGAGCGGCGATGACGAACCACACCTTGGCCGACTCGCTCTCCCACGAGCCGATGGGCGCCCAGAGCCCGGCCATCGCGGGCGGCAGCAGCAGCGCGCCCGCGAAGATCCACGGCCGCCGCCGTCCCCAGCGCGAGCGGGTGCGGTCGGTGATGACCCCCATGAGGGGGTGGTTGATCGCGTCCCACACCTTGGAGACGACGATCGTCGTCCCCGCCAGGCCGGGGGCGAGCCCGACAATATTGGTCAGGTAGAACAGGTAGAGGACGGCCAGGGTGGAGGCCGCCCCGCCCCCGAAGACGTCACCGGCGGCGAAGATCCACCGCTCGGCCCGCCCCATCGTCGCCCGTCCCAGCTGGGCGGGCGCTGGGTGAGTCGCCTCGGTGGTCACGCGTCGTTCAACTCGAGCTCGACGAGCAGCTCATCGGCGATGTGCTCGAGGGCTGCGCGCAAGGCCTCGAGGTCGGTGCCCGCCGGCACGCGCAGTCGCGCCCGGGCCTCGAAGAGCTGACCGCCCGCCATCGGCGCTGCCCGGGTGCCCGTCTCGAGCTCCTCGATGCTCACGCCGTATGCCGCAAGCGCTCCGGTGATCTGGCGGACGATGCCCGGCCGATCATCCCCCAGTAGCGTGACATCGAGCGTGCGGGAGTCGCCGTCGGGGGCCACCCCGGCGTCAGTTGCGGCTGCCGAGCTGGGCGCGGCCTCGGCCGGCCCGGCCTCGGTCACCTCGACCCGCAGCCCGGACGCGGCGAGGTCGGCGAGACCGGCCCGCAGGGCCGCCGTCCGCTCAGGCGTCACCTCGACGAGCACGACCCCGGCGAATTGGCCGGACAGCTGCGCCATCCGGCTGGTGAGCCAGTTGCCCCCGTGCTCGGCGACGACGCTCGACAGCGCCGACACGAGGCCCGGGCGATCTGCCCCGACCACGGTGAGCACGAAGGTCGTCACTTGTTCAGCCTACCCAGCGGGCACCGCTGCGCGCGCTGAGATCAGGGCGTGGACGGTCGCCCCGAGCGCCTCCGGCCAGGGCGTCGGCGCTAGCCCGAAGGTGCGCTCGGTGAGCGCGCTGTCGAGCACGAAGGGCTGCTCGAACTGGTGGCGGGTCTCATCGAGCGAGCGGATCATCGGCGACACCCGGGCGAGCCTCATGACGACCGCCGGGATGTGCCCCACCGTCGGTGCCGGACGGCCGACCAGGGCGGCAGCCTGGGCAGCCACCTCACCGGTGGTGAGCGCCGGGGCCGTCGGCACGTGCCACGCGCGTCCCCACGAGCGCTCGTCGGTGGCGAGCCTCGCGGCGAGCCGGCCGATATCGGGCAGGTAGGTCCAGGAGTGCGGGACGCTGGGGTCGCCCATCGGCAGGCGGATAGCTGTGCCGCTCAGCGCCTTGCCGATGACGTAGTCCTGCAGGTAGCTCATCCCCGCGCTGGCCCTGGGGCCGAAGTAGTCGCTCGCCCGCAGCTCGGTCGCGCGCAGGCGGCCGGCGAGGTGCCCGGCATACGCCTGCTCCCACATCCACCCGCGGACCTGGCCCTTGGGGCCGTTGGGGGCGAGAGGCGTGGCCTCGGTCATCGGCGCGTCCACGCGGCCGTAGGCATAGAGGTTGGACACCGTGACCAGGCCGGCACCGCTGCGCTCGGCGGCAGCAAGCAGCGCGTTGGCGACCGGCGGCCAGTCGCGCGCCCAGTGTGCATAGCTGCGCGGGTTGGTGGCGTTGACGATGCTCGCCGCACCCTGGGCGGCGGCGGTCAGGGCGTCGGCGTCCCGTGCGTCGAGCGCGACGACCTCGGCGCCGGGTATGCCGGGGTCGCGGCCACTGCGCGACGCGAGGACCACGGTGTGCCCGAGTTCCACGAGCTCGGCCGCGGTGTGCTGGCCGATGCCGCCGGTGCCGACGACGAGGTGACGAGCCATGGTGATCTCCGTTCGCGAATGAGAGCACTGCTCTCGCTTTCTGCCGCCAGTTGACCACGTTAACGTAGAGATTGTCAAGAGCGGCGCTCTCGTTTGTGTGAGATGCTCTGGACATGACGTCGCCTGCAGTCGGGATCCGCGCGCGCAATCGAGCCGCCCTCGAGGCCGAGATCCTCGCCGTCGGACGCCACCACCTGGCCGAGCAGGGCGCGGCTGCCCTGTCGCTGCGGGCGATCGCACGGGAGCTCGGGATGGCCTCGTCGGCGGTGTATCGCTATGTCGCCAGCCGTGACGAGCTGCTCACCCTGCTCATCGTCGAGGCCTATGACTCACTTGGGGATGCGGTCGACAATGCCGTTGCAGGGCAAGTGGATCCGCTGGAGCGCTTCCGGATCATCGGACGGGCGACCCGCACCTGGGCCGCCGCCCACCCGCACCAGTTCACCCTGGTCTACGGCTCCCCCGTGCCGGGCTATCAGGCGCCCGCCGAGCGCACCGTCGAGCCGGGCACTCGCGTCGTCGCACACCTCATCGGGGTGCTCGCCGAGCTCGCGCCCTCGTGGGCAGGCGCCGCCCCGGACGAGCGGGCCGAGCGGGCGCTGGCCGGGCTGATCGCCGACCCGACGATGGCCGGCCTGGCGCTGCCGCCGGTCCTGCTCTCCCGCGGCTTGGCCGCCTGGGCGCTCGTGCTGGGCTCGATCACGGCCGAGCGCTTCGGCCACTACGGGCCAGACTCGATCTCCGACCCTGACGCCCACTTCGAGGGGATGCTCGACCTGGCCGCCGGGCTGGTCACGGCGAGCTGACGCGTCTTCTTCTCGCCACTCGACGGCGGTCGCGTCCTTCGTCCACGTGGTCGCGAACTCGGCGACCAACCCATCGAGTGTGCGCCTATCGACCGACTGCCCCAAACGTGCCAGGGTTCACGACTCGCGCGGATGCACGCGACCTGCCGACACCTCTGGACGGAGAATGGGTGGCATGCGCGACACGCGAGAGACGGGGCTGGCCCTGGTGTCCCTCGCCGATGGGCTGAAAGGGCTCACCGGCCGTGAGCACCGTGTCGGAGGGCCGGGGGTGGTCGCCCCCGGCACGGTCATTCCGCACGCCAATGCCCTTCTGCTCCAACAGGACTGGCCTCGGACACCGAGACCGGCATACGTGCGGAGCTTCCTCTTGGCCATCCCCGAACGCTCCTGAGGCCGAGGGCGAGGGTCAGGCCCCTGGGTCTGTGACGTCGGCCCACCACCGTCATACCTGGGAGTGTGCACCACGTCCAGATGTCCCCGCCCAGCACACCGAATGCCATTGGTGATTCCGGCGCGCCAAGCTCCTGCGGCAACCAAGCTCCCCACGCGACCAACGCCATTCGGTATGCCGGTGCCTCAGTCATCCGTGATGGCGGTTTGGAGCTGGCGGACGATGTCGCCCAGCCGGCCTCGGGTCAACAGGCCCGGCCCAAGGGGGCCTGCTGAATCGCTGCCAAGCGCAGGCAGTTGTCTCAAGGCAGCTCGCTCCGGGGCGGTCAACTCGCCCAGCTGCCAATACAGTTCATCCTTCCCAAGGTCCGGTTGGTCGGGACGCGCGAGGGTGACGGCGCGCACGGCATACGCCGCGGCGCCGAAGGCGTGGGCCCCCATGTGGGCGACAGCGGCGGCCTGCGCGACGGCCCGGCCCGCCGCCGCTCCGCCGGGATTGGTCGCGGCCCCCGCCGCCGACACCGCCACCATCCGCAGCCGGATCTCGGCAGCCGCTGTGCTGCGCCCCTCGCTGAAGGCCCGAGCACGCGCCAGAGCCTCGAGGATCCGGTGATCCGTTGGGTCGGTCGGTTCGAACAGCGGCAGGGCTCGCTCCGCGCAGCACGCCGCCCAGCGGGCGAGCAGCCGGCGATCGGGCTCGCTGAGAGTCTGCGACGACGCCACCCTTCGGATCCTCGCACGCCGCCGCCGGTTCAGCACTCCTCGGTTGTTTGGGTGAGGGTGACGGGCGGCAGCCCGTTGCGGAAGTCGTCGTCGACCGTTGGCAGCGCTCGCGGATAGGGCCGGCCGAAGACGAATCCGAAATAGGACGCTTCGTCGAACGCCAGATGCTTGACCAGACCGAGCACGTTGAGGCCCGTGGGAGTCATCGGCCGGCGGACGGCATACTCATCGAGGCCCTCGAGCGTGGGGACCACCGCGGCCCGCGCCCAGAGCAGACTCTGGTGCAATTGCTGCTTTGCCGCCTCGACCCGCTGGTCGCTCATCTCCCGAGTCTGTCAGCGAGGCAGGCGTTAGGGGCCCAATGCCCGTCGGCCCTCTTTACGCTGGACCAACAGATCCGACCGAAGGAGCTGCCGTGACGCTGCCGGAACTCCCCCACTGGGAGACGACGCCCGACGACCTCCCCGCGGCGATCCGCGACATCAAGTCGGCGCTGCGGCGTCGGCTGGAGGCGTCGGGTCGCACCGTGGAGGAGATCTTTGCCGTCGTCGAAGCACGAATTAGGCCGCAGATCGCGCAGATTGTCGCCGCGCAGGAGCGAGGCGACAACGTCTGGCCCACCATCGATTACACCGACATCGAGGCGGGGACCGTCCCGCCGGAAACGATCGACCTGTTGAGGCAGCGCGGCTGCCTGGTCATCCGCGACCACTTCCCGCGCGAGCAGGCCCTCGCGTGGGATGCCGGGATCGTCGACTACGTCGAGCGCAACCACTTCTTCGAGACCTATCGCGGCCCGGGCGACGACTTCTTCGGCAACCTCGGGTCCAAGCCCGAGATCTATCCGATCTACTGGTCGCCCGCCCAGATGCAGGCCCGCCAGAGCGATCGGATGGCCACGGCCCAGGCCTTCGTGAATCGGCTCTGGACCTATGGCACCGAGGGACAGCGGTGGTTCGACCCGGACCGCGATGCCCTCTATCCCGACCGGATCCGGCGCCGCCCCGCGGGGGTCGACTCCAATGGCCTTGGGCCACATCTGGATTCGGGCACCCTCAGCCTCTGGATGACCTCGGCCAACCAGCGCGCCTTCCGTCATCTCTTCGACGGGACAGTCGAGCGCTTCGACCCGTGGGACGCGGCCTACCGCACGAGCGGGCCGCAATATGCCAGCTCGACGATGTGCTCGGCATTCCGCACCTTCCAAGGCTGGACCGCGCTGTCAGACATGGAACACGACCAGGGTGTGCTGCACACCGTGCCGATCGCCGACGCGATGGCCTATCTGCTGCTGCGCCCACTGCTCGCCGACGTGCCCGAGGACGACATGTGCGGGGTCACGGTCGGGCAGGTCTTCCCCGCCCACCGGCAGTGGTTCGCCGAGTTGCTCACGGCCTCGGCCGGCATACCTGATGTCACAGCCGGCGACTCGGTGTGGTGGCACTGCGACATGATCCACAGCGTGGCCCCGGTGCGAGACCAGAAGGGCTGGGGCAACGTCATGTATATCCCCGCGGCGCCGTGGTGCCCACGCAACGAGGAGTATGCCGCGGTCGTCCGTGACGCCTTCATGACCGGATCCAGCCCGAGCGACTTCCCCGACGAGCACTACGAGCGGACCTGGCGGGGCCGCTTTCAGGTCGAGCAGCTCAACGCCACCGGCCGCCGCGGACTTGGCCTGGGGTGATTCGGGCCTGTCTCCCCGACCTCCATGAGTCCGCTGGCCAGGGCCTGAGCCGCCGCCGTTGCGCACAGCAGTTGGCATACTCGCCCTCATGACCGATGCCGAGTTGACCGGACTGCGCGAGCGGATTCTGGCGCAGGAGCGGGACCTGCAGTTTTCCCGCTTCGCCGAGCCGGACGCCTGGGCGCTGGGCACGCTCCTGCACGATGCCGCCGTCGCAGATGGACACCCCGTGGCAATCTCCATCCGCCTCAACGGCTCGCTGCTGTTCTACAGCGCCCTGCCTGGGGCGACGCCGGACAACGCCGACTGGCTGCGGCGCAAGTGCGCGGTCGTTGATCGTTACCACCATGCGTCGCTGTATGTGGGCGTCGATTTCGCGCTCCGGGGCAAGACCTTCGAGATCGACTCGCGCCTGCCCGCAGCCGACTTTGCGGCGCACGGCGGCGCCTTTCCGATCATCCTGCGCGGAACGGGCGTCGTCGGCACCGTTGCCGTCTCTGGGCTGCCGCAGCGCGAGGACCACGACCTCGTCGTCGCTTCGCTCGGCAGCTACCTGCGCTCGGCTAGCCAGCGATGACACGACCGACAACGTCGTCGGCACCGCGGGCTGACAGCTGATCGCAGCTGACCGCGGACCGCTGCACGGTCGGAGCCCGCGAGGTCATCCGTCGCGGACTCACCGACGTCAGGCTAGTCCGAGCACCGACCTAGACCTTCGATCCTAGGGGCTGGCATGTTTCTCATATTCGTCATTTGACCCCCTCGGTCAAGAATGAGAAACGATTGGACGCCACCGCGAGGGGGTCCCCGGCATCAACGCTCCGTCTCCACACTCCCCCGAAGCCGCTTGGCTACCCGCGCTGCGAAGTTCTCGGTCGGCGTCGAACCGTTGGTCGCCCGGCCGCAATGTCGCTAGACGTTGAAGCGGAACTCCACCGGATAACGTGAGTATGCAACACTACTGACATGAGCACAAGAGTGTGCGCGGACGAGCAGTGCGAGGCGACGTTCACCCCTACTCGGTCTGACGCCGAGTTCTGTTCCTCTGCCTGCCGCCAGCGGACCTATCGCCAGCGCGCCAAGGTGCGAGCGGGCATGCCGCACGCCGCCCGTTGGGCGCTCAGTGCTGGGCTCGGGCCGGCGACCGAAGCGCTCGCGCGGCACATGCTCGCCGAGACCGTTACGGATAGCGCTCGGCTCATCCGTAACGCGGAGGGTGACCGATGACCTCCCGCCGACGTGGTGCGGTTGCACCAGCTGAGGCCGCACCGACCAGGCGCGCGGCGATCTACCTGCGCATCTCGCTCGACGCCACGGGCGAAGGGCTCGCGGTCGAGCGCCAGCGCAAGGAGTGCCAGGCGATCGTCGAGGCGCGCGGCTGGCAGCTCGTGGGCGAGTTCGTCGACAACTCGATCAGCGCCAGCGACGCGAAGAAGAACCGACCTGGGTATGCCGCCCTGCTGGCCGCGTATGCCGCGGGCGAGTTCGACGCGCTGGTCTGCTACGACCTCGACCGGCTCACCCGCCAGCCACGCCAGCTCGAGGACTGGATCGACGCAGCGGAAGGCGGGCGGCTCGCGCTCACGACCGCCAACGGCGAGGCAGACCTCACGACCGACGGGGGTCGGCTCTTCGCCCGGATCAAACTCGCGGTCGCCCGGGCCGAGGTCGAGCGCAAGGGCGCCCGTCAGCGTGCGGCCGCCCGGCAGCGCGCCGACCTCGGGCGCCCGCCGCTGGGGGTCCGCCTGACTGGCTACACGCCGAAGGGCGACCTCGTGCCCGACGAGGCCGACCTCATCCGGCGCATCTTCCGGGAGTTCGTCGGCGGCGCCGGGCTGCGGACCATCGCCCGCGGGCTCAATGACGAGGGCGTGCCGACGCGACGGGGGAAGCCGTGGCACCCGTCGAGCCTGCTCACCATCCTGCGCAACCCTCGGTATGCCGGCCGGGCCATCTACCAGGGCGAGCAGACGGGCGGACAAGGCGCGTGGGTGGCCCTCGTCAGCGCTGAGGACTTCGAGACGGCACAGGCGATGCTCGACGACCCCACGCGGGCCACCAACCGCACCGGATCGACCGAGCGCAAGCACCTCGGGTCGGGGCTCTTCCTGTGCGACGTGTGCCGCGAGCCGGTGAGCTCGTGGTCGGGCGGGCGCTACCGCTGCCGTAACGGCGCCCACGTCAACCGCGCCCGCGGGCCGGTGGACAGCTACGTCACGAGCGTCATCGCGGCGCGGCTGGCGCTTCCTGACATGGACGGACTCCTGTCGGTTTCCTCCACTGCGCACGCTCCCCTGCTCGACGACATCACCCGTCTACGCGCCCGGCTGGCCCGCAACGATGAGGACTATGACGCCGGGCTCATCGACGGCAAGCGCTACAAGGCCGCCCGCGATCGGGGTGAGGCTGAGCTACGGCAGGCGCAAGAGGCGCTGGCCCACGCGCGCTCAGGCGACGCCCTGGTGACCCTCGCGGGCGCCCCTGACCCAGCACAGGCGTTCCTCGACGCTCCGCTGGTGACTCAGCGCGCTGTCGTCGACTTCCTGGCCGTCGTCGCGCTGCGGAAGGGCACGCGCTACTCGCGGGAGTTCGATCCGGAGACGGTCGTCATCACGCCGAAGGAGCGAATTTGAGCCCTATCTCCCGAGCCGTGCGGTTCGTATGCACGGACAAGGGGCAGCACTCTGAACACGCGCTTGCCCTCGTCGTCCCGTATGCGGCGCGGGCGGATCGCACCGATATGACCCCTGATCCCGCTGCGTTATCTCGGGGGTGGGCCGTTGCTGAGAGCCTGACCCGCCGCGATGCCGGGGGTGATCCGCATACCTGGCACCGGGAATCAGCCGAGATCGTCAGTGGAACCTTGCACGTGCCGCGCTGTCCGTCGTGCAAGCGTGAACTTCGGATCACGAGTGCACAGATTCATGCGCTGGCGACTCAACTCACCCCCGACCGCGCCGGGCGTGTCCGCGTGGACATCTCCTGCTAGTCGCGTAGCATTGACATCACACGGGCCGAGTCCTGTTTCGACTCGGGCAAGCCGTCTCGCCGAAAGGCACGGGCGGCCCCCTACGCATCCCCCAAGGGGAGCAGCCCGTGTCGCAGATCCTCGCAAGGCGCGCGCGTATCGCCGCGCTCACCCGTCATGGCCGCCCCGCCGACGATCCCGAGCTGGTCACAGAGCGCCAGGCGCTCAAGGCCGAACGTCTCGCCGAGCAAATCGAACGCGACGTCAGCACGTGGCCGCCGCTCACTGACGCCGACCGGGTCGAGCTGGCCCGCCTGCTGAGCCCGAGCCCTGCCCGTGAGCGGGGGTCCGCAGCGTGAGCGCTCCCCCGACACGAAGAAGCCGCCCCGGCATGGCTTCCGAGGCGGCTCCAAAGACGTTTCGCGGCGTCACCCAGATTGTACGTGAGACGCCCGTCTCGCGGACCCTCATGGTCGAGGTGTCGCGCTACTGCCTCACCTGCCGCCGCCGGCTGACCGAGCCCGGCGCCGCCGAGCAGCACGCCCGCCGCGGGCATCTCGTCGAGGTGGTCACCACGACGACTGCCGTCATGGGCACCGTCGCTGCCGTCGACCGGTTGATCCTCGCGCAGACCGGGGTGATGGCTCATGCCTGACGACCTTGTCCCTGAGGCATACAAGCTCCACCCGATCGACTCGGGCGACCCGCAGCGGATGATCGACTACTTCGCCGGCCGTCACGACGAGCGCGAGTTCGGCGACGGTGCACGCGCCCAGGCCGAGCTCGACGAGCTCGCAGCCCTACAGCGCGCCGCCGTCCACAACGTGCACCGGGCGGCCGGTATGCCGGTCCGTGAGCCGCTCGTCCTCGAGCTGACGCCCGAGCAGATGGCGCGCGTTCACGCCGACCGCGACCGCGTCCGGGGTGAGGCGTTCCGGGCCGGTCTTCGCGTCGGGAAGTCCGGAAGCTCGTATGTCGGGTCCCCCGACACACCGTCCGCGATGGGGGTGGCCTCGTGAGCCTCTACGGCACGGATTACCCGGACCCGGTCGAGCCCGACCCGACCATCCCCGTGGTCTCGCTCGCCGAGGCGCACGAGGTCTTCACGCGGTGGCTCGGGGACGACTACGACCTCGACGCCCTCGATGCCGTGTTGGCGACGGCCGCCGTCGAGCGGATGACCGGCGACCCGCTGTGGCTGCTGCTCATCTCCGGCAGCGGCAACGCCAAGACCGAGACCGTGCAGGCTCTCGACGGCATAGGCGCGACCGTCACCTCGACGATCTCCTCCACGGGCGCGCTGCTGTCAGCGACCGCGAAGAAGGAGCGCGCCGAGGACGCCACCGGGGGGCTGCTACGCAAACTCGGCCCGCGCGGGGTCCTCGTGGTCAAGGACGTCACGAGCATCCTGTCGACCAGCCGCGATGCGCGCGCGGAGATCCTGGCAGCCCTCCGCGAGGTGTACGACGGCCGTTGGTCGCGCAACGTCGGCACCGACGGAGGCCGCACGCTCGACTGGTCCGGGCGGCTCGCCCTCGTCGGGGCCGTCACGACCGCATGGGACCGGGCGCACGACGTCATCGCCTCGATGGGCGACCGGTTCGTGTTGCTGCGGATGGACTCCACCCAGGGCCGTCAGGTCGCCGGCCGGCAGGCCATCGGGAACACCGGCCACGAGATGACCATGCGCCGCCAGCTCGCCGACGCCGTCGCCGGAGTCCTCGCGGGCATGACGCCACGGGTGGACCCGGTCACCGACGCGGAGACCGACATCCTGCTCGCCGCCGCCGACCTCGTCACCCTGGCTCGCACCGGGGTCGAGTACGACTACCGCGGCGATGTCGTCGACGCCCACGCACCGGAAATGCCGACACGCTTCGCAAAGCAGCTCACCCAGGTGGTCCTTGGGGGGTGCGCGCTCGGTATGCCGCGCACGGCGGCGCTGCGTCTGGCGGTGCGGTGCGCCCGGGACTCGATGCCGCCGCTGCGGCTGGCCATCGTCGATGACATCGCGGCCCACCCCGACTCCTCGACTGCCGATGTGCGCAAGCGCCTCGGCAAGCCACGGGCCACCGTTGACCGGCAGTTGCAGGCGCTGCACATGCTCGGCGTACTGGTCTGCCAGGAAGAAGAGGTCGTCTGGGCCGGACGCGAGGCGACCCGCTGGCACTACTCCCTGGCCGACGGAATCGATCCGCACGCGCTCGACCCGGACCAAATCAGTGCCAGATTTGGCGTTACGTACCCCTATCCACTGAAAGAAGAGGGGTCAGGCGTACACACCCCTACCGCCAAATCTGGCACTGAGTCCGACGGGTGCTGCCTCGACTGCGGTCTACCCCTGCCGGCCGGCTCGACATCGGCCTACCACCAGGGGTGCGCCGCATGACCACTCCGCCCGTCCTCGTCTTGGGCTCGTCGGTGCTGCTGTCGGGTCAGGCGGTTGCCGATGCGCTCGGGCTGGCGGTGTTGGGCAGCCGCGTGGCAGCGCGTGACGGCATCGGCACACCGCCTCGGGTGCGCGTCTTGGTCGGGGCCTTGAAAGACGCCCTAAAGGCACAGGGGCGTCCGGGCGGACATGCGGACGTCCGCGACGAGGCCGAGTCGGCAGAGTCGGATAGCCGGGTCACAACCTCCGACGCGGCAAGGGTGTTGGGACTGTCCACTCGTCAGGTCCGTCGCCTGGCGTTCCCCCTCGCCGGGGTGCGCGGGCCTGGCGGGTGGACGTACTCAGCCGAAGCGCTCGCGGCATACGCCGCACGACGACAGGAGCAAGCATCGTGAGCACCATCACCCGGGGCTCGTGGATCAACGGCGACCATTTCCCCATCACGGTCGACGTCCGCGGCGCCAACCCGCTCGAGGACGATGTCCGCCAGACCAGCCCCGCCGCCTACGCGGCCAGCGTCAAGGTCGCCGGCCCATGTCCCAAACTGTTCGCCGGCGGGCTGCTCGACCTGCCGGTGTTCACCGCCTCTGGCATCGACCCGGCCGTCCTCAAGACGGTGCCCGCGACGCAGCGACACGCGCTGGCCGCCGAGCCCGACCGTGCCAAGGTCTACGCACTCATCGAGGAGTACGGCCCCTTCGACGACGTCTCCCTTCCCCACCCCGGATGGAATGACGCGGTCGGGCGGGTCGGGCACTGGGCCTCGGGCCGACTCGACCCGCCTGGCTCCGAGGCGTCGGTCGTGGCCGCAATGGATGAGTGGGCCAGGACCAACCGATGAACCTGACCCAGTTCTCAGCGCGAGCGGTCGCGTCCTTCCTGCGCGAGCTGTCCACCGACGGGGCGCCCGTTCCGGTGGCCGCCATGAACGCGGTTGCCCTGCTCGACGACATCCTCTCGGGCGACCCGGCGCAGACCCTGCGCCCCAGCACCAATCCGACCGCGCTCATGGCCTCCGACCCCGCCACATTCGCCGATGCCATCCGGGCCGAGGCGCTGTGGATGGTCGTCGGTTCGCGCGCCGGGGACGCCGCTGTCGTGGTGACTGACGCAACCATGAAGGCGGCCGTCGACCTCACCCGCGAGCGTGCCGACGACCTGCTCGACCACTACCGCCCCCGCTTCGACAGGGCCATCGCGACCATCGCCGCGGCGGTCGAGGCGGGCGTCCGATATGACATGACCTCCGACGACCTTGTCATCGCCGGCCCGTCAGTCGTCGCTGCGTGGCAACCCGTCCCCGGCGCAGCCGCCGTCCTCGACCGGATCGCATCCAAGCGCAGCCGCATGTGCGAGCTGCTAGATATCGCCCCTGTCGCTCAATACCAACACTCGGCGATGCCCGGCGCAGCGCGAACAATGTGGCCCATCGACACGGCATACGCCGTGGTCCGGCTACCCGAGAAGACCCACCGATCCGGTCCCGCCTACTGGCTGCGCCTGGCATCCCTCGGGCCGGTCACGCTGCACACCGTCGCGCAAACCATCGCTGCCGAGCGAGCCACCCGACCGCCCATCCGCGTAGCCGTCGTCGAGAACGACCACGGCCGCGCCGTGATGAACGTCCATTGATGCCGTTCGCGTCAAAGGCCATCCGTCAGCGGGCACGCCGTCGCGTGGCCGCTCGGGTCCGCGCCGGGGAGCCGTGCGCGTTCTGCGGCCTACCCATCGACCTGACCATCCCGTATCCAGATCCCGCTTCATTCACGGTTGACCACGCCATCCCTTCCAGCCTCGGAGGCACCGACAACTACGAGCAGCTACGCGCGGCGCACAACGCCTGCAACCGAGCGAGGAGCAATCTGCCATCGGGCACCGTGGGCACCAACTCCGGCGCACTGACGGGTGGGGGACTGCCCCCCTCGCCTCCATCGCGGCCCTCTCACGGCATAGGGATCAATCTGGAGCCCAGAAAGGCCCGCGCCTCGTGACCACCGACCGCGAGCGCCTGGAGGCCCTCCGCGAGCGCCTGGAGGGGGTCATCAGTGACCCCGCGACCAGCCCGCGAGACCTGGCGACGGTAGCCCGTGAGTACCGAATCCTCGTGCACAAGCTGTCCGAGTTGCGACCAGCCGAGCGGTCTGCGTTGGACGAGATTGCCGCACGCCGAGCGCAACGGAGGTCATCGTGACGGTCGCGGTTTCGTGCCCACCCACGTTCTGCCGGGTGCCCGATGGGGATGAGACCACAGGACGGGAGACTGTCGAGCTGGCCCGCGCCTACGGGGTGCCTTTAGACGAGTGGCAGGAGTCCATCGTCCGGGGGGTCCTGCGTGAGTCCGGCAACGGATGGGCCGCCTCTCAAGCCGGGCTGGTCGTGTCTCGGCAGAACGGCAAGGGCCAAATCCTGCTCGTGCTGGAGCTGGCCGGGCTGCTCCTGTTCGACGAGCACATCCTGCACACCGCGCACGCCGTCAAGACCAGTTCCGACGCGTTCCGCCGTTTGTGGCGCCTGATCCAGTCACATGACGACCTGTCGCGCCGTGTGCGCCGGCACTCCGAGCAGATCGGCATGGAGTATGTCGAGTGGACCTCAGGCGCCCGCATCGCGTTCACCACCCGCTCAGCGTCCGCCGGCCGAGGGTTGGCCGTCGATCGGCTAGTCGTCGACGAGGCCGAAGACTTCCCCGCGCCGGAGGTCGGAGCACTCGCACCCACCGTGTTCAGTCGACCGCGCGCCCAAAGTCTGTACTTCGGCACAGCTCCTGGCCCGATGCACGACTCGGAAGCGTTCGCCACGATGCGCCGCACGGCACACGAAGGGCTCAATCCGCGCCTGGCCTGGTGGGAGTGGGTAGCCGAGTACGGGCACGACGTTGACGACCGGCAGGTGTGGCTTCAGGTCAACCCTGCGGTCGCCGTTGGCCGCGTTGACGTACAGGCCATCGTCAATGACCGGGCCGTGCTTCCCGTCGACCAGTTCCGCGCCGAACGGTTGTCCATGTGGCTACCCACGGGTGGCGCCCGAGTGTTCGACGCGGACCCCTGGCAAAGCCTCACCGACATGGGGTCGACCCCTGTCACGGATCTCGCGCTCGGGTTGGATTGCCCACCGTCCCGCGAGTACGCCACGGTCTGCCTGGCAGGCCGCCGCGCGGACGGGCTGCTCCACGTCGAGTGGTACCACAGCGCCGAAGGGGTGCGCTGGGTCCCCGAATGGGTCGCCGCGCATCTCACACCCGCCGTCAGGGCCGTGGTCGTCGACACCCGAAACCCGCTCGCTGAGCTCGACTGGAAAGCCGCAGGCGTCGCACCCACCCTCGCCGGAACCCGTGACGTCGCGGCGGCTGCTGGCGCGTATTTCGACGCCATCAGCGAAGGCCGCGCACGCCACCGCGGACAAGTCGAACTCACCCGCGCCACTCTCGGCGCCCGACAGCGACCCATGGTCGCCGGAGAAGGGTTCGGCTGGGATCGCAAGGCGCCGGGCTCGTCTGCGCTCTACGCCGCATCCCTCGCCGTCTGGGGCGTCGACACACCCACCGCCGAAAAGCCACCATGCAGGATCCGCACGGGCCGAGCCGTCTTCCGTTAGCGGCAGTAAACTTCACGAGTGGCTCTGAAACCCAGAAACGTCGAGTGGATCGGGTTCACGAAAGAGCAAGCCCGCATGCTCGACTTCCTCGATCACCTAGGCAACAACGGCTGGGACCGCAACGGACAGACCGACGCCGTGATGCCCGGGTACATCCTTGAACTCGAAAGCCAGATCGGCCTATCGCGAGTCAAAGACGCCATGGCGTCAGTCGGATACGACCGAAGCGACCTGCACATGCTCGACCGGTGGTATTCGAAAGCCACAACAGGCAAGTTCGGCCGATGAGGGGCCGGTGGCGCCATTTGAGGCGACGGGCGCGCGGTGGGAACCTTGCGGGGTGACCGAAGCCCTCGCCGTCATCGCCATCTTGGTTTCATTGGGGTCGCTCTACTTCGCATGGAAGGTTGCTAGATCCACCGAGGATCAAGCCGACATACAGCGTCAGATCCGGATCGATGCTGCGCAGCCGTTCGTTTTCGCTGACATCCGTCCGCACCACCAGCATGGCAGCCTCCTCATGTTCGTAGTCGGGAACACTGGTCCGACAGTGGCGACCAACGTCCGCATCTCCCTTCACCGCCCACTCCCCGCAGGCGACACGGACCGAGCGCTGAGAGCCACACGCGCCATCGAGAACGGAATCTCGGCGCTAACGCCGGGCCAGACGGTCGCATGGACGCTCGGCGTGCCCTGGCAGGTTCTCGAACAGGTTCCCGAAGGGGACGCTTCGTATCGCTTTGCCGTCACCTGCGATGGCCCCTTCGGCCCCGTGCCGCCCCTGGAGTACACCGTCGACCTAGACGACATTCGGCACTCACACCCGTATGCCGTGGGCACCCTTCACGGCGTTGCAGAACAGATCAGATCACTCAGAGAGGACCTCGCGCGGCAGCTCAGAGAGCTCCGCCCACCACTTGCCCACATGGATGATGAGGAGGACGAGTGACGTACAACAGCCACGGACTCCGGGACCGCGCTCGTGGGTCATTAGCTCTCAAGGTCGACCCTCTGCCCGCAACTCGAGCACACGAGCTTGCGCAGCGCGCCCTTTGCGAGCCCCGCCGCGACTAGCGTCGTCTTCCCACATGTGGGGCAGTTCAGGAACTGCTCGGGTCTGTTGCTCATATCCTCCAGGTCGCCAACTAGATCATCGAGACCATCGAACTCCATGCTCATGCCCCTGACCGTACCCAACGACACCGCCCCCCGCTCATCGAGCGGGGGGCGGTCTCTTGACGTCGAGCTACTTGACCCGCTCGAACACCGGGGCCAAGTACGCACGGGGTCAGGCACGGTAGGAAGTCCAGACGAGCGCTCACTGCTCCATCTTCGCCACGAGTTCCGAGGTCTTGATGCCGAGCCTGTCCGCGATGAAGAACAAGGTCTCGACCCTCGGAGTGGGGTCGTCGGGCGCCGGAATGTCCGGCTGGAGCCGATGGGCGAGCCGAGTGAGGGCGCGGGCGATGTCGTCCACGGCATATGCCAGCCATCCGCGCGGGTCCGTCAGGACCACGGGAAGACGGTCGGCGTTCATCGGGCCACCACCTTCCCCATCGTGCGGTCAGCTGCCATCCGGCCCAGCGCATCGAGAGCCTGGTCACGCCGCGCCGGGCGAGCCTCAACCTGACCCCGTTCGTAACGGCCCAACCAGGACCGGCTCAGCCCCGACTCCCGAGCGAGCTGCTCCAGCGTGAAGCCCAACGCCGTGCGCAGCAACCGCAAGGCCGCACCGTAGCTCATCGCGCACCCGCCAGCACCACGGCGAGATCCTCGGCCGCGCCGCGCAAGGCGTCACCCATCGCGGTCAACCGTGCCACCGCCTCACCGAGCGGCAGTACCGCCACCCGCGCGCCGCCCACGGACACCCCGACACCCGAGGTGCCATCCGCGTGAGCGAACACGTCCACCAGCACATCCGGGGACACGGTCGCCCCCCGCACCTGCCCCTTGCGGCTCCGAGGCTGCCAAGTCGACGTCCTCCCGCGTCGGCATCGCCAGCGTGTCCAGCAGCCGGTGCGCCGGGTTCGTGCACCAGCTCGGGCAGTCGGTGGGGCTGAGAGTGGAAAGGGTCATGTCCGGCCTCCATTGGGCCGGTCGAGCCACCCTTACCTAGTTGTTGCAGAGTGTCGGAACTCGACCACGTCGCCGTCGGCCATCACATAGTCCTTGCCCTCGATGCGCACCTTGCCCGCAGCGCGCGCGGCCACCATCGTCCCGGCGGCATCCAGATCGGCGAAGGACACGACCTCGGCCTTGATGAAGCCCCGCTGGAAGTCGGTGTGGATGACACCCGCAGCTTGCGGGGCCGTCCAGCCCTGGCGGATCGTCCAGGCTCGCGACTCCTTGGGCCCCGCCGTCAAATAGGTCTGCAGCCCGAGGGTGTGGAAGCCGACATGAGCGAGCTGGTCGAGCCCCGGCTCGGTCACGCCCACCGACTCAAGCAGCTCGCGCGCCTCCGCCTCGTCGAGCTCGGCCAGATCGGCCTCAAGCTTGGCCGACAGGAAGACGCTGTCGGCAGGCGCCACCGACGCGCGCAGTCGCGCCTGCAACTCGGTGTCGGTCAGCTGGTCTTCGTCGAGATTGAAGACATAGATGAAGGGCTTGGTCGTCAGCAGCTGCAGCGCGCGCGCCTCGGCGAGGTCGACCCCGTAGGCCGCGCCGGCGGCATACAGCGTCTTGCCATCCTCCAAACACCGTTGCGCCGCAACGGCATTGTCGTATGCCGCCCGCTTGTCCTTGACGACGCGCGCCTCCTTCTCCAGGCGCGGGACGGCCTTTTCGAGGGTCTGGAGGTCGGCGAGGCAGAGCTCGGTCTCGATGGTCTCGATGTCCCCGGCCGGGCTGACCTTGCCCTCGACGTGGGTGACGTCGTCGTCGACGAAGACCCGCACGACCTGGCAGATGGCGTCGGCCTCGCGGATGTTGGCGAGGAACTTGTTGCCCAGACCCTCGCCCTCGGAGGCGCCGCGGACGATGCCGGCGATGTCGACGAAGGACACGGTCGCGGGCAGAATCCGCTCCGAGCCATAGATCTCGGCCAGTCTCGCCAGCCGTGGATCGGGCAGCGGCACGACGCCGACATTGGGCTCGATCGTCGCGAAGGGATAGTTCGCGGCCAGGACGTTGTTCTTGGTCAGCGCATTGAAGAGCGTCGACTTGCCGACGTTGGGAAGGCCGACGATTCCGATGGTGAGCGCCACAAGGGCGAGAGTCTAGCTGGCGCGCGGGCCGGGCTAGCGCGCAGATGGGTCGCCGGCCCCGGCCACCGGCAGCAGCCAGGCGCGCTCGACCGCGTCGACATGACGGGCGAAGAAGGCATCCCGCTGCTCGACCGTCTGCAGGTGGCGCCACAGCTTGCGGTCCAGCTCGATGGCCCCGTGAACGGACGCCCACATCGAGGACGCCACCTCCAGCAGGTCGGTCGCCTTCAGCCGGCCGGCCGTGACCATGCGCATCATGGCCGCGACGACTTTACTCAGCCCCGGTGCGATGAGGGCGTCGACCAAGGATTCGCGGCCTTCGACGCTGAATCGGCCGCCGAACATCACGGCATACAGGTCGACGTGATCGAGCGCCCACGCGCGGTAGGCGAAAACATAGCTACGGAGGTCTGCCGCAGGATCAGCGGTCTCGGGCACCTGCAGGAGGGCGGCCGTGAGGCTATCTGCGCCAGCCTCGATGACCGCGTCGATCAACTCTTGCTTGCCCCCGAAGAGGGCATAGATGGCGCTCGTCGACGTGCCGTGCTCCGCTGCCAGGCGACGCATGACCAGTCCGTCGACTCCCCCTCCGGCCACAGTGCGAGCTGCTCCCTCGAGCAGAGCATCCCGCAGCCCCTTGTCATGGATCTTCGGCCTGGCCATGCGCCGGAAATTAGCATAGCCAGATTGGAACGACGTTATGGAACATCGATGAAAAGAACATGGCGATATGCCGGAAAGGCCCGAAATACCACTACTTTCTCCGGTTCACCTTCCCACTGAGCGGGGATCGCCCCTCGCAGTCACCCCACGCGACCGGGCATTTTGCGGTCGTATGCCGTGCCCGTTGACCGCGTCACCTCTTAGGCCGGCTTGGGAGGCCGGAACCCGCACAGCTGACGCGACATCGCCACCAGGTGCCCGGTGGAGTCCCAAATGCTGGCGTCCTCCTCCATGAGGCCGCCGACGACGTTTTCGGTGCGTAGCTGCACCCGCAACCAGCCCGGAGCCGGTCGAGCGCGCAGGTGAGCGCTGAATTCGAGCGTGGGGACCCAGCCGAACAGGCCGAGGTCGAAGGCCACCGGAGGGAGGGCATCGAGCGCCCACAGCAGAGACATGACGTCGGGCTCGCGGCCGTCGGCGAAGCGCAGCCACCCGTTGATCAGGCCCTGGCCCGAGGGCTTGCCGTGCAGCCAGCCCGCGGTGGCCGGGTCCAGGCGCAGGTCCATCCGCGACACGAGCGTCGAGTGCGCGAGGTAATCGGGGCTGAAGGCCCGCGTGACGCATTCGTCGGGGGGCGGCAGCTCGGGCGCCGCTGCCATCTTGACCTGAGGCTGCAGACGCTCACTGAGGTCACCGAAGGTCGCCAGCGCTCGCATCCGCTCGATCGGCGACCCGTCGGGGCCGGGCTGGGAGAGGCTCACCTGGCCGGATGACATCGTCCGACCGGCCCGCAGCACCTCCGTCGTCAGCGAGATCGGCCCGGGCAGGGTCGGGAGGGTGAAGTAGGCGCTGAGCGCGAGCGGGTCGGGGTGCAACCCGTCCTTGTCGAGTCGATGCTTCAGTGCCGAGGCACCGAGGCACATGAGCAGGCCCCCGTTGACCCCGTTGCCGATCATCCAGCGGTCGTCGACCGCTCCGGTCAGTTGTTCCGGCCCCGCTCCGGGACTGAGGCTGATGGCGCGATCGAACTCGTAATCAGCCGATGCGTCCTGCGTGGAGTTCCCCATGACCGCTCAGTCTTGCACTGCCTGCTGCGCCACGGCGAAGGCCCGCCGAAACGGCAGGACGACCCCGCCGGGTCCGGGCGGATAGGCGGCCCGCAGCCGGCTGGCGAACTCGGCGAGGAAGGCCTCCCGCAGGGGCCCTTCGGGGATGGCCTGGATGGTCGGGCGGGCGCCCGTGCCGGACACCCACTCGAGGACGGGGTCTGGTCCTGGCAGCACGTGCAGGTAGGTCGTCTCCCAGGCGTCGACGCCAAGGCCGAGCCGGCCCAGGTGCTCGAGATAGGCCGCTGCGCGCGGTGCGTCAGGCGCCGCGACCCCCCGGGTGTATGCCGTGTACGGGGCTTCGGCGGCCAGCTCACGCCGGATCGTGTGGCTGGGTTGGTCGAAATTGCCGGGCACCTGGATGGCCAGCCACCCACCGGGGGCGAGTCGCTCGACGAGGCGTGGGAGCAGCTCGAGGTGATCGGGGATCCATTGCAGCGCTGCATTGCTGATGATGACGTCGACCGCTGCGTCGGGCTCCCAGCTGCGCACGTCGCCCAGCTCGAAGGACAGCTGGCCCCTCGCCCCGGCACGGCCCGCGGGCTCCGGGCGGCGCAACGCCTGGGCTTGCTCGATCATCCGCGCCGAGCTGTCCACACCGACGACCCGTGCGTCGGGCCAGCGCTCGGCGAGCAGCTCGGTGAGCGTCCCCGGGCCGCACCCGAGGTCGACGACCAGACGCGGATCCTCGGCGCCGACCCGGGCGAGCAGCTCGACGAACGGACGGCCGCGCTCGGCGGCATACCGCAGATAGGTCTGCGGATCCCACGTGTGGACCATCCCCCGAGGGGACCACACGATTTATCTTGATGTCAAGATAAATCGCGAACGAGCCGCCCACCGCCCACGTCCCGGAAGCCGACGCCCAGCAGATAGGTCCGGTGGACGGCCGTCGTCGGCGTCGCCACGACCTGCTCGACACCGGCGCCGCGCAGGACCTTGGCACCCGGGCCGTAGAGCCAGGTGCCGATGTGCGAGTCGCGGTAGGCCGCCATGACGTAGTCGAGGGTGAGCTCGAGTTGCTCACCCGCGCGCCGTCCGACGAGCGCGCCGGCCGGCAGGCCGTCACGGGTCAGCACGAGAGCCAGGTCTGCGGGTGCGCTGCCCGTGAACTCCGGTTGCGAGCGGCGGATGTCCTCCAGGTGCGACCCGATGAAGTCGGCGAAGAAGGGCGCCTGCGGGTCGATGGGGGTCGCGCCCAGCGCCCGGCCACCGCCGAGCTCCTTGCGCAGGAACCAGATGTTGAGGACCGCCACGGCGGCGTTGGTGACGATGATCGGCACCGAGCCGAGCAGCAGCCCATAGACGACGAAGGTCACCGACCCGACCAACGAGATGCTGCGCAGGCGCACGACATTGGTCATCGCCAGCGACGCGACGACCAGCGCCGAGGCGGCATATCCGACGAGTTCCACGGGACTGAGCCAGTTCACGCCCGGAAGCTTAGGACCCGGCCCGCGCACATGGTGCGGGCGACGGGCGATCGCGCCCCTGCCGCCGTGTCGGGGCGGGGTTGTCGGTGCCCGGTGGCATCGTCGGCGGCATGGATGGCTTTGCTCCGCTCGCTCTCGCCGCCCTCGCCGGTGCCGTCATCACCTGGCTGGTGATCCAGGTGCGGTATGCCGCGCGCCTCGCCGCGGCGACGGCCGAGCGCGACGTGCTGCGCGAGCGGGTCGTCGACCTCGAGGCCACCGTCGCGGCGGACGACGAGACGGCCGCTCTCGTCGCCCCGCTGGCGGCGAGCCTCGACCGGGTGGCCGCGCAGGTGCACACCCTCGAGCGCGAGCGCGGCGAGCAGTTCTCCCGGGTCGCGCTGGAGCTGGCCCGGGTGCAGTCGAGCACCGACGGGCTGCGTGATCAGACCGCCTCGCTCGTCGGCTCGCTCTCCTCGGCCAACACGCGCGGGGCGTGGGGCGAGCTGACCCTGCGCCGGGTGCTCGAGGTATCGGGGATGCTTCCCCGCTGCGACTTCGACACCCAGTGGAGCGGTCGCACCCGCGATGGGGCGGCGGTGCGCCCCGACGTCGTCGTTCACCTGCCCGGCGACAAGCATCTGGCGATCGACGCCAAGGCCCCGATGAGCGACTTCCTCGCCGCGGCCGCCGACGGGCTCGACGAGCCGGCCCGGGCCGACCTGCTGCGCCGTCATGCGCGGGCGCTGCGCGGGCATGTCGAGACGCTGGCAGCCAAGGGCTACTGGTCGGCCGTCGGCCCCTCCCCCGAGCTCGTCGTGTGCTTCGTGCCCGGCGATGCGCTGCTCGCCACCGCCTTGTCCGCCGACCCGGGCCTGCACGAGCACGCCATGGCCAAGCGAGTCGTGCTGGCCTCTCCCGCAACGCTGTTGGCGTTGCTGCGCACGGTGGCGGTCACCTGGCAGCAGGACGCGCTCGCCGATGGAGCCCGCGAGCTGCTCGGGCTGGGCCGCGACCTCTATGCGCGGATCGGCGCGCTGGGTCGGCATACCGAGGCGGTCGGGGCGAGCCTGCGGCGCTCGGTGCAGGCCTACAACGGGCTCGTCGGGTCGCTCGAGGGGCGGGTGCTCGTCACCGCGCGGCGGATGCAGCAGCTCGGGCTGGCCGACGAGCCGCTGCCCGCACCGGCGCCGGTGCTCGAGACGCCACGCCCGCTCACCGCCGTCGAGTTGCTCGAGGCGCTCGACGAGCAGCTGGCCGCCGAGGGCGCGGGGCGCGAGCCAATCGTGCAAGAGGTGGTGGCGCGACGCGAGCGAGAGGTGGGCTGACGCCGCTCAGGACGTGCTCGACGAAGCACTCAGTGCAGCGAGCCCGAGCCGGAGAAGGACCCGTCGTGGCGGACCGTGGCAGGGTCCTGTCCGGAGAGGTTCTTGATGTCCCGGCGCAGCTCGTTGGGCAGGGCGAAGAGCAATGACTCCTCCGCGGCGACGACCGGCTGCACGTCGGTGAACCCCCGCTCGGCGAGGAAGTCGAGCACGTCCCGGACGAGCAGCTCGGGCACGCTGGCCCCGGAGGTCACTCCGACGGTGGTGACGCCGTCGAGCCAGGCCGGGTCGATCTCGGCGGCATAGTCGACCAGGTGGCCGGCCGCGGCGCCATGCTCGAGGGCGACCTCGACGAGGCGCACCGAGTTGGAGGAGTTGCGCGAGCCGACGACGATCATCAGGTCGGTGTCACGGGCCATCTGCTTGACCGCGAGCTGGCGATTCTGGGTGGCATAGCAGATGTCATCGCTCGGCGGGTCGACGAGCGCCGGGAAGCGCTCGCGCAGCCGGGCCACCGTCTCGAGGGTCTCGTCGACCGACAGCGTGGTCTGCGAGAGCCAGACGACCTTGTCGGGGTCGCGGACCTGCACATCGGCGACCGCGTGCGGTCCGTCGACGATGCGGATGTGCTCGGGCGCCTCGCCGCTCGTGCCGACGACCTCCTCGTGGCCCTCGTGGCCGATGAGCAGGATGTCGTAGTCGTCCTTGGCGAAGCGCACGGCCTCGCGGTGGACCTTGGTCACCAACGGGCAGGTCGCGTCGATCGTCTTGAGCGAGCGCGCGGCCGCCTCGGCGTGGACGACCGGGGCGACGCCGTGGGCGGAGAAGATCACCGTCGCGCCCTCGGGCACCTCGTCGGTCTCGTCGACGAAGACCGCACCCCGGCCCCGCAGCGTCTCGACGACGTGCTTGTTGTGGACGATCTCCTTGCGGACATAGACCGGCGGCCCGTAGAGCTCGAGCGCCTTCTCCACGGTGACGACCGCCCGGTCCACGCCTGCGCAATAGCCGCGTGGAGCCGCGAGGAGCACGCGTTTGGCGGCTGACCCTGCCGGTGCGGGGTTCGGTGAGACGCCGGACGTATCTGCAGCGGGCGGCATACCCTCATGCTACGTGCGCGCATGAGGTATGCCGTCCCACCGCTTGTCTCCCCGGAGGACACCCGCCATGACCGACCGCCAGCCCACCGACCTCGTCGTCGTCCTGCCCGGGATCACCGGGTCGACCCTCTACAAAGACGGCAAGCCCGTGTGGGAGCCCTCGGCCGGAGCCCTGATCAACGCTCTGTTCACCCTCGGAGGGAGCCTGCGCTCGCTCAAGCTCCCCGACGGGATCGGTGACGACCACCCGGCTGACGGGATCGAGCCGCGGGCGCTCGTCGACGACGTCCACGTCATCCCGGGCATTTGGACCCCGATCAAGGGCTATTCCCCGCTTATCGATCGGCTGCACGCGCTCGGTTACCGCGAGCCGACCGCCGACACTCCCGGCAACCTGCTCCCGATGCCCTACGACTGGCGCCTGTCCAATCGCTACACGGCCGGCTGGATGGCCCCGACGATCCAGCGAGAGCTGGAGCGCTGGCGCGCCCAGGGCGGGCGGTATGCCGGCGCGACGGTCACCTTCGTCTGCCACTCGATGGGTGGGCTCGTCGCGCGGTGGTATGCCGCCCACCAGGGGGCCGATCACACCGGGATGATCGTCACCTTCGGCACGCCGATGCGCGGCTCGATGAATGCCGTCGACCAACTCGTCAACGGCGCCCCCTCATCCATGGGGCCGCTGCGCGGGCTCATCAGCGACCTCGGCCGGTCGCTGCCGTCGCTTCACCAGTTGCTGCCGTCCTATGCCTGCGTCACCGGCGGTGCCGAGCTCGAGCGGATCGATCCGGCAGTCCTCCCCCACGGCAACTCGGCGATGGTCGCCGACGGGCTCGCCTTCTACGACCAGCTGGAGACCGCCGAAGCCGGCGACCCGGCATACGCCAAGAAGCTCCACGCGATCGTCGGGACCAACCAGCCGACCCAGACGACCGTGGCCATGCGCCCCGACGGGGTGGAGATCTATGCCAACTACGGCGACGACGACTTCCAGGGCGACTCGACGGTGCCGCTCGTCGGCGCGGCGCCCAAGGGGGTGGCGCTCAATGACAACACCCTGCGGCGCGTCCCCGACAATCACGGCAACCTGCAACGCAATCCGGCCGCCCTCGACGAGCTCGAAGGGGTGCTGCGCGCCAAGCCGATCATCGCCAAGGGCGACCTGCTCATCCCCCTCTCCGTCACCGTGCCCACGGTCGTGGCGGCCGGCGAGGCCCTCGCCGTCGAGGTCGCCGTCGACCCGGGCAACAGCCCTGCGCTGCGGGCCACGGTGCGCGCGGCAGGCGCCCACCAGGGCAGCGGCACGACCCGGCCGCTGACCATCGAGG
>CAZLGB010000002.1:0-50229 GCA_964558825.1 uncultured Intrasporangiaceae bacterium
GGCCCGATGCGCTGGCACTCGTCCGCCCGCACGGCCAACTCCCATGCCTCGCGGAGCAGGTCGAGCGCGCCGGGCTCGCCGCGGCGCGCCCGCAACCGGCCGACGACCGTCAGGGCCGTGCCGCGGATCGGGGGCGAGCCGTCGAGGGCGTATGCCGCGCTCGGCACCACCTCGTCCCACTCTCCCCGCGCCAGGTGGACCATCCCGAGGATGAGCTGCAGATAGCGCGAGAACGTGACGAACTCGGTCCGCTCAGCCAGCTCGATGCCGGCGGCGAGCCGAGTGGCAGCGGCCTCGATGTCGAGCCGCTCGAGCTCGCACCAGACCCGATTGACATAGGCCCGACAGGCCTGCTCGGGATCGTCGGCCGCCAGCGCCGTCGCGAGGCTCTCCTCGAACATCTCCCGCCACCGCGGGTCGTCGACGCGGGCGAGCGCCAGCCCGACGTTGTTGAGGGCGTGCGAGCGGATCGCCGGGACATGACCACCGAGCTCGAGGGCACGCTCCCCCGCCTCCACAGCCAGAGCGGCCTGTCCGGCCAGGGCATGCAGCTGCGCCTGGTTGCTGAGGATCATCGCCAATTCGGCCGGATGCCCGGTCCCGTCGAGCACGGCGACCGCCTCATCGCCGGCCACGCGCGCCCCGAGGATGTCCCCGGCCCACCAACAGATCCGCGAGAGCCAGCGCAGCGCCTGCCCGAGCGCCACCTCGTCGCCGACTTGCCGGCAGAGCGCGACAGCGCGCTCGATCGCAGCCCGCGCGGGAGCCGAGGGTGCGTCGATCGTGTAGTCCTCGATGCTCAGCTGCTGCCACAACCGAGCCTCCTCGCCGGGGGGAAGCTGTGGTTGGTGGGCCAGCACCTCGCGCAAGTGGGCCGCCGCCTGGCGATGCGCGCCAGCCGCCCGCGCCTGGTCGGCCGCCTGCGGCCCGAAGCGCAGCACAGCCTCGCGGTCGCCGCCTCGCACGGCGTGGTGGACGAGGCGCGAGACGTCGGCGTCGGGCCGCGCACTCAGGGCCGCGAGCACCTCGCGGTGGGCAGCCACCCGGCGAGCCGAGGGCATGGCATCGACGATGGCTCGCCGAGTCAGCTCGTGCCGGAAGGCGATTCGCGTGGGGTATGCCGTGAGCAGCCCCTGCTCCTCGGCCTGCGCGACCCGGTCAGGCCCGGTCGCGTCGAGGACTTCGACGAGCCAAGGCTCGACGGCACCGGGGACAACGGCCAGCCGCTCGATGAGCGAGCGAGTGGGCTGGTCGAGCCGGGCCAACCGGGCGCCGACGGCATCGGCAATGGTCAGCGGCACGGCGTCGGCATCGCCCTCGGCCAACACCTCCATGACGAAGAAAGGATTGCCCGAGGTGACGCCGAAGACCCGATCCGGGTCGACCGAGCTCGACCGGCTGAGCTCGCGAACTGCCGCCGGCGAGAGCCGAGCGAGCCGCAACCGACGCACGCGCCCCGAGCGCGCTGCGAGGCCGAGCACCTGACGCAACGGATGATCGGCAGGCAGCGCGTCGTCGCGGAAGGTCAGCACGAGCACGACCGGCAGCGACTCGACCCGCCGGACGAGAAAGCGCAGCACGTCGAGCGTCGCCTCGTCGGCCCAGTGGACGTCCTCGATGACCAACAACGTGGCAGCTGGGCCACCGCCCAGGGCGCGCCCCTGGCGCGGGTCGAGGGCACCGACCTGGGCCGGGCCTTCACCGATGCCGTGAGGCCGCTGCCGGTCGAGGGCCCCGTCCTGCGCGAGCTCGGCGCGCAGCTCGTGCATGACCGCCCCGCTGTCGCCCCGCTCGAGCGCTGCGGCGAGCGCCGGGCTCACCCGATCGGCGAGATCTCGCAGCGGACCGAGCACCCGGGCGGTGCCCAGGTCGTCGCAGTGGCCGACCAGCACGCGCACGCGCGGGGGCACCATCGCCAGGGCCGTGTTGACGAGGGTCGACTTGCCGATCCCGGCCTCGCCGGAGACGAGTACGACCCAGCCGGCCCCCGCGGCGGCATCCTGCACCGCACCGGCCAGGGCCGCCAGCTCACCATCGCGCTCGAGGACCGTCGCGTCCATATCGGCGAGTGTGGCACCCGCCCCGCGACCCGCGGTGCGCACTGGCGCGATCTCGGTAGCCGCCACCCCGACCTCGGTAGTCACGGCCGACGACGGCGACCCGGGCCAAACCGAAGACTGGTGGCAGTCGGATGGTCCGATGCCCGCGGCAGGCGCCGCGGACGGCATACAGAAAGGCGGCCCGCATGCCGCTCATCAACGTCAAGGTGATCGAGGGCGTCTTCGACGCCGGACAGAAGCAGGACATCATTGCCAAGCTCACCGACACGATGGTCGCCATCGAGGGCGAGAGCCTGCGCGGGGTGACGTGGGTCGTCGTCGAGGAGGTCCGCAGCGGCAGCTGGGGCATCGGCGGCCAAGGCCTCACCACCCAGGATGTCAAGAACCTGGCCGCCCAGCCCGTCGCCTGAGCGAGCCAGCCCGCCGCCGCGCCGATGCCCCGGTGCGGCGGCGGGAACCCGCGCGTGCGCCGGCTCCTCGCCCGGGACGAGGCGTATGCCGGGCCCCTCGCAAGGTCGACGACCTTTCGCTTGGTCAACGAAATTCCGTTGACTGGGCCGAAGGTCGTCGACCTTTTCGGGCAGGTGGCGCGGCCCGCCGACCTCGCCTACCGGAATCCGGGCTGAGGGTCTGCCGGAAGCTAGCCGGCTGGGGGTCGCGAGCGCTTGGCGAGGGTCTGGCGGCGAAGGGCCATCCAGGCTACTGTTGCGAATGTCCTAACATTCGCAGGAGGTAGTGGCCGTGAAGATCGCCCAGGACCCGACACCCTTTCACCACGACGTCGGCCTGCTCGACTTCCCGCGGCTGGTCGCCGACCTCGGCTACGACTCGATCCAGCTCACCCCGCACCGCGACCTCATCCCCTTCTTCCGCCACCCCAAGGCCGACGATGCCCTCGTCGCCAAGCTGAAGAAGGCGTGCGCCGACGCCGGGATCTCCATCGCGTCGGTGCTCCCGGTGCAGCGCTGGTCGGGCCCCGACGAGTGGGCCCGCGAGGCCGCCGTGCGCAACTGGAAGCGCATCATCGAGATCACCGTCGACCTCGGGTGCTCGGTCATCGGCACCGAGTTCTCCGGGCGCCCCGAGCGGCCCGAGGAGTCCGAGGCGGCGTTCTACCGCTCGATGGAGGAGCTGCTCCCGATCATCGAGCGCGAGGGCATCGACCTGCTCATCGACCCGCACCCGGACGACTTCGTCGAGGATGGGCTCGAGGCGATCCGAGTGATCCGGGGCCTCAACTCGGCCCACGTCGGGATGGTCTACGTCGCCTGCCACACCTTCCACATGGGTCACCCGATGCGCGAGATCATGCGCGAGGCCGGCGAGCTCATCCGCCTCGTCCACGTCGCCGACACGATGGACCACCACCGCTCGCACGGGCTGCGCTACATCTCCAACCCTCCCGGCAACACCGCGCGCGTGCACCAGCACCTCAAGATCGGCGACGGCGATCTCGACTGGGACGACTTCTTCGGCGGGCTTGCCGAGATCGGCTTCTACGACCGGCCCGGGACGGTCATGTGCAACAGCGTCTTCGCCGAGGACGAGACCGGGCAGGACATGGCCCGCTACCAGCTCGAGACGATGCGTCGCTATGTCGACAAACACCGCAACGCGGACTAGTGTTATTGTCACTTTGTTAGGACAAGCTATTGACAGAGCGGTGATTCGCCGAGTTAGATCGAGTCACGCCCTTCGTCGGGGCGGGGGCTGAGCCGAGGCCAGCACTCACGCCGACCACGCCTGGAGGACCCATGTCAGGACCCACCTCACCACTGCTCTCGATGACGCAGAACACGCCGACGGCGCTGTGGAACGACTCGGCCGACCCGCGCGAGCTCGCGCAGTCGATCTCGTGGGGCGCTGTCGGCGCGACCTGCAATCCCGTCATCGCCGTGACGTGCGTCAAGGCCGATCTGCCCCGCTGGTCGGCCCGCATGCGCGAGATCGCCGACGTTCGACCCACGGCCACCGAGTCCCAGATCGGCTGGCAGGTCGTCGAGGAGATCTCGCAGGAGGCGGCCCGGTTGCTCGAGCCGGCGTTCGCGGCATACGGCGGACACAACGGGCGACTGTCGATGCAGACCGACCCGCGCCTGCATCGCGACGCCGCGGCACTCGCCGACCAGGCGGTCTACTTCTCCTCGCTCGCCCCCAATGTCATCGTCAAGATCCCGGCCACGCACACGGGGATCGCCGCGATCGAGGATGCCGTGTCGCGTGGGGTGTCGATCAACGTCACCGTGTCATTCAGCGTCCCGCAGGCGGTGGCGGCGGCCGAGGCCATCGAGCGAGGCATGCGGGCGCGCGAGCTGGCCGGGCACGACGTCAGCCGGATGGGGCATGTCGTGACGATCATGGTCGGGCGCCTCGACGACTGGATGAAGGACGTCGTCGCGCGCGACGGCATCGCCATCGAGCCGGCATACCTCGAGTGGGCCGGGGTGGCAGCCTTCAAGGCGGCCTATGGGATCTTCCGCGAGCGGGGCTTTCGCTCGCGACTGCTGGCTGCGGCCTACCGCAACGAGTTGCAGTGGACCGAGCTCGTCGGCGGTGACATCGTCCTGTCGCCCCCCTTCGCCTGGCAGGAGAAGTTCCAGGCGAGCGGGCACGACCCGCAGCCGCGCATCGAGCTGCCGGTCGACCCGCAGATCCTCGCGGCCCTGCGCACGATCCCCGACTTCGTGCGGGCCTATGAGGCTGATGGGATGGCCTCCGAGGACTTCGACTCCTTCGGGGCGACGCGCAAGACCCTGCGGCAGTTCCTCGGGGCCGACGAGACGCTCGACCAGCTGGTGCGCGACGTCCTCGTCCCGGCACCCTGAGCGACGAGCCCGCGAGCCCGACCGACCCCCTCCGAGGAGCGACGATGAGCGAGACGATCCGCCTGACCGTGGGGCAGGCGCTGGTGCGCTTCCTGGCCAACCAGTTCTCCGAGCGCGACGGGACCGAATACCGTCTCGTCACAGGGATCTTCGGCATCTTCGGTCACGGCAACGTGGCGGGCGTCGGGCAGGCGCTGCTGCAGGATCAGGTGGCGGCTGAGGCGGAGTCAGCAGCTGGCGCCGACGCCGCAGCGCCGACCGAGCACCTGCCCTATCTGCTCGCCCGCAACGAGCAGGGCGCGGTGCATGCGGCCACGGCATACGCCCGCACGCGCAACCGGCTGCAGACCATGGCCGTGACGACCTCGATCGGCCCGGGCGCGACCAATATGGTCACCGGCGCGGCGCTCGCGTCGACCAACCGCATCCCCGTGTTGCTCTTTCCCTCAGACCAATTCGCCACGCGCATCCCCGACCCCGTGCTGCAGCAGCTCGAGGACCCGGGCACCCTCGACGTGTCGGTCAACGACGCCTTCCGGCCGGTGTCGCGCTTCTTCGACAGGATCAACCGGCCCGAGCAGCTCATCCCGTCGCTGCTGGGTGCCATGCGGGTGCTCACCGACCCGGCCGACACCGGCGCGGTGACGATCTGCCTGCCGCAGGACGTGCAGGCCGAGGCCTATGACTGGCCGGTCGCGCTCTTCCGGCGGCGGGTGTGGCACATCGGCCGCCCGCTGCCTGAGACCGCCGCTCTGGCGCGGGCCGTCGCGACTATCCGCGCGGCCAAACGCCCGCTCGTGGTTGCCGGTGGCGGGGTGGTGTATGCCGAGGCCTCCGATCAGCTTCGTGCCTTCGCCACCGCCACCGGCATCCCCGTCGCCGACACCCACGCCGGCAAGGGGGCGATCAACTGGGACCACCCGCTCGCCGTCGGAGGCCTCGGTTCGACCGGCACGTCGGCGGCCAATGCCCTTGCGCGAGAATCTGATGTCGTCATCGGCATCGGCACCCGCTATTCCGACTTCACCACGGCGAGCCACACGATCTTCGCCGACCCGGACGTGCGCTTCGTCAACGTCAACACCCTCGGCTTCGACGCGGCCAAGCACTCGGCGACCATGCTCGTGGCCGATGCTCGCGAGGCGCTCACGGCGCTCACCGACGCCCTGGCCGGATGGGGCACCGACGCGGCATACCGCCAGCGGGCCGCCGATCTCGACGCCGAATGGCAGCGCGTGACCGACGAGTGCTATCACCGCGGGCAGACGCCGCTGCCGGCGCAGACCGAGATCTTTGGGGCCCTCAACGAGCTCATGGGCCCGGAGGATGTCGTCATCAACGCGGCCGGCTCGATGCCTGGTGACCTCCAATGTCTCTGGCGTGCAACGACTCCCGTGCAATATCACGTGGAATATGCCTACTCCTGCATGGGCTATGAGATCCCCGCGGCGCTCGGCGCCAAGCTCGCCCTCGGCGACGCCCACGAGGTCGTCGCGATCGTCGGCGACGGCACCTTCCAGATGATGCCGCAGGAGATCGCGACGATCGTCTCCGAGGGGCTCAAGGTCATCTTCGTGCTGCTGCAGAACCATGGCTTCGCCTCGATCGGTGGGCTCTCCGAGTCGCGCGGTTCGCAGCGTTTCGGCACGCAGTATCGGATGCGCAACCGCGCGAGCGGGCGGCTCGACGGTGCCTACGTCCCCTTCGACCTCGCCGCCAACGCGGCCAGCTGGGGCGCAGACGTGTTGCGCTGCAGCACGATCGAGGACTTCCGGGCCAACTTCGCCAAAGCCGTCGCCTCCGATCACACCACGGCGCTCTACATCGAGACCGACCTCATGGGCCCCAACCCTCCGGGCTCGGCCTGGTGGGACGTGCCGGTCTCGCAGGTCTCCGACCTCGCGAGCACCCAGGCGGCATACGCCGACTATGCGCGCGAGAAGACCGCGCAGCGGCACTATCTCTGAGAGCTCTGAAAGGCGAACTCCTGTGCGAGACATCGGCGTCGGCGTCATCAGCCTCGGCTGGATGGGGCGCTTGCATTCCACCTCCTATCTGGCCACTCCCCTGCGCTATCCCGACCTCGGCGTGCGCACCCGGCTCCTCGCCGCCGCCGACCCGGTCCCCGAGGCGCGCGAGTATGCCGTGGGGCAGCTCGGCTTCGCCCGGGCGACGGCCGACTACCGCGAGGTGCTCGCCGACCCCGAGGTCGACGTCGTGTCGATCTGCTCGCCCAACTTCCTCCACAAGGAGATGGCGCTGGCCGCTGCGGCCGCGGGCAAACCCTTCTGGATCGAGAAGCCCATGGGGGTCAGCGCGGCCGAGAGCGCCGAGATCGCTCGCGCGGCTCAGGCCGCCGGCCTGGTCACCTCGGTCGGCTTCAACTATCGGCACGCGCCGGCCATTGCCCGGGCCCGTCAGCTCATCCGCGCCGGCGCGCTCGGCCGGGTGACCAATGTGCGGGTGTGGCTCATCGCCGACTATGCCTCCTCTCCCGACGGGCCGTTGACCTGGCGCTATGACCCGGCCCGCGCCGGGGCCGGCGTCGTCGGCGACCTCATGTCGCACGGGCTGGACCTCGCGCAATTCCTCGTCGGCCGGGTCGCCTCGGTGACCTCGCTGACGTCGACCTTCATCACCGAGCGGCCCATCCCGACCAAGGTCGGCGTGGGCCATGGCGGCTTCGAGATCGGCGACGAGCGCGGCCCGGTCGACAACGAGGACTATGTCGGCATCCTCGCGCGCTTCGACAGCGGGGTGGTCGGAACGCTCGAGTCGTCGCGGGTCTCGATCGGTCCCCGGTCGGAATATGTCGTCGAGGTCTATGGCACCGAGGGCTCGGTCCGGTGGAACTTCGAGCGGATCAACGAGCTGCAGACCTGCCTCGTCAGCCAGACCGGAGGCGGGCCCGAGCACGGCTATACGGCCGCCCTGGCCGGCCCGCACCACGGCGACTTTGCTCGCTTCCAGCCCGGCCCCGGCGTGCCGATGGGCTTCGACGACCTCAAGGTGATCGAGGCGCAGCTCTTCCTGCGCTCGGTCGTCACCGGCACCCAGCTGGCGCCGTCAGTCGCCGACGGCTGGGCGGCGGCTGAGGCTGCCGAGGCTGCCGTGGCCTCCGCCGCAGACGGGCGCTGGCATGACGTGCCGCGCGTCGAGGGCACGACGACCTACGACGCGTGAGTGGTCGCTCGGCATACCCCTGGGGTATGCCGAGCCAGCGCGGGACCGCGGGAGAACGCCGCGTCAGCGGCTCTGCAGCGCGTCGAGGCCGACCGACATCGCCATGGCCACGCGCGGATCGAGCCGCCAGCCACCGACCGACGGCAGCTCAACCTCATAGACGTCGCGCAAGGCCGCCCGCTTGACGCTCGACATGACCACGGAGCCGTCCGGCCCGACGAAGTCGAAGTGGAAGAGGAAGGGCACGGGGATGTCCCCGACGATCGGGATGAACTCCCAGAACCGGCGCAGGGTGGCGACCGTCGGATTGCGCTCCTGCCCGCTGCCCTGGAAGCCGTCGGCCGTGCCAATCAGCCAGCTGGAGCGCAGCAAGGACTTGCCGAACTCCTTCTTGAACCACCCGATCGGCTGACCCGCCGCGTCGGTCACGTCGTAGACGGCACCGAGATCCATGACGCTTCGCGCCTTGAAGGCGCAGATCGGCTGGGTCTTGGATGCGTCGGTGTAAATCGTCACCTGCTCCTTGAGCGCCATCCGCTTTTGCTCGGCGAAGGCGAGCAGCCCGGCCTCCTGCCCTGCGGCGTCGACCTGATGAAACTCGTAGCGGTTGATCATCATCGTCAGCCGCTGACGCATGCGAAAGCGCCCGGCCACCTGTCCAGCCGGAGGTGCGGGCCATGGCGTGGTCATTCGGGATCCCCTGTCATAGAGCGTCTTTCGGACGTATGCCGTGCAGCTCACCAGCCGGCATACCCCTAGGGCAGAGGGCTGCCGGTGATCCGCTCGTAGGCCTCGAGATAGCGCGCCTGCGTCTGTTCGACGACGTGCTCGGGCAGCGGCGGGGGCGCCTCGCCGGAGTCGCGCCGCCAGCCGCTCTCGGGCGAGGTGAGCCAGTCCCGGACGTATTGCTTGTCGAAGGACGGCTGCGGGCGACCCGGCTGCCACCCCTCGGCCGGCCAGAAGCGCGACGAGTCGGGGGTGAGCACCTCGTCGGCGAGGATGAGCCGCGGCCCGCCCTCGCCGTCGGCCTCCAGGCGATCGATGCCGAACTCCACCTTGGTGTCGGCGATGAGGATGCCGCGCTCGGCGGCAATCTCGTTGCCGCGAGCGAGGATCCGACGGGTCAGCACGTCGATGCGGGCCGCCACCTGCGAGCCGACCGTCGCCTGCACCTGCGCCATCGTCATCGGCTCGTCATGCTCTCCGACCGGCGCCTTGGTCGACGGCGTGAAGATCGGCGAGGGCAGCCGAGAGCCGTCGACGAGCCCGGCCGGCAGCGGGACCCCCGACACCGACCCGCTCCGCTCGTATTCGGCGAGCCCACCACCGGTGAGATAGGCCCGGGCGACGCACTCGACGGGGATCATCTCCAGCCGACGCACGAGCACGGCCCGGCCGGCCACGGCGGCGGGGACCTCGGCCGACACGAGGTGGTTGTCGACCCCCTCGAGCCGGTCGAACCACCAGAGCGACAACTGGGTCAGCACCCGTCCCTTGTCGGGGATGGGGGTGTCGAGGATGTAGTCGAAGGCCGAGATCCGGTCGGAGGCGACGAGCAGCATCTGGTCGTCGCGTGCCGCGCCCGTCGCCGGGTCGATCGGCGCATAGAGATCGCGGACCTTCCCCGAGTAGACATGGACATAACCGGGCAGCTCGAGGCCGCCCCTCGGTGCCGCAGCCGCCGAGGTCGTCGTCTGGTCACTCATTCGCCACTCCCCTGAAGGTGGACCTCGCCGCGGGCTGCGGCGAGCGCGATGTCGGTGCGGTGGTGCGAGCCGTCGAGCTGGATGCGGCCCACGACGTCGTATGCCGCCTGGCGCGCCTGCTCCAGCGTCTCGCCGATGGCGACGACATCGAGGACGCGACCGCCGGCCGAGCGGATGGTGCCGTCGTCGGCGCGACGCGTGCCGGCGTGGAGGATCCAGACGTCGGGGTCGTCGATGGCGGCCTCGTCGAGCCCGTCGATGACATCGCCGCTGCGGACCGTGCCCGGATAGCCGTCGGCGGCCACGACGACGACCACCGCCGACTCGGGCCGGTGGTGCAGGTCGTCCATCTCGCCGAGCCGACCGGTGGCCGCGGCATACAGCAGCCGCCCGAGCGGGGTGGTGAGCCGCGCGAGCGACGCCTGCCCGTCGGGGTCGCCGAAGCGCGCATTGAACTCGACCACACGCGGCCCACGCGAGGTCATCGCCAGGCCGACGTAGAGCGTGCCGACGAAGGGGGTGTCGCGGCGGTGCATCTCGTTGATCGTCGGCTGGGCGATGTGCTCGACCACCCACTCAGCGAAGTGCGCTGGCGCCCAGGGCAACGGCGAATAGGCGCCCATGCCACCGGTGTTGGGGCCGCTGTCGCCGTCGCCGACCCGCTTGAAGTCCTGGGCGGGCGCGAGCGCGCGGACCTCCGTGCCGTCGGAGATGCAGAAGACCGAGACCTCGGGGCCGTCGAGGTATTCCTCGACGACGACCTGCCCGCCGTCGCGCGCCAGACACGAGCGGGCGTGCTCGAGCGCACCCTCGCGGTCGTCGGTGACGACGACGCCCTTGCCCGCAGCCAGCCCGTCGTCCTTGACGACGTGCGGCGCCCCGAAGGCATCGAGCGCCGCGGCGACCTCGGCCTC
Organism: uncultured Intrasporangiaceae bacterium; assembly: GCA_964558825.1. Taxonomy (GTDB): domain Bacteria; phylum Actinomycetota; class Actinomycetes; order Actinomycetales; family Dermatophilaceae; genus Phosphoribacter. The sequence goes on from CAZLGB010000002.1 coordinate 10,689, forward strand.
GGTCGTGCAGACATGGGCGAGCGCGGTCGGCACGCCGGCCGTCGCCATGACCGCCTTCGCGAAGGACTTGCTGCCCTCCAGGGCCGCGGCGGCGGCGTCGGGGCCGTAGACGGCATACCCCGCGGCGCGCAGGGCGTCGCCGACCCCCGCCACCAGCGGCGCCTCCGGCCCGATGACGACGAGATCGACCGTATGCCGTGCCGCGAGCGCGACGACCGCCTCGCGATCGCACACGTCGGCGAGCGGCTCGCACAGGGCGATGGTGTCGATGCCCGGATTGCCCGGAGCGGCGATGACCGCCGAGACCTCAGGGTCGGCGAGCAGACCCCTGACCAAGCCGTGCTCGCGGCCGCCGGAACCGATAACGAGGACCTTCACACCGCAAGCCTAGGGCGAAGCCGTCGGGGGGCTCGCCGCGGCTGGACTAGACTCGATGATTCCGGGTCCGGGCCGCCAGGTCGGGCTCACTGGTCGATTCGCCATTGGCTTCAGGGACGGGGCACACGCGCTGGATGGACGCTCAGACGGTTGATTCGCCGACTGCGCCGGTCGGGGACGACGAGCTCGCGAGCGAGCTGGCAATCGAGCAGGCCCACGTCGACCTCGTCTATGCCGAGCTGGCCAAGGCCGCCGAGCGGGCCCGGTCCGTGGCCGCCGAAGGGCTGGCCCGCGGGCGCACCGAGCGCACCGGCGAGGCTCGCGACGAGGAGCTGACCGGGCTCTTCGAGCGTGACGCGCTCGTCTTCCACGCGGCTCGTCGCCAGCACGCCCTGGACACCCAATACGAGGGGCTGGTCTTCGGCCGGCTCGACCTCGCGCCCCGCCCCGCCGAGCGCGAGGTGCGCTACATCGGTCGGCTCGGGGTGCGCGACGACGACTACGAGCCGCTCGTCATCGACTGGCGGGCACCCGCCGCCGCACCCTTCTATCGGGCGACACCCGTCGAGCCCCTGGGGGTGCTGCGCCGGCGCGTCTTGCGCTGCCGGGGGCCGGTCGTCGTCGGGGTCGAGGACGACCTCATGGTCGCCGTGGCCCCCGACGACCTCGTCGTCCTCGGCGACGGCGCGCTCATGGCTGCCCTCACTCGCAGCCGTGGCGCCCAGATGCGCGACATCGTCGCGACCATCCAGCGCCACCAGGACGAGGCCATCCGCGCCTCCGCCCGCGGGGTCACCGAGATCACCGGCGGCCCGGGCACCGGCAAGACCGTCGTCGCCCTGCACCGGGCGGCCTATCTGCTCTATTCCGACCGGCGCCGCTTCGAGGGTGGCGGCATCCTCGTCGTCGGACCGTCGGCGGCCTACACGGCATACATCGAGCGGGTGCTGCCCTCGCTCGGCGAGGAGTCGGTGGCCCTGCGCGCCCTCGGCGACGTCGTCGACGCCGTCTCGACCCAGCGGCACGACACGCCGGCGGCTGCGGCGATCAAGGGCTCGTTGCGGATGCGCGAGGTGCTGGCCCGGGCCACGCGCGACGACGTGCCCGATGGCCCCACGGAGTTTCGCGCCTTCGTCGGCGGTGCGGCGGTGCGGCTGGATTCGGCTGTGCTGCAGCGCATTCGCGCGCAAGCCCTGCGTCAGAGCCAGCGCAATCTCGCCGTGCCCGCGGCCAAACACGCGATGGCCGAGGCGGCCTTCCGGGCCGCTCACCACCCCGACCGCGACGACTTCATGGGTCGCTTCGAGGACCACCTCGAGGTCGAGGCTTTCTTCGCGGCCTGGTGGCCGCAGCTCGACCCCCGCGAGGTGCTCCTCTGGCTCGCCGACCGCGAGCGGATGGCTCGCTATGCCGACGGCCTGCTGACGCCCGACGAGGCCGAGACGGTGCGCGCGTCGATCGCGTTGGCCCTGGAGACGGGCGCCTGGTCGGTCGCCGACGTCGCTCTCGTCGACGAGCTGGCCTCCCGGCTCGGGCCCGAGCAGCAGGAGACCGAGGAGCGCGACTTCTATCAGATCGAGGAGCTCGATGCCCTCGCCGCAGGCGAGCTCGGCGGGCCCGGCGGCCTCGGCAGCGGGCGCAGCCGCGACGCGCAACCGGCCTACGAGGTCACCCCGGCGGACGCTCGCGAGCGGCTGCTGCTCGGCACGATCGGGCGTCCCGATGACTACGCCCACGTGCTCGTCGACGAGGCGCAGGATCTCTCGCCGATGCAGTGGCGAATGCTCGGGCGCCGTGGCCGGCACGCGTCGTGGACGGTCGTCGGCGACGCGGCGCAGAGCGCCTGGCCCGATCCGGCCGAGTCCGCGACCGCGCGAGCAGAGGCGTGGGGCGCCCAGGAGCACCGGCTCTTCCACATGACCACCAACTACCGCAACGCCCGCGAGATCTTCGACTATGCCGCGGAGGTCATCCGCGCCGAGGTGCCCGACGCCGACCTGCCCGAGGCCGTGCGTGAGACGGGCATCTCACCTGTCGAGCACGCCCTCGGGTCGACGGTCGAGGCGGCCGCGGCGTCGGTCCGGGTCGCCCTCGACGGGCTGCTCGAGGACGTCGAGGGCTCGATCGCCGTCATCACCCCCGCACGGTATGCCGCGGCTCTGGCCGAGCTCGACGGCTCCGCCGGCGGGCGGGTACGGGTGCTCGATGCGCTGTCGACCAAGGGTCTGGAGTGGGATGCGACGGTCGTCGTCGACCCCGACGAGATCACCCGGGAGTCTCCCGGCGGCATACGCACGCTCTATGTCGCGCTCACCCGCGCGGCGCACCGGATGACGGTGCTCCCGGCGCAGCGGCACTGATCGGGGTCAGCCGTTCGGCTGGTTCTTGACCGCAGCGGCGCTCACGGGGGACAAGTTCGCGCAAAAGCCGCAAACGCCGTGGGTCGCTGCCGATACGCTGCGAAGCGGTGCGGGGGCACCTGATGCCGGTCCCCCCCGGCGTCGTCTCGCCGTAGGTAAGGATCTCCACGGATGCCTATGTCCCTGCCGTCGACCCCGTCTGTCCGCGGTCTTGCCCGTCGCGCCCTGGCCGCGATCGTGCCGATATCGATCGTCACCGCCCTCGGTGTGGCCGCCGTCGTCACCGCGCCGACGGCGAGTGCGACCAACGACCCCTTCTTCCCCAAGACGTCCTTCACCATGGACGGCGATCCGGCGGGGCCGCTGGACTTCGAGACGCCCTACGGCCCGGGGACGACCCTGGACGGCTATCCCACGACGGGCCTCTACTTCGACAAGCGCACGATCGACATGGGCGGCACCAGCGGGTGCAATATCGCCGGCGACGACAGCGCCGTGTCAGGCACGGCGGTGGGCGACGGCCCGGTGTGGCCGGTCGGCGGCCCCGAGGCCAACAACAAGACCGACCTCGACTTCGTCGACATGGCCGCCGAGAAGGTCAACGTCAACGGCCAGATCAAGGACATCCTCTACGTCGGCTACATGAAGTGCGGCGGGACCGGCACCTGGCAGGCCGTGCTCTACCTCGACGACGGCGACGGCCTGGCGCCGAGCCAGGGCGACACCGACGGCGACTTCCTCTTCAACTTCGACTTCAACCCGTCCTCAGGCGCGGTCGCCTTCGAGATGTACAAGATGGTCGGCGGCGCCTGGACCGCGCAGAACATCCCGGCCAACGCCGTCGACGGCATGGCCGCCGGTGACTACGGCGAGGTCGCCCTCAACCTCACCGGGCTGTCCATCTTCCAGGAGAACGGCTGCCGCACGATCAGCGCGGACGGCCAGGTGGCGACCGTCACGGGTGGCTCGCTCAACTCGACCATCAAGGACCTCATCGTCGTCACCCCGCTGACCATCACCAACTGCGGCGGGCTCGATGTCAGCAAGGCCTCGGCCAATCCGGCCGTCACGGCGCCGACGCTCTTCCACTACTCGGTGGACCAGAAGCCGGCCATCGACGCGACCGACCTCGACATCGTCCACGACGCGACTCTCGGCGTGAACCTCAACGGCAGCGGCTCGACCACCGAGCCGGATGCCGACGTCAGCGAGCTCGACGCCGACATCACCGTGGGTGGCACCCACAACTGGACCAACGTCATCTCGCAGCCGGACTACACCATCGCCGAGACGACGGTGCCGGCGCCGTGGACGCTCAAGAACATCAGCTGCACCTATACCGACATCTTCACCGCGGGGCATCCCGTCGTCACGACGACGATCTACGCCAACGGCGCGCCGACCGGCAACCGGTTCATCGTCCCTCCGGCGTCGCTCGCCAATTCGGCTCTCCCGCCGCCCAATTGCACGATCACCAACCAGGTCACGAGCCTCACGCTCAACAAGGTCCTCCCCAATGACAACGGCGGCACGGCGACGAGCTTCACCCTGACAGCGACCGACCCCACCGGGGCCCCCGTCATCAACGAGCCCGACCCGGCCGTCAACGACGCGACAACCGGCGCCACCGCACTCGTGCTCCCGGGCACCTACACGCTGTCGGAGACCCCGGCGAGCACGCCCGGCTATACGACCTCCGCGTGGACCTGCCTCCTGGCCGGGACGACGACAGCCGTGCCGGTGACCAACAATCAGGTCACCGTCGCCCCCGACACGGGGGTCGTCTGCACGATCACCAATGACGACCAGCCCGCGTCGCTGACGCTGACCAAGACCGTGGTCAACGACAACGGCGGGACGGCGCTGCCCACCGCCTGGACCCTCACGGCCACCGGCCCGACGACGGCCTCCGGCGTCACGGGCGACCCGGCCGTGACGGCGGCGGCGGTCTCGGCGGGCAGCTACACCCTCTCCGAGGCCGGCCCGGCCGGCTACACCGCCGGCACCTGGTCGTGCACCGGCGCGACCCTCAACGGCAACGTCGTCACCATCGACAATGGAGCGACCGTCAGCTGCTCGATCACCAATGACGACCAGCCCGCGTCGCTGACCCTCGACAAGATCGTCGTCAACGACCAGGGCGGCACCGCCGTGGTCACGGACTTCACCCTCACTGCCGCCGGCCCGACACCGCTCACGGGCACCGACACCAACCCGGCGGTCGGCAGCACCCTCACCACGGCGACGGCATCGGCAGGCACCTACTCACTGTCGGAGACGACCATCCCCGGGTATGCCGCGAGCGCCTGGTCCTGCACCGGTGGCACCCTCGTCGGCACGGACGTCACCGTCGCCAATGGCGCCACCGTGGTCTGCACGATCACCAACGACGACCAACCCTCGTCGCTGACCCTGACCAAGACCGTCGTCACCGACAACGGCGGCACGGCGCTGCCCACCGCGTGGACCCTCACCGCGGTCGATGCGGCACCGGCATACACGGTGACGGGTGCCGGCGCGGCGGTCGATCTCGCGGTCCCGGCCGGCGTCTACACCCTGTCAGAAGCGGGTGGCCCGGCGGGCTACACCGCGGGCACCTGGTCGTGCACCGTCACCGATGCCACCGGAGCGATCACGACGACGACGGGCTCCACCGTCACCATCCCCAACGGCGCCACCGTGGCCTGCGGGATCACCAACGACGACCAGCCCTCGTCGCTGTCGCTGACCAAGACCGTCGTCAACGACAACGGCGGCACCTCGCTGGCGACCGACTTCACCCTGACCGCGATCGACGCCTCACCGGCATACACGGTGAGCGGGGCGGGCAGCGCGCTCGACCCGGCCGTCCCGGCGGGTGTCTACACGCTGTCGGAGATCGGCCCGAGCGGATACACGCCGGGCACCTGGTCATGCTCGATCACCGACGCGACCGGTGCGACGACCACGACCACCGGCTCCACGGTGACCGTCCCCAATGGCGCCACGGTCAGCTGCGCGGTGATCAACGACGACCAGCCCGCGTCACTGACGATCGTCAAGACCGTCGTCAACGACAACGGCGGCACGGCCGTCGCGACCGACTGGACGCTGACCGCGACCGGTCCGACCACCGTGTCGGGTGTCACCGGTGACCCCGCGATCACCGCAGCGGCCGTGTCCGCAGGCAGCTACACGCTGTCGGAGACCGGCCCGGCCGGCTACACGGCCGGCACCTGGTCGTGTGTCGGGGGGATCCTCGACGGCGCGGTCGTGACGATCGCCAACGGCGCGACGGTGTCGTGCGCGATCGTCAACGACGACCAGCCCTCGTCGCTGACGCTGAGCAAGACCGTCGTCAACGACAACGGCGGCACCTCGCTGGCGACCGACTTCACCCTGACCGCAGTCGACGGCTCACCGGCATACACCGTGAGCGGGGCGGGCGGCGCGCTCGACCCGGCCGTCCCGGCGGGTGTCTACACCCTGTCGGAGACCGGCCCGGGCGGCTACGCCGCGAGCGCGTGGACGTGCACCGTCACCGACGCCACCGGTGCCACGACGACCACCACCGGCGCCACCGTCACCATCCCCAACGGTGCGACGGTGTCGTGCGCGGTGACCAATGACGACAAGCCGGTCACGCTGACCCTCGACAAGATCCTCGTCAACGACAGCGGCGGCAACGCGGTGGTCACGGACTTCGCGCTCACGGCCACCAGCCAGCTGCTGACCTTCTCCGGCTCGGACACCATCCCGGCGGCAGGCAGCGACCTCACCAAGGCCGACGCCTCGGCGGGCACCTACACCCTCTCGGAGACCGGGCCCACGGGCTACACCGCCAGCGACTGGACGTGCGTCGTGGCCGACCCGGCCAGCGAGACGAGCACGACGACCACGGGTGCCACCGTCACCGCCCCCAATGGCGCGGTCGTCACGTGCACGGTCACCAATGACGACGCCGCCATCGACCTCGTCCTCACCAAGGACGACGGTGGCGTGCAGGCCGCCCCCGGTCAGGTCTTCCCCTACACGATCACCGTGACCAATGCGGGTGACCGGGATGCGGACCTCGGCGAGCCGGTCACCGTGACCGACGTGCTGCCGGCCGAGCTGTCCTTCGTCTCGGGTCCGGCCGAATGCTCCGCCAGCGGGCAGATCGTCACCTGCGATGTCGACCCGGCCGCGCTGCCGGTCGGTGGCACCGTCGTGCTGCAGCTGCAGGTGAGCTTCGTGGCGGGGACGCCGGCCGGGACCTACACCAACCTGGCCTCGGTGACGACACAGGACGACCCGGCGCCCGAGTCGCCGAGTTGCCCGGTGGACATCGCGCCGATCGCCGGTCCCTCGGAGGGCGGCGCCCTCGTCCCCGACGCCCTCGTCGCCGACCCGACCAACAATGTCGACTGCGAGACGACGCCGCTGACCCCTGTCTATGGCACGACGATCACCAAGGCGGCCTTCGAGCCCGATGCCACGACCCCGAGCGACGGCGTCGTCGACTTCGGATCGACGGTGGCCTACACGATCACCGTGTCGACGACCGGCAATGCCCCCCAGACCAATGTCGTCATCTCCGACCCGATCCCGGCCGGCATGACCTACGTCGCCGGCAGCGCGGCGTGCACGGGGGCCACCTGCACGACGGGCTATGACGCGACGACCCGGACGGTGAGCTGGACGATCGCCAGCCTGCCCGCGGGCAGCACTGTGCTGGCGACCTTGCGGGCAACCGTGGACGCCGCCCCCGCGGTCGCCGCGGGAGCGAGCTATTCGTGGACCGGTCCCAACGTCGCAGCCGTGGTGTCGACGGAGGTCCCGTCGACGCCGTCCAACCAGGTCACGGTGACGGCGAGCGTCAGCGAGCCGCTCGCGCAGACCGGCACGGAGCTCGGCCCGCTCGTCGGGCTCGGCGGCGGGGCGATCCTGCTCGGCCTGCTCCTCGTGCTGGTCGGCCGTAACCGGCGGCACATGCGGCGCCACTGAGCGCAGGCTGCGCACCTGACGCGGACGGCATACCCCAGGGGTATGCCGCCCGCGTCACGTGCGCAGGGCCCGCCTTTGCGCGCCGGGACGTCGGTCGGCAACGGCAGTCGGCAGCGTCAGCCGTCAGCGTCGGGCGAGGCTCACACGCCCTGGCCGAGCAGGTCGTGACGGACGATGATCGCGTCGCGGCCAGGGCCGACCCCGATGGCCGACACCCGCGCGCCGATGAGCTGCTCGACGCGCAGCACGTAGGCCTGGGCGTTGGCCGGCAGCTCCTCGAAGGTCCGGCACCCGGTGATGTCCTCCCACCAACCAGGCAGCTGCTCGTATATCGGTGTGGCGTGGTGGAAGTCGCTCTGGTTGACCGGCATCTCGTCGTGGCGCACACCCTCGACGTCATAGGCGACGCAGATCGGCACCGTCTCCATGCCGGTGAGCACGTCGAGCTTGGTGATGACGAAGTCGGTCACCCCGTTGATGCGAGTGGCATAGCGGCCGATGACGGTGTCGAGCCAGCCGCACCGGCGCGGGCGGCCGGTCGTCGTGCCGTATTCGGCGCCGACCTTGCGCAGGAACTCGCCGTTGGCGTCGAAGAGCTCGGTCGGGAAGGGGCCCTCGCCGACGCGCGTCGTATAGGCCTTGAGGATGGCGATGACCCGCTCGACCCGCGTCGGAGGGATGCCGGACCCCGTGCACGCCCCGCCGGCCGTGGCGTTGGACGAGGTGACGAAGGGATAGGTGCCGAAGTCGACGTCGAGCAGGGTCGCCTGGCCGGCCTCGAGCAGCACCGTCTCACCCCGATCGAGCGCCTGCTGGAGCACGAGCGAGGTGTCACGGACCATGGGACGCAAGCGCTCGGCATACCCGAGCAGCTCCTCGACCACCGCGGCCGACTCGATGCCACGCCGGTTGTAGATCTTGGCGAGCACCTGGTTCTTGAAGCGCAGGGCCGCGTCGACCTTCTGCTCGAGGATGTGCCGGTCGAAGAGGTCCTGGACGCGAATCCCGGTGCGGGACATCTTGTCTGCATAGGTCGGACCGATGCCGCGCCCGGTCGTGCCGATCTTGCGTGCCCCGAGGAAACGCTCGGTGACCTTGTCGAGCACCCGGTTGTAGGGCGCGATGACGTGGGCGTTGGCGCTGACGATGAGCTTGGACGTGTCGACGCCGCGGGCATGCAAGCCGTCGATCTCGCGGAAGAGCACCTCGAGGTCGACGACGACACCATTGCCGATGACCGGCGTGCACGTCGGGGTGAGGATGCCCGAGGGCAGCAGGTGCAGGGCGTATTTCTCCGACCCGCCGTCGGGCTGCTCGATGACGACCGTGTGGCCGGCGTTGTTGCCGCCGTTGAACTTGACGACATAGTCGACCCGGCTGCCGAGCAGGTCGGTCGCCTTGCCCTTGCCTTCGTCCCCCCATTGGGCGCCGACGAGAACGACTGCGGGCATCGGGGCTCCTTCCCTGCGCGTGCTCGCTCATCGTCGGCGAGCCAACACGTCAGGCTACCGGTGCGCGCCGCCCACGCGCGCCACCCCGTCCGTATGCCGTGCGCCGTATGCCGCACCCGCATGGTCGCGCCGCGTCCTTGCGTCGGCCTCGGTTGGTCTGACGGGCCTTTCTCCCTGGCCCCCAGCTGCTGCGATGTATAACTGCTCGGATTCCCGAGCGGTTTTACATCGCAGGCGGGGGAATCCGAGCGGTAATACATCGCGGGAGCAGGAGACGGGGCTGGATCGGCGGAGCGCGGCGAACCACAGCTCAGCAGGCAACCTCCCGCTCCCCTTCCCCCGCGACTGCGGTCAACGCGGGTTGGCGACCAGGCGCAGCAGGGTGCCGTCGAGATCGACGAGATAGCCGATGCGCATCCCCGAGAGCTCGATGCGCGGGGTGTGCAGCCGCGGCCAGCCCTGAGTGCTGTCAGGTATGCCGGCGGCACGGCATACGTCGACGAAGGCATCGAGGTCGTCGAGGCGCAGGCAACACGAGAAGGAGCTCGAGGTCGGATCCAGGTCCGGATAGCGGAAGAACTCCAGCGTGATCGTCCCGCGAGCGAGGATCATCCACGCGGCCTCGCGGTAGCGCTGCTCGAAGCCGAGCCCGCCATAGAAGGCGGCGGTCGCGTTGTAGTCGCGCGCGGGGAGATTGGGGGTCGCGAAGTCAACCATGTAGCACCCTAACTCCGCCTCAGGCCGAGGCGGCCGCGAGCACTCGCGTCCCTTCGGGCGCCCGGCCAGGTCGTATGCCGCGCAGCACCAGCCAGGCGGCGAGGCTGATCTCCCAGGCGAAGAGCGGCAAAGCCAGCGCAGGCAGGACTCCTCCGAGGCCGAACATCAGCCGCAGATTCATGCCCGCGACGAGCACGGCCCCGACGAGCCCGAGGATCGGGATGAAGCGCGCCACCAGGCCGCGTCGCAGCAACAGCACGGCGAGCACCGAGGCGTTGACCGGGTTGATGAGCCCCGGCCCGACGAGGAAGGTCCAGTCGTGCAGCAGGTGCAGACCCGCGGCGACGCCGGGATCGAGCCCGGGTCCGGCCGTCGTGCCCGGTCGCGCGACGACCGGGAGGATCGCGACGACGCCGGTGAGGATGACGGTCGCCTCGAGGGTCCGCAGCGCGACGTAGCCGAGCGCAGCCCCGCGGCCGTGCGGGCGCAGCAGCGGATAGAGCGCGAGCGAGGTCCCGACGACGGCCACCGCGAGGATCACCTCGAGCAGCGCGGCGCTGAGGACCGAGGTGCGCCCGGCGGGCGACGCGGTCGGGTCGAAGGCCGAGCCGCCGTAGAGCGGCACGGCAGCGACCGAGGTCACCCAGGTGACGAGGAAGAGGCCGGCCGCAAGGCGGGCCAGAGGACGTGGATGGGACATGAGCGGGACCTCCGGACGCCATAGGTGTACGGCGTACACCCGATTCCCTTCAGCATAGGTATACGATGTACACCGCGTCAACCCGACGGAGGATGTATGCCGCCCGCCTCGCCTCGCACCCGCGAGCCGCTGAGTCGCGCCCGGGTGCTCGACGCGGCCGTGGCGCTGGCCGATGCCGAGGGGGTCGATGCGGTGAGCATGCGCCGACTGGCCGACGCGCTCGGGGTCGTGCCGATGGCCCTCTACAAGCACGTGAGCGACAAGGAAGACCTGCTCGACGGGATGGTCGACACGGTCATCGCGAGCTTCCGCTCCGCGGATCGAGGCGGAGCCGATGACCGGCCCCGCGGAGCGGAAAAGGGCGACTGGAGAAAGCAATTCGTCGCATCGGTCTACGACGCACGGACAGCCGTGGCCCGTCATCCATGGGCGCGACGAGCCATCGAGACACGCACCCGACGCACGGCCACGGTGCTCGGGCACATGGAGGCGCTCACCGCGATCCTGCTCGCCGGCGGCCTCTCCCCCGACCTCGCCCACCACGGCATGCATGCCCTGGGAAACAGGATCTGGGGTTTCAGCCCGGAGCTGTTCAACGACCCCGGCACCGACGCGTCTGCGCGGCGCGCCCCGTCGACCGCCCCGGCACCCGACCCCACGGCATACCCGAGCATCCTTGCGGTGGCGGCCGACGCGCAGGCGCGTCGCCCAGGGGCGGGCGGGTGCGACGAGGACTTTGAGTTCGGCTTCGCGCTGGAGCTCATCCTCGACGGGATCGCCCGCGCGCACGAGGCGGGCTGGGTCTCGCCGGGCTGATCGTCCGGTGACGGTCAGCCGCGAGTCAGCCGACGAGCGGTCGCAGCGTGCGCCCGGCCAGCTCGACCATCCCCGGCTCGTGCCCGTTGGCGACCATGTTGACGATGAGCCCGTTGATGCCCGGCTCGAGGACCCGCCGGGTGAGCTGCTCGGCAACTGTGTCGGGACCGCCGACGAAGTGGCGAGCACCGAAGGCCGCCCGCGCCGCCTCGGGCAGCGCGTCGATGTCGACGCCGCGGGCCTTGCCGAAGTCGCGGTACATCGCCGCGGCCGCCTCGTCGGTCTCACCGAGGAAGAGGAAGGCGAGATAGCTCGTCGAGAGCGTCGAGCGCTCGCGGCCCACCTCGGCGCACCGCTCGGCGACCGCCGCGAGCTTGGCCGGGATGGCGGTGTCGTCGCAGATGATGTTGAGGTGGTCGGCATACTGCGCGGCCATCCGGAAGGTCTTCTTCTCGCCCTGGCCGCCGAGCATGATCGGCAGGTCGTCGCGCAGCCGCGGCTCGTTCATCGCCTCGTGGGTGTGATACCACCGGCCGTCGACCGTGGGACGGCGCCCGCGCAGCATCGGCTCGACGATCTGCAGCGCCTCGTCGAGGCGCTGGAAACGATCGGTGAACGTCCCGAATTCGTAACCGAATTGGTCGTGCTCGAGCTGGAACCAGCCCGCCCCGATGCCGAGCACAGCCCGGCCTCCGCTGACGACGTCGAGGGTCGTCACGGTCTTGGCCAGCATCGCCGGATTGCGGTAGGTGTTGCCGGTGACCAGCGCCGAGAGCTGCACGGTCGAGGTGGCCGTCGCGAGCGCGCCGAGCAGTGTGTAGGCCTCGAGCATCGGCTGATCCGGGGTGCCCAGCCCGGGCAGTTGATAGAAGTGGTCCATGACGAGCACGGTGTCGAAGCCACTGGCCTCGGCCTCGCGGGCCTGGGCGATGACGCTCGGCACGATCGCCGCGGCACCGCCGGGGTAACTGAAGTTGGGGATCTGATAACCGAGGCGGATCGTCATCACGCCACCCTAAGGCCGCCGCGCAGCTACCTGCTTCGGACCGTCCGCGCCGGGCCAATCCGCTCAGCGCCGTCCCTCTGTGCCTTCCCTACGGGGTGACCCGATCGGGCCATCCCTGGGCGTCCACCGGGAATGGCCCGATCCCGCGATGCGGGGCAGGGCTGCGGTTGGCGACCGTTGAGGTGCAGCGGCCCCGACCAGTTGGGCCGCACTCGACAACAGCAGCAGGGAGCATCGATATGCCGTTCATCCAGGTCAAGGTCATCAAGGACGTCTTCAGCCCCGAGCAGAAGCGCCACATCATCAAGGAACTCACCGACGCCATGGTCCGCATCGAGGGCGAGAACATGCGCTCGGTGACCTGGTGTGCCGTCGACGAGGTGCAGAGCGGTGACTGGGGCATCGGCGGGTCGCCGTTGACCACCGCCGACGTCCTCGCGCTGGCCGCCGGGCATGCGTCCTGAATCGGTCGCACCAATCGGCGGGACCGGCCATCCTTGAGTGATGGCCGGTCCCGCCGACCCGCGCGCTGCTCCCACCCCCCGCCTCTCCGCGGCAGCGGGGTTGCTCGCCGACGCCGACTGGCAAGGGGCCCGGCTGGCGTATGCCGCGATCCTCGCCGAGGACGCGCTGGACGGGAGCACCCGCGGATCGGCCCTCGAGGGGCTGGCCCGGTCGCTCTGGTGGCTGGACGACGGGCCCGGATGCCTGGCCACGCTCGAGCAGGCCTACCGCGACTATCGAGCGGCCGGTGACGACGTCGGGGCCGCCCGGGCCGCGATCAGTCTCGGCTATGACTCGGCGTTGTTCGGTCAGGGGCCGGCGATCGCCCAGGGGTGGCTCGGGCGGGCGCGCGATCTGCTCGGCGATCTCGACCAGAGCGACGAAAGCGGAGCGCTTGCGGGCAGCCGCAGCCCCAGCCCGGCTGCGCCGGAGCACGGCTGGCTGGCGGTGCGGGAGGCCGAGCTCGCTCTCAACGTCACCCACGACCCCCTCACGGCACTGGCGCGGGCACGGCATACGGTCGAGGTCGGTCGCGGGCTGCAGCAGGCCGACCTCGAGCTGGTCGGGATGGCGCTCGTCGGCTGGGCCGAGGTCCAGCTCGGCCGGCCGGCCGACGGCCTGCGCCGGCTCGACACGGCGGCGGTGAGCGCGCTGGCCGGCGACGTCTCGGACGTCATGTGGACCGGCAAGATCTGTTGTTGGCTGGTCGCTGCCAGCCAGTCGGTGCAGGATTTCGCGCGCGCAGCCCAATGGTGCGAGCGCATCGAGGCGCTGTCGCTCGAGCGAGGTCTCGACGCCCTGTTCACGACCTGCCGAGTGCAGCACGCGGCGGTCCAGATGGCCACCGGACGATGGGGCTTCGCCGAGTCGACCCTCGCAGAGATCCTCGAGCGCACCGAGCGCTCGGCCCGGGCCTTCCGCACGGATGCGACCGTGCAGCTCGGGGAGTTGCGCCGTCGGCAGGGCCGGTTCGACGACGCCCTCGCTCTCTTCGACCAGGCGGAGTTCGACCCGCGCTCCGTGGTGGGCCGGGCGTTGATCCAGCTCGAGCTCGGCCAAGCCCAACGCGCATGGAACACCGTGCGATCCGTGCTCGACTCGGCGCACCCCGAGGATCGGATGCGACGCGCGTCGATCCTGCTGTCCGCCGTCCGCTGCGCCCACGCCGCTGGTGATGCGACGGCGGCGCAACGCGCCGCGGCCGAGCTGCACGAGCTGGCCGAGCGGCTCGACAGCGCACCCGTGCGCGGCCAAGCACTGTGTGCCAGAGCCCTGCTCGGCGACGCGGGAGCCCGCGTGGGATGGCTCGGCGAGGCCATCCGCGCCTTCCACGAGGCACAGCTGCCCTTCGACGAGGCCGAGACGCGGATCGAGTTGGCGCAGCTCTTGGCTGCCGCGGGAGACCGGGCCGAGGCCGGCCGACAGGCGGAGTTGGCCGCGACCCGACTGCAGGAGCTGGGCGCCCCCCGACGTGCCGATCACGCCCGGGCACTCCCGGGCGCGGTTGGGCCGGGCGCGCAGGGCGTCGCCCCAGATGCCTCCCCCGGCCCGCTCAGTGCGCGTGAGGTGGAGGTCCTCGGCCTGGTGGCCGGCGGGCTGACCAACGGCGAGATCGCGGCTCGGCTGTTCCTCAGCGAGCACACCGTGCATCGCCATGTGTCCAACATCCTCACCAAACTCGGCCAACCGAGCCGCGCGGCGGCGACGGCATACGCCATCAACACCGGGCTGCTCTAAGGCCCTCGACCTGCCCGATCGGGCCACTGTGCGCTCCGGACAGATGGCCCGTTTGCGCGACGCGCGACTGATCCCACTCACGCCACGCTGATAGAGGACAGCCAGAAAACGCAAGGGCTGCAAGGGATTCGATCGAGATTGGGGACGCCGCATGAGCGAGATCCGGCAATGGGAGACCGTGGACGAAGGATGGGGGCATCGGGTCGTCGACTTCGCCACGCTGAGCGAGCCTGGCAACCTGCGCGAGTATGCCGCCCTCCACTCGCTGGTCGGGCTCCGCGGCGGAGACCGCCTGCTCGATGTGGCGTGCGGCGCTGGACTGGCCATCGAGCTCGCCACGGTGCGAGGCGTGCAGTGCGCCGGCATCGACGCGTCGGCCCGCCTCGTCGAGGTCGCCCGTGACCGCTGCCCCGACGCAGACCTCCGCGTCGGTGACATGTGCGAATTGCCTTGGGAGGACGAGTCTTTTGACGTCGTCACGAGCACGAGAGGCATCTGGGCCACGACACCTGAGGCAGTGGTGCAGGCGCGCCGGGTGTTGGTCCCAGGCGGTCGGTTGGGGATCACCGGGTGGGGCCATCTCAAGGCCTCTGCGGGCGCCTGGGCTCTCGAGCCGCTGTCGCTGGCCGCGCCGGCCAAAGTCCGGGGACAGGCGGCACTGGTCACGCTGGGGCGTCCGGGCGTGGGCGAGGCACTGCTGGCCGAGCAGGGGTTCACCGACATCGAGCGGCATGCCATCCCCTTCGTCTGGGAATTCCCCGACCCGGAGACCTACGCCCGGGCGCTGGCCTCGACAGGGCCGGCATACGAGGCGATCAGCCAGGTGGGCGAGCAGGCCTTCCTGGCGTATGCCGTGCGCGTCGCCAGGGCGCGCGTGCGCGACGGCCTGCCGCTACGCGCGCCGATCAACGCCGTGGCCTTCACCGCCCGGGCCCCGATAACCCGCCGGCGACACACGGCCACCAATCGGTCGGCTCGCGCGGCCGTCACCCAGCGCTCGCACTCGGGCCTGCTCGGCCCCGCTCCCACGACCAGCGCGGCACAGGCCTTGGCCCAGGACAGCATCGCCGAGCGCGGCTACGTCATGAACGCCGCACGCATCTGGGCCCACGACCCCGCCGCCCACGCCGACATCTTCCGGTTGCTCGACCACTGCGTCCGGGTGGCCGGGCTCTCGCGAGCCGACCGGGGAGTCCTTGTGTGCGCCACAGCCGACACGATCGGTGACCCCTATTGCGCTCTCGCGTGGGGGGCCCGACTTGCCGGTGATGTGGGAGCCGAGGCGGCGGCCCAGGTCCTGGCCGGGGATGACTCCGGGCTCGACTCGCGCGGCCAGGCGCTCGCCGCTCTCGCCCGCGCATTGGCCGGGCACCGGCCGGTCGGGGCGCTACCCGCTGCCAGCCTGCAGGCGTTGCGCGACAACGGTTTCAGCGACCAACAGATCCTCGCCGTCAGCGTGTATGCCGCGTTGCGCCACCTCTTCAGCTCCATCAACGCCGGGCTCGGTGCCGCGCCGGACGACGAGCTTGTCGACGCTGCCCCGGCGCTCGTGCGTGCCGCCCTGTCACTCTGACGAGCCCGCTCTGACAAGCCCGCGCGCGCCCGGCCCGCGTCAGCGCTTGGGCGGCAGGGCTGCGGCGCGAGTGAGCCCGCGGTCGACCCACTGCTGCAGGGCGGCGTCGTCGTCGACGCTTTCGGTCGTCACCCGCAGCCAACCGTCCATGGCCCGGCCGCCCATCTCCATACGGGTCACCGCTGCCCCGTCGACGAGCCGCTCGGCGTCGGCAGGGTCGACCCGCACCATGAGCCCGCCCTGCCCGCTCACCGCGACGGCCATATTGCCGTGGGCCATGAACCCCAGCCCGCCGAACATCGCCTTCTCGCGCAGAGCGGGGTGGATGCCGATAGCCGCGCGCACCCGGTGGGCCAGCTCCTCGTCATAGGCCATGGCTCAGTCTGACCCATCGGGCGGCCCGGGCCACGACACCACCGCGCCGGCGCGCGACCTCCTGAGCGGGCAGCGGCCGGGCGACCCGGGCCTCGACAACGGCACGCCGGCACGGCATACGCTCGCGCCATGGAGATCACTGTCGTGGGACGCGGCAAGGCCTCGTTGCCGCCCGAGCGTGCCACCGTGCGCCTGTCGGTCGGGTTCGAGGCCGCCGATCCGCAGACCGCCCTCGGCCGCACGACCGAGTTGGTCCACCACCTCACGACCTATCTCGCCCAGCTCGCGGCGATGGACCCGGCGCCGACCACCTGGTCGTCGGTGCTGCCGATCCGCACCCGCAGTTGGCGGCCCTGGTCGGACAAGGGCAACCTCACGCCGATGCGATATGCCGCCGCGTCGGATGTCCGGGTGAAGTTCCGCGACACCGCCGCTCTCGCGCATTTCCTCGACGGTTGGGGCGGGCTGGAGGGGGTCACCGCTCACGGAGTCGAGTGGGCCCTCACCGAGCAGACCCGCACGGCACAGGAGGCCGCGGTGCTGCGCCAGGCGGTCGATCGTGCTCGCGAGCGCGCCCAGACCATGGCCACGGCCGCCGGGGCCGGAGAGGTCCGGCTCGTCGAGATCGCCGACCCCGGCCTGCTCGGCGGGCAACGCTCCAGCGAGGGCGGCCCCGGATCGTATGCCGCCTCGGTCCGGGGCGCCGCCCCGATGAGCGCCGGAGGCCCTCCGGGCACTGCTGCTGGGCCGATCGAGCTGTCGCCAGAGGACGTCGAGCTGCAGGCCGTGGTCCACGCCCGGTTCACCGCCGACTGAGGTCACCGGGGGCGGCTCACTCCATCCGATCGCTCTCCGACACGGCGAGGTCCTCCAGCACGCCGCGGAAGACGGCATACCTCTCAGGGCCGACCACGGCCGCCCACTCGCGCCGATCCGGGCTCGGGCCTGATCGGGTCAGCCGTCGTCGCCGAGTTGCGCCGCGGTGGGCACGACGTGCTCGCCCTGGCCCGGTCGGAGGGCTCCGCGGTGGCGGTGACCGCGGCGGGCGCGGAGGCCCTGCGGGGTGGGCTGAGGGATCTGCAGGTCCTGCGCCAGGGCGCGGCAGCGAGTGACGGAGTCGTGCACCTGGCCTTCCGCAACGACTTCAGCAGCCCCGAGGCCTTGGCAGCCGCAGTCGCCGAGGAGAGTGCCGCGCTCGGCGCGCTGGGTGATGCGTTGGTCGGGAGCGGCAAACCCCTCGCCACCGTCTCTGGCACCCCGGCCGTCGCTGGGCGCGTGTCCACCGAGGCCGACTCCACGCCGACCGACGGCCCGGTGGGCGGGCGGGGGCGCTCGGTGAACGCCGTCCTGGGGCTGGCGTCCAGCGGAGTGCGCAGCTGTGCCGTGCGGCTGCCGCGCACCGTCCACCGCGACGGCACCGGAGGCTTCGCCGGCATACTCACCGGCATCGCGCGACGGACCGGAGTCGCCGGCTATCCCGGGGACGGCAGCCAGCGCTGGCCGGCCGTGCACGCGCTCGACGCGGCAGTGCTCTTCCGGCTCGCCCTCGAAGGGGCCGATCTGGGCACCGTGTGGCACGCGGTCGCCGACGAGGGCGACCCGGTGCGCGACATCGTCGAGGTCATCGGGCGACGGCTCGGGCTGCCGGTGCAGTCGCTGCCGGCCGAGGGCTTCGGCGCGCTGGGGCCGATCTTCGCCACGGACCAGCCCTCCTCCAGCGCCCACACCAGAGCGGCCCTGGGGTGGAGCCCGATGCACCTCAGCCTGTTGGCCGACCTCGAGCTGCTGCAGCCCGAATAGCCCGATCCGGCGCGCCAATCCGTGCCGCTCGCCGCGCGCGTGGCCTCGCTCGGCGACGGACGGCGTCGGCCGGTTTGGTCGCGCCCGCAGGCATCGGTTTCACTGTGAGCATGGTCACACGGCGCGCGCGGGCGACTCGGCTGCGCTCCCACGAGGCATTCCTCGCGGGGGGCGACCCGGCGCCCGACGTGCGCACCGTCGTGGCGGCGTCCTGGCTGCGTTCGTCCGCCGCAGGCGTCGACCCGGAGCGGCACCTCGCCCCGGTCGTCCTCGACCAGGGCGACCTGGTCGACTATCGCTCCGCGCACGTCCTCTCGACCGTCTTCCCGCTGCTCTATGACGTGCTTGGGCGCGCAGCGGTCGACTGCGACGCCGTCATGGCGGTCGGTGACGCTGATGGGCAGCTGCTCTGGGTCTGCGGGTCACCGAGCGTCATGCGCATCGCCGAATCGATCAACTTCGTCGAGGGCTCGTCGTGGACCGAGACCGCCGCAGGCACCAACGCCCCCGGCATGGCGCTGCATCTCGACGCCCCTGTCGCCGTGCACGGCGGCGAGCATTTCAGTCGGCTCGTCCACCCGTGGAGCTGTGCCGCCGCGCCGATCCACGACCCGATCAGCCGCCGCATCCTCGGCATCGTCGACATCACCGGAGGCGACGCCGTCGCCACCCCGCAGAGCCTGGCGATGATCCAGGCAGCCGCGCGGATGGCCGAGTCCGAGCTGGCTCGCCTGGCCGCCACCGCCACACTGCACACGCTCGCCGGCTCCACCCCCATGCCGTATGCCGTGTCGGCACCACTGCGGGCCACGGCGCTGGGGCTTCCCGAGGCCGTCCTCGAGGTGGACGGGCGCTCGCTGCGGGTGAGCCGACGGCACAGCGAGATCCTCGTCGCGCTGACCCGCCACCCGCAGGGGGCAACCGCCGAGCAGCTCGAGGTGGATGTCTATCCCGACGGCTCGCGCGGCTCGACGCTGCGGGTCGAGATGTCGCGATTGCGCGGTCTGCTCGGCGAGCGAGTCCTCTCCTCGCGGCCCTATCGGCTCACCGCCGAGGTGCTCTGCGACTGGCAGACCGTCGAGGCCCACCTGTCCGCCGGACGCCTGCGCGAGGCGGTCACGGCATACAAGGGGCCGCTGCTGCCGCAGTCGGAGGCGCCTGCGGTCGTCGAGACCCGCGAGCGACTGGAAGCCTCGTTGCGCCGGAGCATCCTCCAGTCCGGTGAGGCTGATCTCATGGCCGTGTGGACCCGATCCCGTTGGGGCGCAGACGATCTGGCGATGTGGGAACGTCAGCACGCGAAACTGCCGACCACCAGCCCGCTGCGCCCGATCGCGGCCGCGCAGGTCGAGCGGCTCAACGCCGCCTTCGGCTGACCGGGCGACCGGAAGCGACTCGGTCAGCCCAGCCGGGGTGCGTGCAACACGGCGTGATCGACCCGGACGCGCAACCGACCGTCCACCGCGCTCCCCCACCCGTCGACGACGAGGGCGTTGGCTGACTTCGTCGCGCCCGTCCAGACCAGGGTGACCGGCAGCGGGCGCTCGGGCGACGCCCCGCGGGCCGAGCCCGGCAGTGCCATGACGAGATCGGGACCGTCGGCCACCGGGTCGACGACGATGACCTGGGCCCAGCCCTCCGCCCGCGGGCAGACGAGCGCCGCAAGCTGGAACCCGGTCATCGTCCCGGCAAGGCGCTCGATCGGCACGGGGATGCTCATCCGTCCGCCCCGGCGCCAGACGATGCAGCGCGGCAACCGCAGAATCGTTTCATCTGCCATCCTAGGTGCGTGAATGCGGTTGAAGACAGGAGTTGTCTCCGATTCCACGGTAGCGCAGCGACAGCCACCCACCATGGTTTCCCTCGCCGGCCGGGTCGGCGCGGCCGATGAGCGACGTGCGCCCGGCGGACTGGACGCTCTACGACGGGCTCATCGCCGGCCTGCCCGAGGGCGTCCACGTCGTCGACGCCCTGGTCAATCGACGCGCCGTCGTGCGCACGAGCGAGGGCGCGGTCGGCTACGCCCTCGGCTATGACGGCGGGCCACCCGTGCCCACCGATGCGTGGCTCGTACGAGGTCGACCGCTGCGCGAGGTTGCGGCATACGCGACGTCGTGGAACCTGCGCCTGGCTCGGCCCTGACCACTTCTGGGAGCTCGCCTCGCTGGGTCTCCCTCACGTGACCAGCTCGGCCGCCGTCGAGGCCTTTTCACTGCCGACAAGCCCGGCGAGCCCGACAAGCCCGGGCTAAGTAAATCCGCAGAAGCACACTCATGCGCATCCAATGATCCGCAACGGCGGCGTTCCGTGTTGTGAGGATGCGCAGATGCGGTAACGTCGCAGGTATGGAGACCCCCCGCTATCGCATCAAGCAGGCCGCGGAGTTGCTCGGCGTCAGCGACGACACGCTGCGCCGCTGGGCCGAGTCGGGCAAGGTCGAGGTCGAGCACGACACCTCGGGACGTCAGGTCGTGCGCGGCGACTCGCTCGCCCAGCTCGTGGCCGACCAGGGCACCGGGGCAAGCGCCCAGCTCGTGGTCGCTCAGAGCGCGCGCAACCACTTCCGCGGGCTGGTCACGCGAGTCGTCAAGGACACGGTCATGGCCCAGGTCGAGATCCAGGCCGGACCATTCCGAGTGGTCTCCCTCATGAGCCGCGAGGCGGCCGACGAGCTGGCGCTCGCCCCCGGAGTGCTGGCCGTCGCCACGGTCAAGGCCACCAATGTCACCGTCGAGATCCCCGACGCCTGAGCCCACCACCCACCTGACAGAGGAAGCCCGTGTCACGTCGCCGCTTCGCCCATCTCACCGCGCCCGTCGTCGCCCTGGCGCTCGCCGCCTGCAGCACCGCCTCGACCGGCTCGTCGACCGCCTCGTCGTCTGCGGTTCCCACCGGCAAGATCACCGTGCTCGCGGCGTCATCGCTGACCAAGGCCTTCGACACGATCAAGGCAGGCTTCGAAAAGGCCAACCCGGGCGCGACGGTGACGATGAGCTATGGCGCCTCGTCCGCCCTCGCCACGCAGATCACCCAGGGTGCTCCGGCCGACGTCTTCGCCTCGGCCGCCCAGAAGAACATGGACTCCGTCGTGACTGCCGGCCTGGCGGCCTCGTCCACGGCATTCGCGAAGAACGTCATGGAGGTCGTCGTCCCGGCGGCCAACCCCGCTCGGATCACCGCCCTGGCTGACCTCGCCAAGCCCGGGGTCAAGGTCGCCCTGTGCCAGGCGGAGGTCCCCTGCGGTGCGACCGCCGCCAAGGTCTTCGCCAACGCCCACCTCACGGTGACCCCGGTGACCCAGGAGGCCGACGTCAAGGCCACCCTCGCCAAGGTCACCCTCGGTGAGGCCGATGCGGCCGTCGTCTACGTCACCGACGCGTTGGCCGCCGGCGACAAGGTCAAGGCCATCGAGATCCCGGCCGATGTCAACGCGTCCACGGCATACCCCATCGCCGCCCTCAAGGGGAGCGCCAACGCCGCGCTCGCGCAGGCCTTCGTCGCCTACGTCCTGTCGGCCGACGGCCGAAAGGTGCTCGCCGACGCTGGCTTCGCCAAGCCGTGAGTCGTCGGGGCACGCCGCGCCCCCCGATCGCGCTCGTTGGTCCGGCCGCGGTCGGGATCGCCTTCCTCACCATCCCGTTGCTGGCGATGGTGCTGCTCGCGCCCTGGCGTGAGCTGCCCCGGCTGCTGTCGAGCGAGCAGGTGATCCTGGCGCTGCGGTTGTCGCTCGTCACGGCCACCGTCAGCGCGGCGCTCTGCCTCGCGGTCGGAGTGCCGCTCGGCTGGCTGCTGAGCCGCGGCACATCCCGGGCGACGCGGCTGCTGCGGGCCCTCGTCACCGTGCCGCTCGTGCTCCCTCCGGTGGTGGGCGGCGTGGCCCTGCTGCTGGCTTACGGCCGCACCGGGCTCGTCGGACGCGAGCTGTATGCCGCGACCGGCTGGCAGATCCCGTTTTCGACCGTCGCCGTCGTGTTGGCCCAGACCTTCGTCGCGCTGCCCTTCATGGTCGTGACCATCGAGGGGGCGTTGCGGGCGGCGGGAGAGGATCTCGAGGAGGCTGCGTCCACCCTCGGAGCGTCGCGGTGGTTCGCCTTCCGGACGGTCACCCTGCCGCTCATCGGCCCGAGCATCGCGGCCGGGGCGGTGCTGTCGTGGGCCCGCGCGCTTGGGGAGTTCGGCGCGACGGTGACCTTCGCCGGCAACCTCCCCGGCGTGACTCAGACGATGCCGAGTGCGGTCTATCGGGCCTTCGAGAGCGACCCCCCGGCCGCGGTCGCCCTCAGCCTCGTGCTGCTCGCCGTGTCGGTGACCGTCCTGCTCGTCTTCCGCGACCGCTGGCGGCCGGGGGTCGGCTCGTGAGCAGCCTCTCCATCGACGCGCGGGTGCGGCGCGGCGCCTTCGCGCTCGAGGTGGCCGTGGAGGTCGCCCCGGGCGAGGTGCTCGGGGTGATCGGACCCAACGGCGCCGGCAAGACCACGCTGCTGCGCGCGGTGGCCGGGCTCACCGCGTTGGAGGGTGGGCGCATCGCCTTGGGGGCGACGGTGTGGGACGACCCGGGCGCGGGGCTTTTCGTCGACCCGACCCGCCGGCAGTGTCCGGTCGTCTTCCAGGATTACCGACTCTTTCCGCACCTGTCCGCGCGCGACAACGTCGCCTATCCCCATCGCGCGCAAGGACTTTCGCGTCAGGCAGCGCGGGTGAGGGCGGGCGAGACCCTGGCGCGACTCGGCCTCGCCGAGCTCGCCGACCGGCTGCCGCGCCAGCTCTCCGGCGGGCAGGCTCAGCGGGTGGCCATGGCCCGCGCGCTGACCACCGAGCCGCAGGCGATCCTGCTCGACGAGCCGCTCGCGGCCCTCGACGCCCGCACCCGCCAGCAGACCCGGCTCGAGCTCAAGAGCGCGCTCGCGGGTTTCGCAGGGGCGACCCTGCTCATCACCCACGACCCACTCGAGGCGATGACCCTCGCCGACCGCCTGCTCGTCCTCGAGGCCGGCCGGGTGACCCAGCTCGGCCTCCCCGGCGAGGTGGCCGCCCGTCCGGTCAGCGACTATGTCGCCCGTCTCGTGGGGATCAACCTCTACCCGGGCACACTCATCGCCCCCGGGTCGGTCGAGCTGACGGGGGCCACCGGCATACTGCGCACGACGGCGGGCGGCGCCGATGGGCTGGGGCTGGGCCGGCCGACCCTCGTCGCCCTCGCGCCCAGTGCCATCGCCGTCCACCTCGAGCGGCCCACGGCCCTGTCGGCGCAGAACGTGTGGTCCGGTCGCATCCGCGGCGTCGAGACACTGCGCGATCGCATCCGCCTCGATGTCGACGGGGCCCCGCCGGCTCTCGTCGACATCACCCCTGCGGCCTTCGCCCAGCTCGGTTTGGACCTTGGTATGCCGGTCTGGCTCAGCGCCAAGGCCACCGAGGTCATCGCTTACGGCGCTCCGGAGGGCTGACGCGCGCAGGCGGGGGCGCACGGCATACGGCCTGAGCGAGGAGCCGCGCACCGCTGTGACCCATGCAACATCGTTGCAACGTCTGCCTTCTTAAGGTCTGGCCCAATCCGTCGACGACGACGGGCCGGACACGAAGGGACGTGCCATGACGACGTTTGCCCAGCCCGGTGCTGCCGGAAGCACCATCGAGGTCAAGAGCCGCTATGACAACTTCATTGGCGGCCAGTGGGTGGCCCCGGTCAAGGGGCAGTACTTCGAGAACATCACACCGGTCACCGGCAAGGCCTTCTGCGAGGTCGCCCGCTCGACCTCCGAGGACATCGACGCCGCGCTCGACGCCGCCCACGCGGCCGCGCCGGCGTGGGGTCGCACGAGCACGACCGAGCGCTCCAACATCCTGCTGAAGATCGCCGACCGGATGGAGGCCAACCTCCAGGACCTCGCGATCGTCGAGACGTGGGACAACGGCAAGCCGGTCCGCGAGACGATGGCGGCCGACCTGCCCTTGGCGATCGACCACTTCCGCTACTTCGCCGGTGCGATCCGCGCCCAGGAGGGCGCGCTCAGCGAGATCGACGACGACACCGTCGCCTATCACTTCCACGAGCCGCTGGGCGTTGTCGGGCAGATCATCCCGTGGAACTTCCCCATCCTCATGGCCGTCTGGAAGCTCGCCCCCGCGCTGGCCGCCGGCAACGCCGTCGTGCTCAAGCCCGCCGAGCAGACCCCGTGGTCGATCCTCAAGCTCGTCGAGCTCGTCGGCGACCTGCTGCCGGCCGGAGTTCTCAATGTTGTCAACGGTTTTGGCCTCGAGGCCGGCAAGCCGTTGGCCAGCAGCAACCGGATCCGCAAGATCGCCTTCACCGGTGAGACGACGACCGGCCGGCTGATCATGCAATATGCCTCGGCCAACCTCATCCCCGTCACCCTCGAGCTCGGCGGCAAGAGCCCCAACATCTTCTTCGCCGATGTTGCTGCGGCCGAGGACGACTTCTACGACAAGGCGCTCGAGGGCTTCACCATGTTTGCCCTCAACCAGGGTGAGGTCTGCACCTGCCCGAGCCGCGCGCTCATCGAGCGGCCGATCTATGACCGCTTCGTCGCCGACGCCATCATCCGCACCAAGGCTGTCGTGCAAGGCAATCCGCTCGACACCGCGACGATGATCGGCGCCCAGGCGAGCAACGACCAGCTCGAGAAGATCCTCTCCTATATCGACATCGGCAAGCAGGAGGGCGCCCGCGTCCTCACCGGTGGTGAGCGCGCCGACCTCGGGGGAGACCTCTCCGGCGGCTACTACGTCACCCCGACAATCTTCGAGGGTCACAACCGCATGCGGATCTTCCAGGAGGAGATCTTCGGCCCCGTCGTCTCGGTGACGAGCTTCGACGGCTTCGACGACGCGCTGTCGATCGCCAACGACACCCTCTATGGGCTGGGAGCCGGCGTGTGGAGCCGCGACGGCAACACGGCATACCGCATGGGGCGGGGCATCCAGGCCGGGCGCGTGTGGACCAACTGCTATCACGCCTATCCCGCGCACGCGGCCTTCGGTGGCTACAAGCAGTCGGGCATCGGGCGCGAGACCCACAAGATGATGCTCGACCACTACCAGCAGACCAAGAACCTGCTGGTCAGCTATGCCCCCCAGAAGCTCGGCTTCTTCTGATCGGGCCGCTCGCGCATGAGCACTGAGATGTATGCCGTGGAGCCCGCCCAGCCGTCGTCGGCTGGGCGGGTCTCCCGAGTCGCGGTCACGCCGGAGGCCGCCGCGCTGGTGCGGTCGCTGACCGACGTCCATGGCCCGCTGATGTTCCACCAGTCCGGCGGCTGCTGCGACGGGTCGGCGCCGATGTGTTATCCGGACGGCGACTTCATCCTCGGCGACGCCGACATCCACCTCGGCGACCTCGGGGTGGGGCTCGAGCGTGAGGTGCCGGTGTGGATGTCCAAGGCGCAGTTCGAGTATTGGAGCCACACGCACCTGACGATCGACGTCGTGCCGGGGCGCGGCGCCGGCTTCTCGGTCGAGGGTCCGACGGGGATGCGCTTCATCATCCGCTCGCGGCTGTTGACCGAGGACGAGCTGGACGCGTTGGAGGGCTAGCGGATTGGCTCGCTCGTTCGTGCGCGCGGGCCGTGGCTGCAGGGTGATACTGCAGGGATGAGTGCCTCCGAGACCTTCGATGTCATCGTCCTCGGCGCCGGCCCGGTCGGCGAGAACGTCGCGCAATATGCGACCGAGCACAGCGGCCTCACCGTCGCCCTCGTCGAGCGCGAGCTCGTCGGCGGTGAGTGCTCCTACTACGCCTGCATCCCCAGCAAGGCGTTGCTGCGGCCGATCGAGGTCGCGGCCACGGCAGCACACCTTGGCGGGCTCGGGCCAATACCGTTGGACCGCAAGGCTTTGCTGGCCCGGCGCGATGACTGGGTGTCGGGATATTCCGACGCCGCGCAGGTGGGCTGGGCCGAGGGGGCCGGAATCGCCGTCGTGCGCGGCATCGGTCGGCTCTCCGGCGAGCGTCGCGTGGTGGTGCAGACCCAGGACGGCGCGCGGACGCTCGAGGCGCGGCACGCGGTGGTCCTCGCCACGGGCAGCGAGCCGGTCGTCCCCGAGCCGTATGCCGCGTGCGCACCGTGGGGCTCGCGCGACGCCACCGGGGTGCTGGAGATCCCCGACCAGCTGGTCGTCGTCGGCGGCGGGGTCGTCGCCTGCGAGGCAGCGGTGTGGATGCGGGCACTGGGGGCTCAGGTGACGATGCTCGTGCGCGAGCCGCGACTGCTGGCGCGGGTGGAGCCCTTTGCCGCCGAGCTGGTCCGAAAGTCGTTGCAGGACAGCGGCGTCGACATCCGACTGGCCGCGACGGTGAACGACTGTCGGAGGGCCGATGCCCACGACACCGGAGTCGGCCGCATCCACGGCGGCCCGGTCACGGTGACGACCGACACCGGCGAGATCGAGGCCGACGAGCTGCTCGTGGCCGTGGGCCGGCGCCCACGGCTCGCCGATGTGGGCCTCGAGACGGTGGGGCTGGATCCGGCGCGGTTACGCGCCGGATCCAGCGACCTGCCCGAGTGGCTGCACCTCGTCGGCGACGCCGGCGGAGAGGCCCCGTTGACCCACTGGGGCAAATACCGCGCCCGGGTCCTCGGCGCCGCGATCGCCGACCGGGCCGCCGGACGTGAGCCGGCCGAGTTGCCCTCGGACGTGCCCGTCCCGCAGGTCGTCTTCACCGACCCGCAGGTGGCCGCCGTGGGGCCGACCGAGGCCGAGGCGCGCACGGCATACGGCGATGACGTCGTCGTCGTGCAGGTGCCCTTTACCGCGGCCTCGGGGGCCAGCCTGCTGCGCGATGACATCGACGGCGCGGCTCAGCTGGTGGTCCACCGCGGCGACGCGCGCGTGCTCGGCGCGACCTTCGTCGGCCCGGAGGCCGGCGAATTGCTCCACGCCGCAACGATTGCCGTCACGGCGCGGGTGCCGATCCACCTGCTGCGCCACGCCGTGCCGAGCTTCCCGACGGCGAGCGAGCTGTGGCTGCGCCTGCTGGAGGCGCTGCCGGTGCAGCTCAGGCGGGGGTCGCCGCCACCAGTCCATCGAGCTGGTTGATCGCCGAGGAGGCGCCCTCGATGACGCCCATGGCGAGCACTTGCTGCAGGCCCTCGGCCGTCTCGTAGACGCTGGTGTAGACGACGCGGGTCCCGCCGTCGTGGGCCCCGAAGGTGAAGACGTTGCGCGACACCGGCATACCCTCCGTGGGGGTGAAGGTCTCGTCGGCGAAACCGTCGTCGAACTCGAGCCGGCGCGGGGCGTCGACGGCAAGGATCTGCCACCACCCATAGTGGCGGTCTCCCTCCGGCCCGGTCATGTAGTAGGTGACCCGGCCGCCGGGCGTGAGGTCGTGGTCGACCACGGTCGCCCAATAGGTCGGCGGACCCCAGACCCGCTCGAGCTGGCGCGGGTCGGCATAGACCGCCCAGACCCGCTCCACCGAGGCGGCGAAATCGGCCGTGATGGTGAGCGTGCGAGCGTCGTGGTCGGTGGTCACGTTGGTGACTGGCATGTGATCAATCCTCCTGTGCGAGTAGGTCGTCGATCCTCGCGATGCGACCGCGCCAGATGTCCTGCAGCTCCTCGAGCAAGGACGCCACCGATCGCACCGCCTCGACGTCACCGCTGGCCAACTGCTCGCGCCCCTGGCGGCGCTTGACGAGCAGACCGGCCTGCTCCAGGACGGCGACGTGCTTTTGCACCGCGGCAAAGGACATGTCGTATGCTGCCGCGAGTGCGGTGATCGATTGTTCTCCGGCCAGCACCCGGCGCAAGATGTCGCGCCTGGTCCGGTCGGCCAACGCCCGGAAGAAGGCATCCGCCCGGTCGTCTTCGCTCTCGACCACGGATCTAACATACAACTAACTGGTTGCATGTTGTCAAGCCCCCGCGTCCATCCGCCGTCAGCCGATCTCGGGTCGTGGATCAGGCATGCTGGGGCGATGGAGCTGGACTTCTCCGGGGAGATCTTCCAGTGGCGCGGGCCGGCGCCCTACTTCTACGTGGCCGTGCCCGACGCCGAGAGCGCAGCCCTGCGCGCCGTCGCCAGCCGGGTCACCTATGGCTGGGGTGTTCTGCCAGTCGAGGCCCGCGTCGGCGAAACTTCCTGGGAGACATCGCTTTTCCCCAAGGACGGCCGCTACCTGCTCCCCCTCCGCGTCGCCCTGCGCCGAGCAGAGCAGATCGACGACGGCGACGTCATCGACGTCCGCCTCACCCTCCCCGGCATCGACTGACGCCAACACTCGCCGGGGGCAGGTCAGTCCAAATTGGAGCGCCCGAGGATCTGCACGAGTTGGCTGCGGGTTGCCTCGAGCTCCGGGGTCGCCCCCCGGAGGTCGATGAGGAGCTGCGTCGCGGCGAGCAGATGCTCAAGCGCTAGCGCATGCTCATCAAACGGGTCCTCAGTCTCAAACCGCCCAACCAATGGGGCGAACTCGTCCGACACCGTTCGCGCCAAGTCCGCAGCCCGTGACGAATCGCCGTTGCGCTGAGCACACCGCGCCGAGTCGATCATCGCCTTACCGACGAGCGCCGGCGACTGGCCCATGAGGCCGGTGACGATGCGTCCGACCAACTGCAGCCCACGGTCTTCCAGCGCTGGATCCGGTTGATGAGCAAAACAGCTCGTGACCCTCCGCGCGGCATCGGCGAGCGCAGCAGCCTCGGCCCACTCCTCGGACCCGGCCACGGCATACGGTCGCGACCCCAGCCGGGAGATGCATGCCTCGTCTGCCACGCAGGTCGCCGCTTCGAGGAGGACGCGGTGGCGGATGCGGTCGGGTTCCGTCGACGCGACCGCCTGACGGACAACGTCGAGGGCAACCAGGACGTCCTCAGTGCCCTTGGTGCGCTCCTCCCGCCGAGCCCCGTCGAGCAGCCCCGCGGCTGCGCTCAGCACCGCGGAGTCAGGAGGTGGGGGGCCATCCACGGGCAGGCCAAGCGTCAAGCGGTATGCCGTCCACACCAGGCCGCTTCCATCGCTCCCTGGGCGATCAGACGAAGGAACGTTCGGCCGTGGCTGGCCACGACCGATCCTGGAGCTCAGCCATTTCCTCACTCCCGCAGACCACGAGGTCGGCTCGGAGGCTGGGCCGCATGCACGTGTGGCCGACCGGTCAGCCGACCGGACCGGCATACGTCATCAACTTCCTCACCAAGGGTCACTGGAGGAGCAGGTCTCAGCTCGCCGACGTCGAGGCGGGTCTGGTCGACCTCGTCGCGACCGTGCGCGAGCTGGGGATCACGTCGATCGCCCTCCCCGCACTTGGCTGGGGCCTCGGTGGACTTGACTGGGCCGAGGTGGCCCCCCGGATCAGGCGGGCATTCTCAGCCCTGCCCGATGTCAGGGTTCTGCTCTTCGCACCCCAGTAGGACGCCTAGAGCTACTTGAGTCGTCCGCGAATGACCGCCCGCCACGATGGACGCTAGCGGTGATTCACAGCTGCAGATGAAGGCGGAGGGCGTCATCCACCTGCGCCATGAGTCGCGCCGGAACGACCCCGAGGACCGAGCCAACGCGCTCGACCGACACCGCGCGGACCTGCTCCGCCTGAGCCTTCGAATCCACCCGCAACCCGGTCTGATCCGCCGGCAGGGCGACCTGGAAGGGGTAAACATGGGCCACGTTGCTCGTGACCGGCACGACGGTCACCACTCCGCGACCAAGCCGCGCCGCAGTGGAATTGGCGCGGTCGTTGCTGACGATCACCGCGGGGCGACGCTTGTTGGCCTCGGCGGCGCGCACCGGTTCGAGGTCGACCAGCCGGATCTCACCGCGAAGCATCGCTGAGTCCGTCAGCCGTGGTCGCCTCCCATGCCACGGCGTCACCGGAGGCCTCCCACTCGTCCCACGCCGCGGCATACGCGTCATCGAGCTCGGCTTGGCCCAGCAGGCGGATGGCGCGCTGAATGGCTGCCGACCGCGAGGGTATGCCGGCCGACTCGGCATAGCGGTCCAAGGCCGCCACGTCCTCTTCAGGGAGGCTGATGCTCAACTTCACCTCTCGATACTACCTGAGTAGGACATTGATGCTACCGCCGCCCCAACCCCGGCCCCGACTGCCCCGGGCTCGGCTGAAGCACGCGCTGAAGCACCGGGGGGTGGTGTGATCACCACACCAGCGAGGGCTTCAGCGAGGGCTTCAGGCCTGCCATGAGCGCTCCTATGACGCGCATCGCCCGGAACGCTCCACACCTAGCTCAGCGCCGGGGGCGGCGCCGGCCGCATAGGTATGCCGACCTCATCCCCGGGCGGCGGGCCGGCGACGGCGGCGAGGGCCTGCAGGTATAGCGAGTCGATGCTCACCAGGGTGAGGTCCTTGTTGCGCATCCCGGAGGTCGCCTCCGAGCTCCAGCGTGCCGCGGGGTCGACCTCGAGCAGCCAGGTGCGCTTGAGCGTGACCTCCTCAAGGACGCCGATCCGGATCGCCGAGCGCAGTTGCTCGCGCTCGATGCCGATGAGCGGGGACGCGGCGGCCATGGTGCGGACCACCGCCTGGGTGGAGCCCAGGTCAAGCCCCTCCGGGCAGGATGGTGGCCAGGTGGGCAGCGTCTGCGCAAACTGCGCGGCAAAACCGTAGGTGACCTTCACCCGTCGGACGTGTCTGATCCGGAAGGCCGAGTAGCCGTCGAAGTAGCCGCCGTCCCGGACGTTCTGCACGACGGCCCACTTGGCCCCCACCTCAACGACGAAGCCTTCTAGCGCATGCGCGAACTTCGGGACCCGCGAGATGGTCACGAGGCATCGGTCGCTCTCGGCCCAGAGGAGCTTGGCTCGGATACTCACCGGGACAGACTCCCAGTCGGCCGTCGCCCGATCAAAGAACCAACGCGAGATTTCATCATCAGGTGGGATTGGAGCTGGGTCAGAAGCCCAGGGCGCTCGCGGCCTCGGCGGAGCTGTCGCGCAAGAACTGCGCACACCGCACCTGCTCCTCGCTCTCCCCGATCACGCGCGCGGCCCGGGCCAGCGCGGCGAGCGAGCGCAGGAAGCCCCGATTGGGCTCGTGCGACCACGGGATCGGCCCCTGCCCGCGCCAGCCGGCGCGGCGCAGTTGGTCCAGCCCGCGGTGATAGCCCGTGCGCGCAAAGGCGTATGCCGTGACGGCATCGTCGCGCCCGAGCGCGTCCTCGGCGAGCAGCGCCCACGCCAACGACGACGAGGGGTATGCCGCGGCGACCCGGGACACGTCGGCAGCCGGCATACCCGAAGGCATCAGCCCGCCCGACGTCACCGCCGGGTCGGCGGGAAGGCGAGTGTCCGGCATACCCAAGAGGTTGTCGCTCATGGGAGCGAGCCTAGACGCGCGTCGCGCCCCCGCCCAGAAGGGCGAGGGCGCGACGGTGTCAACAACCAGCAAACAAGCAGGCTGAGCGTCAGGCGTGGGTGCCGGCCGAGCGCAGGTTCTGGCAGGCCTCGACGACGCGGGCGGCCATGGCAGCCTCGGCCTCCTTGCCCCAGGCGCGCGGGTCGTATTGCTTCTTGTTGCCGACCTCGCCGTCGACCTTGAGGACGCCGTCGTAGTTGCGCAGCATCCACGCGGCCACCGGGCGGGTGAAGGCATATTGCGTGTCGGTGTCGACGTTCATCTTGATGACGCCGTAGTCGACGGCGGCCGAAATCTCCTCGGGCAGCGAGCCGGAGCCGCCGTGGAAGACCAGGTCGAGCGGCTTGCTGCCGGCGGCCAGGCCCTTGGCGGCGACGACGGCGTCCTGGCACTGCTTGAGGATCTCGGGGCGCAGCTTGACGTTGCCCGGCTTGTAGACGCCGTGGACGTTGCCGAAGGTCAGCGCGGCCATGTAGCGGCCGTTCTCGCCGAGTCCGAGCGCCGCAACCGTCGCGAGGGCGTCCTCGGGGGTCGTGTAGAGCTTGTCGTTGATCTCGGCGGCGACGCCGTCCTCTTCGCCACCGACGACACCGATCTCGACCTCGAGGATGATGTGCGCGGCCTTGGCCAGGGCCAGCAGCTCCTGGCCGATCTGGAGGTTCTCGGCGAGCGGCACGGCCGAGCCGTCCCACATGTGCGACTGGAAGAGCGGCGCACGGCCGGCCTTGACGCGCTCGGCCGAGATGGCCAGCAGCGGACGGACGAAGCCGTCGAGCTTGTCCTTGGGGCAGTGGTCGGTGTGCAGCGCGATGTTGACCGAGTAGTTCTTGGCAACCTCCTCGGCGAAGGCCGCGAGCGCGCAGGCGCCGGTGACCATGTTCTTGATGTTGGAGCCCGAGCCGAACTCCGCACCGCCGGTGGAGACCTGGATGATGCCGTCGGAGCCGGCCTCGGCGAAGCCCCGGATCGCCGCGTTGATGGTCTGGCTCGACGTGATGTTGATCGCCGGGTAGGCGAAGGACCCAGCCTTTGCGCGGTCGAGCATGTCGGCGTAGACCTCGGGTGTTGCGATGGGCATGGCGGTCTCCTGGAAAAGGCGTCGTCGGAGGGATTCCACCTCCATCCTTCCACTCCTGCGCGCGCGTGGCGATGGGACGTTCGCCCCGCGGTCACGGCCGTGCCATCGTCATGCGCCGGTCACCTCGCGTTCATCCACCGGCCGTCCCGGGGGGTATGCCGGGCAACGCCGCCTCGGTCAGTCGGCACCGAAGCCGTGCTCGAGCCGATCGAGCAGGGCGCCCATGTCGGCGACGAGGGCAGCGGCGCCCAGCGGGGGTGGTGATTCTGACTCTCCCCCAGGGAGATTGGCGCCGGCGCCGATACCGAAGACCGCGCCGGACACTGCCCCGAACAGCGCTCCCATCACCCCGTCGACCTCGACGGCGTTGGTAGGACCATGGTTCGCGCGCGCCGCCCTGATCCGCGCTCCCGCGAGCAACCAGGCGCGCCAATGCGCGTCGAGCACATGAGACAGCAGCTGCGGGTGGACGCGGGCGAGGCCTGCGAGCTCGATGAGCCGCGCCGGCGCTCCGACGCTGAAGAGGTGCCCGAGCACATGGCGGGTGAGGCCGACGAGCGAGGTCAGGGAACTCGACGGCTGCCACCCGCGCAGGCCGTCTGACACGGCATACTCCAGCGTCGCGGCGACGGCCGCCTCCTTGCTCGCGTAGTAGTTGGAGAAGGTGCGCCGTGACACCCCCGCGCGGCCGACGATGTCGTCGACGGTCACCGACGCGAACCCGTGTGCCACGACCAATTCGTATGCCGTGGAGGCCAGTTCGCGGGCCGTCGCCTCGCGTTTGGCCTCTCGGAGCCCGGCGGTCATCCGCGGCTCGCGGCGTGGGCCGGAGTGTGCTCCTGCGCCGGGGCGCCGGGGGATCGGTGGTCGCCCAGCAATCGGGTGAGCGCCTCGCCTTCGACGTCGACCGAGGGAAGCAGCCGATCCAGCCAGCGCGGGAGCCACCACGCCCCCTCACCGGCGAGGTGCAGGACCGCCGGCATGACCGTCATCCGGATGAGGAAGGCGTCGATGAGGATGCCGATCGACAGCGCGAAACCGAATTGGCGGATCATCGTGTCCTCGCTGAGCACGAAGCCGGCAAAGACCGACACCATGATCGTCGCGGCCGCGAGCACGACCCGACTCGCGTGCGAGAAGCCCTCGACGACGGCGTCATGGGCCGAGGCGCCGTGGACGTGCTCCTCGCGGATCGAGCTGGCGAGGAAGACCTGATAGTCCATCGCGAGGCCATAGAGCACGCCGGTCGCCATGATCGGCAGGAAGCTCAGCACTGGCCCCGGGCGGTCGCGGCCGACCAGCCAGGTGAAGCCGTCGGTGGAGAAGGCCAGCACGACCAGACCTATGGTCGCCGCGATGGCCAGCAGGAAGCCGCCCGTCGCGGCGAGGGGCACGAGCACCGAGCGGAAGACGAGCAGCAGCACGACGAGCGACAGCGCGACGACGATCCCGAGATAGATCGGGATGGCCCGGCGCAGCGCCTCGGAGAGGTCGATGTTGATGGCGGTGAGCCCGGTGACGCCGGGCACGTCGGCGTTGGTGAGTGAGGCCGTGCGCAGGCGGTGGACGAGTTCCTCGGTCGCCGGGTCGGTCGGCCCGGTGCTCGGCAGCACGCTGAAGGCCACGAGGTCGCGGTCGTCGCTGGCCCCCATGAGCCGGGCGTCGGCGACACCGGGGACGGCGAGCAGCTCGCGCTTCCAGGTGTCCATGAGGTCGAAGTCGGCGGCGTGTCCAGTCGGGCGGCGCAGCGCGACAATGAGCGGCGCGTTGGAGCCTTCGCCGCTGATCTTGGTGACTGCGTCATAGTTGACCCGCGCGGTGCTGCCGGCCGCCGCGACCGAGCCGGACGGCATACCCAGGCGCAGGCCGGTCGCGGGGATCGCGAGGGCGGCGAGGGCGGCCGTCACGAGCAGGATGACCAGCCACGGGCGGCGGGTGACCGCGCGCGCCCAACTCGCCGCGAGGTCGCGGTGGGCGGGTGCGGCGGTCAGCTCATTGGACTCGGCCCGGGCGGCCTTTCGCTGACGCGGGCGCAGCCGCTCGCCGAGCAAGCCCAGCAGGGCCGGCAGCGCGGAGAGCCCGATGGCGACGGCGAGCACGACGGTCGCAGCGGCGGTGAGGGCCATCGTCGTGACGAAGCTCAGCCTCAAGGTGATGAGCCCGAGCAGCGCGATGACGACGGTGAGTCCGGCGAAGAAGACCGCGCTGCCGGCGGTCCCGACGGCTCGCGCAGCGGCCTCGCGAGGCGTGGTCGCGGGGTTGCGCAGCAGCGCACGGGCCTTGTGAATGATGAAGAGCGAGTAGTCGATTCCCACCGCGAGGCCGAGCATGAGCCCGAGGGCGGGGGTCGAGCTGGTCATCTCGTAATGCGCCGACAGCCCGAAGGCGCTGCCGACCCCGATGCCGACGCCGAGCAGGGCGTTGAGCACCGGCAGGCCGGCGGCGATGAGCGAGCGCAGGGTCAGCACGAGGACGAGGACGGCAAAGATCAGGCCGATGGCCTCCTCTCCGCCGACCGGGGGTGACGTCGGCTCGAGCGAGGAGCTGGCAGCGGTGCGTATGCCGGCCCGCGCGGCAGGTGCGGCCATCGCCTCACGCAGCGTGCTCAGTGAGCCGTTGGGCAGGTCGGCGACCTGGCCGGTGAGCAGCAGGGTCGCGACGCCCGCGGTGCCGTCGTCGGAGACCGTCACCCAACCGAGGGGGCCGGTGGCGCCCTCGAGGTGATGCCCCCTGGTGACCGTCGACGCGGTGAGTGCCGTCATCCGCGCGAGGATGCCGTCGGCCTGCTCTGTGACCTTGGCGTCGATGACGTCCTGGGAGACCTCGACCCCTGCCGGGATCCTTTGGGTGATGGCATTGCGGATCTGAGCGCTCACCTGCTCGCGCCCCTCACGAGTCCGGGCGTCCACGTCGACGACGAATCCCGTTGCGAGAGCTGCCTGCAGCGCTGCCTCGATGGCTGCAGTCCGCTCAGGCGTGTCGATGCGCCCACCGTCCTCTGCGACGAAGACGACGCTGCCCGCCGCGCCCGCCGCGATCGGCAACCGCGAGGCGATGGTGTCGAGCACGACCTGCGAGGACGTGCCCGAGAGCGAGACGCCACCGGAGATCCGCGGCGACTGGGTCACCGCCATGCCGACGACAGCGAGGACGGCGAGCCCCCAGGCGGCCAGGACTCGGGCAGGGTGCCCGTAGGCGAAGCGGGCCAGGCGATAGAGGGCGATCGACACGGTGATCCTCAGGCAGAGCAGACGACTGGGCAGCAGGTATGCCGCTCGAGCAGCCTAGAGACAATCTTGCCCTTTGGGCAATTTTGCCTGTCGGGCAGTCCGTATCGGTCGCGCCGTAGCCCGCGCAGGGGGACGGTCGTGCCCGCGGGCACCGCGCTGCAGATGCTCACCCGGTCGCGGCTCGGTAGCGGTGGGCCGGCCGCCGAGAGCCCCGGCGGCTTCGCTCCGGGGATGCCGCCGGCTTCCCCCAGGGCGGGCCGGCGAGCGTCCCGGGGAGCGCTGTTTACCTCGGCCCTGAGCCCGGGTGCTCGCCGCCCCTTGGGCTCGGTCAGCTGCCCGCGTCCGTATGCCGGCCGGCGGCGGCCAGCGCGGTCCGGCGGATCTCGGCCCGCACCGACTCAGGAGAGATGACCTCGATGTCGCCGCCGAAGGCGATGAGCGCGGCCATCGCTCCCCTGGCCCCACGGAAGGACATCCGCAGGGTGACCCAGCCGTCGGCATCCGGCTCGGCGACCGGCATACGGTCCACGGCCGGCGCTTGCGCGTCGAGGCGCCGCGGCGCGGTGACCCGCAACACCATGTCGAGCAGCTCGCGCGGCGTGCGCAGGGTCACCTCGACCGCCTCGACTCCCTCGGGCCGCTCGAGCCGGTCGCGCAGCCGCTCCCAGACGGCCGCGAGGTCGACGTCAGCGGGTGCGCGCGAGGGCTCGTCGAGCACGGTGGCGTGGGCCACGCGGTCGACACGCCACATCCGCTCCTCGCCGCGGTGTTGGCCGACGAGATACCAGAGACCGGCCTTGACGACGAGCCCGTAGGGGTCGACGAGCGCGGTCGACTCGGAGCCACCCGACGCGCCGCCGCGATAGCGCAGCCGCACCCGCCGCTGCTCCCAGACCGCCTCCTGCACCGCGTCGAGCGCCGGGGCATCGGGCGTCCGGCGATACCACCCGACGTGGTCGACGAGCACCCGAGCCCGCGCCTGCTCGGCGGCACCGCGGTGCGAGGCGGGCACCGCGGCGACCAGCTTGTGGACCGCGCTGGCGAGGGCCGAGCCCATGCCGAGATCGTCGGGCACGGCCCGACCGGACATCGCGACGAGGGCGCGCGCCTCGGCGGCGGTGAGACCGGTCATGTCGGTCCGATAGCCCTCCATGAGGCGTATGCCGCCTCCCCTCCCCTGCTCGGTCCACACGGGGACGCCTGCGGCAGAGAGGGATTCGACGTCGCGGTAGACGGTGCGGACGCTGACCTCGAGCTCGCGGGCGAGGTCAGGCGCCACGACGCTGCCGCGGGCTTGGAGGATGAGCAGCAGGCTGAGCAGCCGGTCGGATCGCACGATGTCGAGGATCGCAGACAAACCTGACCGTATCTGTCAGGTTCACTCCGGCAGTCTGACGACATGACCACGACTGCTGACTCCTCGATCCCGGCCGACCCGCGCCCGGTCTTCTTCGCCGCCGCCGACCAGCTCGTGCGGCTCATCGGGCTCATCACGCCCGAGGACCTCGGGCGGCCCACCCCCTGCGACGAATTCGACGTGGCGACCCTCACCGGGCACCTGCTCGCGGTCCTCCGCCGGATCACGCATGTGGCGACCGGCGGAGCCTGGGCCGACGTGCCGCAGGTGGTGACCGGCATACCCGCCGAGGCGCTGGCGGCGACCGCCGCGAGTGACCGCGACGTGCTGGTGGCGACCTGGTCGGACGATGCAGTCCTCGATCGGGTGCTGAGCCTGCCTCCTGGTGTGCAGGTGCCCGGGCGGGTCGGCGCGTTGCGCTATACGCAGGAAATGGTCACGCACGCCTGGGATTTGGCGACGGCCCTGGGTCGGGTCGACGCGCTCGACGCGGCCTTGGCCGAGCCGGTGGCCGATGCGGCGCGGCGCTTCGTGCCTCGGGAGGGACGCGAGCACATGCCCTTCGGCGAGGTGGTCGACGTGGCCGCTGATGCGACGGCATACGAGCAGCTCGTCGGATGGCTGGGCCGCGACCCGTCCTGGCGACCCTAGGTCCGGCTTCCTCTGCGCTATGCCGATCGTGCGCCAAGACGCACGGTTGGCATAGCCCCGGGGCGACGAGCCGCTAGCGCTCGACGGTGACGAGCTTGGCGCCGAGGGCGAGGTAGCTCAGCGCGAAGAGCTGACGGATGCGCCGCACGATGGCCGGTCGGCTGATGACGTGGGTGCGCATCGCCGCGGCGAACCAGCCGTATGCCGCGAAGACCACCAGTGTGAGCGCCATGAAGACCGCGGACAGCGCCAACATCTGTGCGAGCTCGCCCGAGCCCGCAGGGACGAACCGCGGGAGGAAGGCGAAGAAGAAGGGTGAGCTTGGGGTTGAGCAAGTTGGCGACGATCGCGTTCAGGACGGTGCGCGCCGCCGGGACCGACTGGGCGCGGTCGTCGACGACCAACATTCCGGTGTCGGCCACGTCGACCAGGCCATGTATAGCAGGGGTCGCGACGATCGTCAGGGAGGTCACCAGGAAGGCCAGACTGACGCGAGACTCCGATCGGGTGGGTGGGGCCGCTTCGATGGGCTGTCGCGGCGACGTTACCTCGCGGTGCCGCGGACCGCCCGGGTGAAGGCCTCGATCAGCGGGTGGATGGGCTCACCGCGGGACGCGCCGATGTGCGGTTGGAAGAGGCTCGCGACGAAGAAGGGATGCGCCGGGAACTCCAGCACCTCGGCCGGCGCGTCAGGCGCGGTCGCCCCGACGACCACCCCGTGCTCGACCAGGGTCGCCACGGCCGCCGCCGTCGGCGCGAAATCGCAGTAGTGCATCCCCACGAACGGCGCCAAAACCCAAGTGGCGAAACGAGATCCGGGCACAGGCGTGACCACTCGCCGCTCGCCATAGAGCGAGCAGGTCATCCGTGCGACCGCGTTGTCGTCGGCCTCGCCATCCGACTCGGCGTGCGAGGCATGCTCTCCGACGACGTGCCTGAGGAACTCGATGACGGCATACTGCATGCCGCCACAGGTGCCGAGGAAGGGGATGCCACGCGTGCGAGCGACAGTGATCGCCGCGTATGCCGCGCGGTCGTCGTCATAGGGCGACCCCGGCACCAGCCAGATTCCGTCGAATCCGCCGGGGTCTTCCCCCGACACGGTCGGCACCCACCTGGCAGTCACGCCCAGCTCCCGACTCAGCCGCGAGATCAGCGCGCCCAGCTCCTGATGGCTGGGGTGCCCGTGGTCATCACCGACCAGCGCGATGGTGGGAGTCATCCGCCCACTTTGCCAGACCCGGCCAGGTCCCCTATGGCTGCTGCACTGCTTCAGCGTCGCCACGTGCGTCAGCTGCTGATCGAGCCCCTTTTGGCGACGAGGTGCCGACGCTCGGCCTCGTTGCCGCACAAGGCGATTGCCCGATCATATGCCGTGGCCGCATCCCGCGCGCGCCCGGCGCGAGCGAGCAGCTCGGCCCGCACAGCCGGCACCCGGTGCGAGGTCGGCAGCGCCTCGTCGAGCCCGGCGAGCAACTCCAGCCCAGCCCGGGGCCCGTCCGCCTCGGCGACGGC
>CAZLGB010000003.1:0-49785 GCA_964558825.1 uncultured Intrasporangiaceae bacterium
CGCTTCTTTCGCTACCCGGCGAAGTACGCAGCTGGCCTGAGCCTCGCGGTCGCCCAGTGGTGGTGGCCCCGCGAGCGCCGTGCTGCCCCGGCGTCGCCGTGGCTGGCAGTGCCGGTGCGGTATGCCGCCCTCGGCGCCGGCCTGCTGGCGGCGGCGATCGGCTGGTCCTTGCACACGCTGCCGGTCGAGACGTGGACCCTCAGCGCCGCCGTCGCCCTCGGCGCCATCGGCTGGCACCGGCTGGTCCACGATCCGACGCTGCGGTCCTGGGAGGCGCTCGGCCCGGCGCTCGGCGTGGGCCTGATGCCGTCCACGCTGGCCGGGTGGATCGACGGCCCGCTGTGGCGGGTGCTGCTCGTCGCGGGACTCGCCGGGGCGACCCTCGTCGTCGGCGCGATCCGCCGTCTACAGGCCCCCGTGGTCGTCGGCGCGGCGGTGCTCGCGGCGCACGCGCTCGTGCAGCTCGGTCCGACGGTGGTCGCGCAGCTGGCCGCCCTGCCACGCTGGGTCGTGCTCGGTGCCCTCGGTGCCCTGTTGCTCGGCCTCGGGGCGACCTACGAGACGCGGTTGCGGGAGTTGCGGGTGGCCCGCATGCGGGTCGCGACGTTGCGCTGATCCGGCCGGGCAGGCGGGCGTCCGTGGCGAGGACCGGCGTGTGGCAAGATCGAACGACCGCCGACATGATCGATCAGGAGCCTGCCCATGAGCGCACCCGAGACCGCCGCACCGTCCGCCGCTTCGGATGAGCACCCGGCACCGCGCCGGGTCCTGCTCAAGCTCTCGGGCGAGGTCTTCGGGGGCGGGGCGATCGGGGTCGACCCGTCGGTCGTCAAGGGCATTGCCTCGCAGGTCGCCGTGGCCGTCCGCAACGGCGTCCAGGTGGCCATCGTCGTCGGCGGTGGCAACTTCTTCCGCGGCGCCGAGCTGCAGCAGAAGGGCATGGACCGGGCTCGTGCCGACTACATGGGCATGCTCGGCACCGTCATGAATTGCCTTGCCCTGCAGGACTTCCTCGAGCAGATCGGCATCGACACCCGGGTGCAGACGGCGATCACCATGGGTCAGGTCGCCGAGGCCTACATCCCGCGGCGAGCCATCCGGCATATGGAGAAGGGGCGCGTGGTGATCTTCGGCGCCGGCGCGGGTATGCCGTTCTTCTCCACCGACACGGTCAGCGCCCAGCGCGCCCTCGAAACCCACTGCCACCAGCTGCTTTTCGCCAAGAGCGGGGTCGACGGGGTCTACACGGCCGACCCCAAGACCGACCCGACGGCGACGAAGTTCGACACCCTTACCTTCTCGGAGGCGCTCGCGCGCGGGCTGAAGATCCTCGACGCGGCGGCCTTTGCCCTCTGCGCCGAAAACCGCCTCGAGATGCTCGTCTTCGGCATGGAGGGCGAGGGAAACATCACGCGCGCGCTGCGAGGTGAGAGGATCGGCACACTGGTGACCGCCGGGTGAGCACGGCTGGCCCCTGCACGACCCCCAGCCTCGCCCGCGCCACGACCCACTGACCGAGGAGCACAGCACCCCGATGATCGACGAGACACTCTTCGAGGCCGAGGAGAAGATGGAGAAGGCCGTCGAGGTCGCCAAGGAGGACTTCTCCGGCATCCGCACCGGCCGTGCCAACCCGGGGATGTTCAACAAGCTCATGGTCGACTACTACGGCGCGCCGACCCCCATGCAGCAGCTGGCCTCCTTCCAGACGCCGGAGGCGCGGACCATCATCATCAAGCCCTTCGACGCCAAGGCGATGAAGAACATCGAAAAGGCGATCCGTGACTCCGACCTCGGGGTCAACCCGAGCAACGACGGGGTCATCATCCGGTGCATCCTGCCGATGCTCACCGAGGAGCGCCGCCGCGACTACATCAAGCTGGCCCATCACAAGGCCGAGGAGGCCCGGGTCTCCATCCGCAACATCCGCCGCAAGGCCAAGACCGACCTCGAGCACCTCATCAAGGAGGGCGAGGTCGGCGAGGACGACGGCGTGCGGGCCGAGAAGGAGCTCGACGCCCTGACGAAGAAATACGTCGACACCGTCGACCACCTGCTCAAGGGCAAGGAAGCCGAGCTGCTCGAGGTCTGAGGACGGCGATGACCACCACCCCCATGGGCGAGCCGGTCCCCGCCGCACCGGCGCCTGCACCGGCCCCGACGTCGCGGGCCGGGCGCAACCTGCCGGCCGCCATCGGCGTCGGCCTGGTGCTCGGCGGTCTCATCATCCTCACCCATTTCTGGCACAAGTGGCTCTTCCTCGTGCTGGCCGGCCTGGCGGTGTCCATCGGCTGCTGGGAGATCGCCCACGCCATGCGCCGCAAGGGGATCAACGTCCCCACCGTCCCGGTCGTGCTCGGCACCGCGGGGATGCTCACGGCCGCCTATTTCGCCGGGGAGCAAGCACTGCTCGTCGGCTTCGTCCTCACCGGCGCCCTCGTGGTGATCTGGCGCGGCGCCGACGCCCGGATCGGCGCGGCGCGTGACGTCAGCGCGGGGATGTTCCTCGCGGCATACCCAGCCCTGTTGGCGGGCTTCGCCATGCTCTTGCTCGCCGCGCCCGACGGGGCCTGGCGCAGCTTCACCTTCCTCTGCGTCACGGTCGCGAGCGATGTCGGCGGCTATGCCGTGGGCGTGCTCGCTGGCAAGCACCCGATGGCGCCGGCCATCAGCCCGAAGAAGTCCTGGGAGGGCTTCGCGGGGTCGGTGGCCATGTGCATCGTCGTCGGCATCGTCTGCGTGACCCTCGGTCTGCACGGGTCGTGGTGGGCGGGCGTGGTGCTCGGCCTGCTCGCCGCGCCGGGGGCGACCCTCGGTGACCTGTGCGAGTCGGCAATAAAGCGTGACCTCGGTGTCAAGGACATGTCGCACATCCTCCCGGGGCATGGCGGGCTCATGGATCGGCTCGACTCCCTCGTCGTCAACGCCCCCATCGTGTGGGCGGTGCTGACCGTGCTCGTGCCGATCGCCTCGTGAGCGACCTCCCCGACCCCACGCGCCGCCCCGCGCCGGGGCAGCTGACCTTCGAGGCGCCCCGCCGGGGTATGCCGCCCGCTCACCTCGCCGACCTCGCGCCGGCCGAACGCAAGGCTGCGTTAGAAGCATTGGGCCACAAGGGTTTTCGGGCCAAACAGCTCGCCACGCATTACTTTGAGCGGCTCGTCGACGATCCGGCCGAGATGACCGACCTGCCGGCTGCCGAGCGGTCGACGCTCGTCGCTGCCATGTTGCCGACGCTGCTCACCCCGGTGCGCCATCTCGT
Organism: uncultured Intrasporangiaceae bacterium; assembly: GCA_964558825.1. Taxonomy (GTDB): domain Bacteria; phylum Actinomycetota; class Actinomycetes; order Actinomycetales; family Dermatophilaceae; genus Phosphoribacter. The sequence continues at coordinate 3,263 of CAZLGB010000003.1, forward strand.
CGCCGACGAGGGCCGCACGGTCAAGTCGGTGTGGCGACTGCATGACGGCGCGCTCGTCGAGTCGGTCCTCATGCGTTATCCCGACCGGGTGACGATGTGCATCTCGAGCCAGGCCGGCTGCGGGATGAACTGCCCCTTCTGTGCGACCGGCCAGGGCGGGCTCACCCGCAATCTGTCGACGGCCGAGATCGTCGAGCAGATCGTTGCCGGCGCTCGGATGCTGCGCCGCGGTGAGCTGCCGGGAGGCGACGCAGCTGACGAGCGCGAGCGCCCGCTGCGCGTCTCCAATGTCGTCTTCATGGGCATGGGTGAGCCGCTGGCCAACTATGCCCGGGTCATCGGCGCGGTCCGCCGGCTCACCGACGCCACCCCCGACGGGTTGGGCATGTCGGCCCGTGGGATCACCGTCTCGACGGTCGGACTCGCCCCGGCGATCGACCGGCTCGCGGACGAGGGCATCCCCGTCACGCTCGCCCTCTCGCTGCACGCCCCCGACGACGAGCTGCGCGACGAGCTGGTGCCGGTCAACACCCGCTGGCGGGTCGCCGAGGCGCTCGATGCGGCATACCGCTATTTCGCGGCGACGGGGCGGCGGGTGTCGATCGAATATGCCCTCATCCGCGACGTCAACGACCAGGCGTGGCGGGCCGACCTGCTCGGTCGACTGTTGACCGAGCGCGGCCGGGGCTGGGTGCACGTCAACCCCATCCCGCTCAACCCGACGCCCGGCTCGCGGTGGACGGCGTCGCGGGCGGGGGTGGAGCAGCAGTTCGTCGAGCGGCTGCGCGCGCACGGCATACCCACGACGGTCCGCGACACACGCGGGCGCGACATCGACGGCGCCTGTGGGCAGCTCGCAGCCACCACCGCCTGACGGCAAGCAACCTCGGGAGCCCTTCGCGCGACTAGAGGTCGTGACTCCCTTACTCGCAGGCTCGGCGGCCCCGACTCGGCTGGATCTCCCGGCCTCTACGCCGCCCATTGGCACTCCTTGGTGCGCTTGGCTGTCCTGATCGTCGACGACCTCGGCAGTGCCGAGGATGTCGTGCAGGAGGCCTTCGTCTCGCTGCACCGCAACCAGGATCGCGTCAGGATCCCGGAGACGGCGCTCGGCTACGTGCGAGCGGCCGTCGTCAACGGCTGCCGCTCCCAGCTGCGTCATCGCGCTGTGGTCCGTCGGACCCTGCACCTCGTGGCCGACGACGACGAGGGTCGACAGCGAGAGCTCTTCGACTCGGTCGGCGTCGACACCGAGATGCTCGCGGCCGTGCGGGCGCTGCCGCACCGGATGAGGGAGGTGCTCGTGCTGCGCTATTGGTCGGATCTCGACGAGGCGCAGATCGCTGCCGCCCTGGGCATCTCGCCCGGGACGGTCAAGTCCACGGCCAGCCGTGGGCTGGCCAAGCTTCGTGACGCGCTGGGAGGTGCCCGATGACCCGCAACGATCTCGTCGACGAGCAGCTGGAGAGCCGGCTGCGCGCCGCCCTGCACGGACAGGCGACCTCGGTCGTGCCCGACACGCTGCGGCCGCCCGCCTGGGTCGAGCCCGACGCAACGACCGATGGCCCCTCCGGCCCAGGTCGGCATGCCGATCGCTCGCGTCGGTGGCTGGCGCCGTTGGCCGCGGCGGCCGCTGTCGTGGTCGTCGCCGCCGGAGTCGTGGGAAGCCAGTGGGTCAACCGGCCGACTGACTCCCGCCCAGCCACCAGCGGTGAGGCAACCAGCCCGGTCGCGACGTCGACCGGCGGTCCCTCGGTCATCTCGACCCAGCCGGCGCCCTCGGCGTCGCCCTCGGCGCTGACCGACACCCGGCCGGTGCCTGCCGGGGGTGACAAGGCGCGGGTCACCTTGGCCGGTGCCGTCGTCATCATCCCGTCGGGGTGGACCGCGACCCCGCGGCTGCCTGGGTGGCGACGACGACCACGACGACCTATCACGTGCCGTCGGCAAAGCTGCCGCCTGGCTATCCGGTCGACAATCTCGGCCGCGAAACCCTCAAGCTCTACACCGACGGCTACGTCGTCACCGACCTGGTGCTGCCGGGCGGGTGATCGACTCCGGACGCAGGCAGGCCGGCGGGTCGACCCGCCGGCCTGCCTCGCGTCCGCCGACCGGACTAGGGTGAGCGCCATGCGCGCTCTCACCAAGGTGACGGCAGGACCTGGCCTCGAGCTCATCGACCGACCGGAGCCGCAGTGCGGTCCGCTCGACGTCAAGGTGCGCGTCCTGCGGGCGGGGCTCTGCGGGACCGATCTGCACCTCGATCAGTGGGACGACTGGGCGGCGTCGACGGTGGTCGCGCCGATGGTCATCGGGCATGAGTTCTACGGCGAGATCGTCGAGGTCGGCGAGGACGTGCCGTCGGGCACCGCCGTCAAGGTCGGCGCGCGGGTGTCGGGGGAGGGGCACATCGTCTGCGGGCACTGCCGCAACTGCCGCGCCGGTCGTCGGCACGTGTGCATCAACACCGTCGGCATCGGGGTCAACCGCGACGGCGCCTTCGCCGACTACATCGTGTTGCCCGCGACCAACGTCTGGGTGCAGCCCGACACCATCGACCCCGACCTCGGGGCGATCTTCGACCCCATCGGCAATGCGACCCACACGGCCCTGCAGTGGCCGCTCGTCGGTGAGGACGTCCTCGTCACCGGGGCAGGCCCGATCGGGGTCATCGCCGCGGCCATCGCTCGGCATGCGGGCGCCAAGCACGTCGTCGTCACCGACATGTCCGACTATCGCCTCGCCCTGGCCAAGGGAGCCGGCGCCGACCTCACCGTCAACGTCGCGACCACGCGGATCAAGGACGCCCAGCGGGCCCTGGGGATGCGCGAGGGCTTCGACATCGGGCTGGAGATGAGCGGCGCGCCGTCGGCCGTCGCCGAGATGCTCGCCAACCTCAACCACGGGGCCAAGGTCGCCATGCTCGGCCTGCCCAAGGACCCCTATCCGATCGACTGGGGCCGGGTCATCACCCACATGATCACCCTCAAGGGGATCTATGGCCGCGAGATGTTCGAGACCTGGTATCTCATGTCCTCGATGCTCGCCACGTCGGCCGAGCTCCAGCGGGCCATCGGCTCGGTCATCACCCACCGCTTCCCGGCCGATCGGTGGGCCGATGCCTTCGCCGCGGCCCGCTCGGGCGAATGCGGCAAGGTCGTCATGGACTGGAGCTGAGGCTCTCCCGTCCAACTGGCGCGCACGAATCGTCGAGTTGATCCAGACCCCCTAGAGTGTCCGCGTGCGTGACGAGGGGAGATCGTCGCCGCACCGCGATGCCATCGTTGATGCCGCGGTGCGCGTCCTAGCCGAAGCCTCAGTGCCGGGTCTGACACCCTCCGCAGTCGACCATGCCTCCGGCCTCCCCGAGGGCACGACGGCCGCCGAATTCCCCACAACCCGAGAGCTGCTCGACGCCGTCACCGACCGGCTGGTCGAGATGGACGGGGCCCTGTGGACCGAGCTCGGCGGGCTCACCCCCGACTCGGTGGCCGACTTCGCCGACCGCATGGCCGGTTGGGTCGAGCTCGCCCTCACCCGTGAGCCGGTGGCCATGCGCGCCCGGATGCAGTTCTTCCTCGGGGCCGGTGAGCTGGCCGCCCACGGCCACCACGCCATCCTCGATGTCGCCATCGTCCTGCTCGACGTGCTCGGGATCCCGGAGCCGGCCCTGCGGACCCGGCTGATGATGGACATCGTCGCCGGGACGGTGCTCCACCACCTCAGCGTCCGGTCCGACGAGCCCTTCGTCCGGGCCGACTTCGCTGCCGCGGTTCGCCGGGTGCTGGCTGGGCGGTGACCGGACGGCATACGGTGGGAGGCGTATGCCGGGTGCGCGCCGATCGCGTGGTGCCGGCACCGCTTTCGTCGAAGGAGACGACGTGTACGGGTCCGTCAAGGACGAGCTGGCCACCACTCTGGCGGAGATCCGCGCCGCGGGGCTCTACAAGAGCGAACGCGAGCTCACCACACCGCAATCGGCCCACGTGCGCACCCGCACGGCCGACTCGCTGAACTTCTGCGCCAACAACTACCTCGGGCTCGCCGACCATCCGGACGTCGTCGCGGCGGCCAAGGGAGCGCTCGACGAGTGGGGCTTCGGGATGGCCTCAGTGCGCTTCATCTGCGGCACTCAGACCCAGCACACGCTGCTCGAGCAGCGGCTGGCCGGCTTCCTCGGCCAGGAGGCGGCGATCCTCTACAGCTCGTGCTTCGACGCCAACGGCGGGGTCTTCGAGGTGCTCTTCGGCGAGGGCGACGCGATCATCAGCGACGAGCTCAACCACGCCTCGATCATCGACGGGGTGCGCCTGGCCAAGGCCGCCCGCTATCGCTATCGCAACGCCGACATGGCCGACCTGCGGGTGCAGCTGTTGGCCGCGCGCGAGGCGGGGGCGCACCGGGTCGTCGTCGTCACCGACGGGGTCTTCTCGATGGACGGCTCCTTTGCTCCGCTGCCGCAGATCTGTGATCTCGCAGAGGAATTCGGGGCGATGGTGCTCGTCGACGACTCCCACGCGGTGGGTTTCGTCGGAGCCGGCGGGCGGGGGACGCCTGAGCTGTTCGGGGTGGCCGACCGGGTCGACATCCTCACCGGCACCTTGGGCAAGGCACTCGGCGGGGCGTCGGGCGGTTATGTCGCCAGCCACCGCGAGGTCGTCGAGCTGCTGCGCCAGCGCTCGCGGCCCTATCTCTTCTCCAACTCGGTCGCGCCTGCTGTCGTCGCCGGGTCGCTCGCCGCGCTCGACCTCGTCGCGGGCTCGGGCGAGGCGCGAAAGACGTTGCAGCGCAACACTGCTCTTTTCCGTCGGCTGATGTCCGAGGCCGGTTTCGACCTGCTCGGCGACGACGCCAACCCGCACCCGATCACCCCGGTGATGTTCCCGGGCGACGACGGCGCACGGCGGGCCGGGCAGATCGCGGACCACATGCTCGGCGACGGCGTCTACGTCATCGCCTTCTCCTATCCCGTCGTGCCCAAGGGCCGGGCGCGCATCCGCGTGCAGCTGTCGGCCGCGCACAGCGAAGACGACGTGCGTGCGTGCGTGGCGGCCTTCGTCGCCGCTCGCGACGCCGTCGGCTAGGGCGCCAGCAGCGCCGCCGCCTGCTCGACGGTGTCGACGAGGTGCACGACCCGCGCCATCGGCCGGGCCGCCGCGAGGGTCCGCACGAGCGGCCAGGTGGGCAGCACGTGGTCCCAGTGCCGCCGCCCGACGAGCACGAGCGGCGGGAGTATGCCACCCGCCCCCGCCATCCGCTCGTAATAGAGCCGGGTCACCCCCTGGAAGACCTCCTGGACGGTGCCGGCCTCACCGGGCAGCACGACGATCCCCGCCGTGCAGCGGGCGAGCAGCCCGTCCTCACGCAACGCGTTGGAGAAGTACTTGGCGATGCCCTGCCCGAAGACATTGGGCGGCTCGTGGCCGTAGAACCACGTGGGGATGCCGATCGAGCGCAGGCACGCCGACCGGTCCCCGGCGACGGCCCCGGCGCGGCATTCGTCGGCGTCGGGGCGACGTCCGAGCCGGTCGCGCATCGCGAGCCCGGATTGCGCCCAGGCCTGCAGGTCGGGGCGATAGGTGGGCACCCGCGCGAGCCGGTCGAGCGCCCGGTGCAACTCGCGGGCCGACCCGGCATACGCCCCGAGGTTGGCGGCCTCCATCGCGCCCGGCCCGCCGCCGGTCGCGACGATGAGACCCGCCTCGGCCAGGGTGAATCCGAGCTTCGCCGCAGCGGCATACACCTCGCTGCCGCGTTGCGCGGCGTGACCGCCCATGACGCCGACGACCGGTAGTCCGTCGAGGACCTCGTCGAGCGCGTCGGTCATCGACTGGTCGTGGATGGCGCGCAGCATCGTCGCGTAGGCGTCACGGCCCGAGCGCTTGTCGAGGGTCCAGGCAAACGCCCGGCCATCCGGGGTCGCGGCATATCCCCCCGGGCCGTCGAGGCCGGCATACAACTCGTCGGCGCTGTAGAGCCGCGAGCGATAGACATCGAGCGGCGCGTGCGGGTCGGAGGGGAAGACGATCGCCCCGTGACGCACGAGGTGCAGGGTGAGCGCCGAGGACATCGTGCCGCCGAGGACGACGAGATCGCCGAGGTCGGTCCTCGCAAGCAGCTCGTCCTCGACCGCGTGCAGGTCGAGATCCTGCAGCCGCACCCCGCCCAGCGTGCGGCGATGCGCGAGCAACTCACGCAGCACCTCGAGCCGGTCGATCTCCACGGAGTGAGCCTGCCAGATGGCACGCGGGCGGGCGACCGTTCGGCGCAGGGGGTCGCGGTCCCGGCGCAGGATCGCGAGTGATCCGAGTCGCTCCGGTGGCGAGCGGGCGGCATCGGGGTGCAGGCTGGCGCCCATGACTGAGCAGACCGGTGCCTACCGCCGCAGTTACGACGCCAGCATCAGCGACCCCGAGGGCTTCTGGGGTGCCGCCGCCAAGGACATCGACTGGATCACGCCGCCGACGCAGGTCCTCGATGACTCCAACCCGCCGTTCTATCGGTGGTTCCCCGACGGCACGCTCAACACGTGTTTCAACGCTCTTGATCGACACGTCGCGGGGGGTCGTGCCGATCAGGTCGCCATCCACTACGACTCGCCGGTGACGGGCACCAAGCGCTCCTTCACGTATGCCGAGGTGCTGGGTGAGGTGCGCCGGCTCGCCGGGGCGCTGGCGGGCGCAGGAGTCGGCAAGGGCGACCGGGTGCTCGTCTACATGCCGATGGTCCCCGAGGCGGTCTTCGCCATGCTCGCGTGCGCGCGCATCGGGGCGATCCACTCGGTGGTCTTCGGCGGCTTCGCGCCGGCCGAGGTGCAGGCCCGCATCGACGACGCCAAACCCAAGCTCATCCTCAGCGCGTCGTGCGGCATCGAGCCGGGGCGCGTCGTGCCCTACAAGCCCTTCCTCGACGAGGGGATCGCGCGCTCGGAGCACAAGCCCGACCAGGTCGTGGTGCTGCAGCGCGAGGCAATGACCGCCGAGCTGGGTGAGCGCGACGTCGACTGGCGCGAGTTCGTCTCGTCGGCGGCCGGTGACGCCGGGGCCGACTGCGTCGAGGTCGCAGCGACCGACCCGCTCTACATCCTCTACACGTCCGGGACCACCGGAAAGCCCAAGGGCATCTACCGCGACAACGGCGGCCACGCCATCGCGCTGCGCTGGTCGATGCGCAATATCTACAACGTCGAGCCGGGCGAGACGATGTTCACCGCCTCCGACGTCGGCTGGGTCGTCGGGCACTCCTACATCGTCTATGCGCCGCTGCTCACCGGCGCCACGACGATCCTCTACGAGGGCAAGCCGGTCGGCACGCCCGACGCGGGCGCCTTCTGGCGGATCATCGAGGAATACGGCGCGGTGACGATGTTCACCGCTCCCACGGCCTTCCGAGCGATCAAGAAGGAAGACCCCGAGGCGAGCAAGCTTGCGGGGCATGACCTTTCGCACTTCCGGCAGCTCTTCCTCGCGGGCGAGCGGCTCGACCCTGACACTTACCATTGGGCGACCGACAAGCTCGGCAAGCCGGTCATCGACAACTGGTGGCAGACCGAGACCGGCTGGCCGATCGCCGCCAACTGCGTCGGCCTCGAGCGGCTGCCGATCAAGGCGGGCTCGCCCTCGGTGGCGGTGCCCGGCTATCAGGTGCAGGTCCTCGACCCGGTCGGCGAGGCGCTGCCTGCCGAGACCGAGGGCTCGATCGCCATCAAGCTGCCGCTGCCTCCGGGCACCTTCCCGACGTTGTGGCACGACGACGAGCGCTATGTGTCGTCCTACCTGTCGGCCTACCCGGGCTATTACCTCACCGGTGACGGAGGCTATATCGACGCCGACGGCTACATCTACGTCATGGGCCGCACCGACGACGTGCTCAACGTCGCCGGGCACCGGCTGTCGACCGGCTCGATCGAGGCCGCGCTCGCCGGCCACCCGGCCGTCGCCGAGTGCGCGGTCATCGGTGTGCACGACGATTTCAAGGGCCAGATCCCGCGGGCCCTGGTCGTGCTCAAGACCGGCATCGACGCGGTGGCCGATGGCGACCGGATCAAGAGCGAGCTCGTCTCGCGGGTCCGCTCCGAGGTCGGCGCGGTCGCGTCGCTGCGCCAGGTCGACATCGTCGGCGCGCTGCCCAAGACCCGCTCGGGCAAGATCCTGCGCAAGACGATGCGCGAGATCGCCGACGGCCACGTCCCGGCCGTCCCGGCGACGATCGAGGACGCCTCGGTGCTCGACCGGCTCAAGCCGGTGCTGCACCCGGAGCCTTAACCCTCGGCACCGTCGCTGCTCGGTCGCGCACGGCATACGCCTGGTGGCGGGTCAGCCCGCGGAACGCGTATGCCGTCGCGCGCGCGGCTTTGCGACGATCACCGGGTGCTCGGTGCGCTGCAGGGGTTTGCGACCATCTCCGCCGTCGTGGCGGTGGGATGGGTGCTTGCGCACGTCGGGGTGCTGGGTCTGGAGGCGCGCCAGATCCTCGCCGACCTCGCCTTCTTCGTCGCGTCGCCGGCGCTGCTGCTCGTCGTGCTCTCGCGGGCGCCGGTCGGCGGGGTTTTCACGACCGGCCTGCTCGTCGCCGTGCTCTCGGCCCTGGCGGTGATGGCGGTTGCAGCGGCAGTGGCGCGGTGGCGGTGGAGTGCCGGACCTGGCGACACGGTGATGGCGGCGCTCTGCGCGGGCTATGTCAACTCCGGCAATCTCGGGCTGCCGATCGCCCTCTATGTGCTCGGCGATGCCGTCTATGCCGCACCGATCCTGCTCTTCCAGCTGCTCGTGCTGACGCCGATCAGCATGACGATCCTCGACGCCCAGCGACCGGGGGCACGGCCGGGGCTGCGGGCCCGGTTGGTCGGGATGTTCCGCAATCCCATCACGCTCGGGGCGCTGTTAGGGGTGGTGCTGTCGGTGACCGGGGTCAAGCTGCCGTCGGTGCTGCTCGACCCGATCACGATGATCGCCAACCTCTCGGTCCCGTGCATGCTCATCGCCTTCGGGGTGGCGCTGCGCCTCGGCCAGCGTCCGGGCGAGGCCTTCGGACGGCTCACCTGGCTGGCCGGGCTCAAGCTCGTCGCGATGCCGCTCGTGGCCGCGGGAGTCGGGGCGGCGCTCGGGCTGCGGGGCCATGAGTTGTATGCCGTCGTCGTCATGGCGGCGCTGCCCACGGCGCAGAACATCTTCACCTATGCGCTGCGCTATCAGCGCTCGATCTATCTGACCCGGGACACGATCTTCGTGACGACGCTCGGGTCGGTGCCGGCGATCCTGCTTGCCGCGCTGGTCTTCCACGGGGCCTAGCTCGTCATCGCCGCCTAGGGTGGGGCGCATGGCCCCCGGATTGCACACGCTCGACGAGCTGCTCGACGGGATGGCCAGTCCCGACCCTCAGGTGCGTGATGGATGGGCCTATGCGCAGCTGGCTGAGGGCATCGCGAGCGGGCGTTTCGCGGGGGAGCGGGCTCTGATCCGCGAGCGCATGGTTGCGCAGCTGACGTCCGATCGGATCGAGGCGCGTGCCTTCGCGCCGCTCGTGCTGTCGTGGCTGGTGCGGTCGGCATCGTTGCCTGAGGCCGGGGACCGCGCGGCATACGAGGCGGGCGACCGTGCGGCATACGAGGCCTTCGCGCGGTGGTATGCCGTCGAGACCGACACCCGGGGCTTCGATCCCCAACTCGGGTGGCTGCATGCGGTGGCGCACGGGGCCGACTATCTCTCGGCTGCCGTCAAGTCCGGCGTCGCCAGCCCGGGCGAGGCGTTGGCGCTCGCCAGCGGACGGCTCGTCGTCGACGGGCCGATATGGGGGCACGGCGAGGACGCGCGGCTCGCGGCCGCGATGGTGGCGGCCCTCGCGCGGGTACAGCCGGACGAGCCCGCGGCCACCGGGTGGCTGGCCGTCGTGCACGGGGCGATGGATGAGGTCGAGCCATTGCCGCCTCCGCCGCCTCCGTGGCTGCGCAACGTCAGCATGACGATCGCGCTGCTCTATGCCGCTCTGGCCGAGATGCCGTGCGACGGGGACGACGTGGTGGCGGTGCCCTGCGCGGCGGCTGTCCGGGCGGGGCTTGTCGGGGTGTTGTCGCGCATGCAGCCGTGGGTGATCCAGCCGCGCTGACAGGACCGACATGGCGTCGGCCAACGGCCGGGTGCGGGAGCCGTCAGGCGCAGCCGAGGCTCGTCAGTGGCGGGGGAGCGGTGCTCTGGTAGGTGGCGCCCGTGGGCGTCGTCGTCATGACATGATGTCGGCCGTCATCGCCGACGCCGGCCCAGGCTCGCCAACCGAGCGATTGTTTGACGTGATTGCAGCGCTCGCAGAGTCCCTGGCCGTTGTCGGACGAGGTGGCACCGCCACCGGCCCATTCGGTGGAGTGATCGGCATGTCGGATCGGGGCTCCGCACCAGGGCGTGCGGCACCACTGGTCGCGGGTCACCACCAACCGGCGCAATCCCGGTGGAAAGAGCCGTCTTTCACGCTCCACCTCCCGGATCGCGCCACTGACCGGGTCGGTGAAGACCCGTCTGATCCAGACCTGCGCCGACTGGTGCTCGGGGTCGGTGAGGATCCGGCGCACGAGCGCCGCCGGCACCGGCCCGAAGCCCTCGATCTGAGCGGTGGTGTCCTGGGGTCGCTCGGCGTGCCGCTCCCGTGCTCGGGCGAGCGAGATGAGCGTCCCGGCAGGGTCGGGCGAGCGCACGCCAGTGCGGCGCCGAGTCGGCAGCAGGGGGTATGCCGTGCCCTCGCCATGGTCATCCGCACCATCCTGCTCAGCCCCGAGCAAGGAGTGATCGGTCAGCACGAGCTTGATCTCCATCGGCACGGCCGCTGCCGTGGCCTGACCCGTAACCCGCTCCACCAAGGTGTCGGCGGCGATCTGACCACGCGAGCGTGAATCGCCTTGTGCCCGTGCCGAATCGGCGGTCTTGACGAGGGCGGCATACGCAGCGACCCCCTGGGCCACCGGAAGGAGAGCCGTGAGATAGGCCATGGTGTCGGGAGCTGGTCGGATCGAGACCCGGCGCTCACCTGTCGCCTTCGACGAGCGAGCCACGACGCTGCGCGGATCAAGCTCGTAGGCCAATGCCCTTGCCGCAGTGTCAAGCTGGCGGTCGCTGAGCGAGGTGAGCCGGCTGGCCAGGCGCGCGTCAAGGATGCGCCGGTCGGTGGCCGACAGCACGGCAGTCGCCCGCGCAACGATCGTCGCCCGCCACTCGGAGAGCTCGCCGGCGGTCAGCGCCGCCATCGTGTGCGGCAACTCGTGGACGAGCACCTGTCCCAGCCCGAGGTGGCGGTGCCCATGCGTGGGGGACTCGCGTCGAGCCAGGGCGACCTGCTCGGCGACACCCGCGCCCACTCGCTCGCGAGGCACGCCAGCGGCGGCCTGCTCGGCACGTTGCGACGCAGCGAAGTCGACCGCAACCCTCGCCTGGGCCGCCGCGGCCGCAGACTTGAGGGCCTCGAGAGCGCGCAGCTGAGCGATCCGCTCGGCGTCGTCGACCTCCGTGTCGAGCGTGGCCAGCCGGCTGACCCAGGTGGCCAGCTCGCTCGTGCTCAACGTCGTCGACATACCTCATCGTATCGAACATACGTCTTAGTAGCAAGAGTTTCGCTCCAGCAAAGCCATTGTGGCCCAAGTGAATAGAGTGATTCGGGTCGCTCCCATTGGTAAGAGTCCCGTGGAGTGGTGGGCTTTGAGGTGATCTCGATGCCTACCGGTCGCCCTCGGTGAGGGCGACGGTTTCAGTGTCGTCGATGGTCCCGATTTTGGCCATGGATTCTTCGGAGAGGTAGCGGCGTTCGTCGGTGGCCCACTCGTCGTGGGTGTCGGCTAGGACGGCTCCGATGAGGCGGATGACGGCGGCTTCGTTGGGAAAGATGCCGACGACGCGGGAGCGGCGTTTGATCTCCTTGTTCAGCCGCTCGAGGGGGTTGGTGGACCAGATTTTGCGCCAGTGTTCGCGCGGGAACGCGGCGAACGCGAGGACCTCGGCCTTCGCGTCATCCATCAGCGGCCCGATCTTGGGGTAGCGGCCGGCGAGCTCGTTGCGGACCTTGTCCCACTGCGTGGCCATCGGGGTGAGGCTGGGTTGGGCGAAGATCGTGCGGAACACTGCGGCGACCATCTCCCGCTCGCCCTTGGCCACGTGCGCCAGGACGTTACGGATGAAGTGGACGCGGCACCGCTGGTGGCTGGCCCCCTGCAGGGCCCGGGCGATGGCGGCGGTCAGGCCGGCGTGCTGGTCGGAGATGACCAGCTTCACCCCGCTCAGGCCGCGCTTCTTCAGCCCGGTCAGGAACGCCCGCCAAAACACCTCGTCCTCACTGTCGCCGACGTCCAGGCCCAGGATCTCCCGGCGTCCCTCGGCCGTGACGCCGGTCGCGACCACGACGGCCTTGGACACGACCATCGCCGCCTCGGTACGCACGTGCAGGTACGTCGCGTCCAGGTACACGTACGGGAACTCGACGTGATCCAGCCGGCGGGTGCGGAACGCCCCGACCGTCTCATCCAGCCCGGCACAGATCCGGGAGACCTCACTCTTGGAGATCCCGGACCCACCGAGCGCGACCACCAGGTCATCCACGGAGCGGGTCGAGACGCCGTGGACGTAGGCCTCCATCACCACCGCGTACAGCGCCTGGTCCACCCGCCGGCGCGGCTCCAGGATCGAGGGGAAGAACGAGCCGGCGCGCAGCTTCGGGATCGCCAGGTGGATGTCCCCGGCGTGCGTGGTCAACAACCGCGGCCGAGTGCCGTTGCGTTCGGTGCTCCTGGTCTCGGTGCGTTCGTAGCGGCCAGCGCCGACCGCGGCCGTGGCCTCGGTCTCGATCAACTCCTGCATCGCGACACGGACGCATTCTCGGATGAAGTCGGTGCCCTCACCGGTGCGGAACACCTCTAACAGCTCGGACACGGCAGAATCAGACAAGGCCATCGGTGAGGTCTCCTTCGATGCGTGCTTGGCGGTACACATCGAGAATCTCGCCGGTGGCCCCCCTCACTCAGGACGCCGCGCCGTCACCCCAAACCCCACCACTCCACGGGGCGCTGTCTCCCATTCGCCTTGGGTTGGGTCCTTGGACCGCCGCTGCGCGGACCCACTCCGCCTGGACCGACCCTTTGATCGGTTGACCGCGGAGCGCCCGACGACTCTGTCTCGCGGGACGCCGGTTTGCTCACCTAGGCCAAACTCCGGAGGGGCGGGCGGCCAAACTCCGGAGGGGCGGGCGGCGAAACTCTGGAGGGGCGGGTGGCCAAACTCTGGAGGGGCGGGCGGCGAGGAGGGAGTCCCGGTGGCGTGCCGCGTGAGTGGGGCAATGCCTGGGCCGCCCAGCCGAGAAGTTGCCGAGCGGAACAGCGGTGCCGGGAGCGCGTGAGTGGAGGTGAGTGGGAGGCAGCGCCCGATGCGGCCAACCGAACCGTCAGTGGCCCGTCAACGCCGAGAGCAACCGTCCGAGCCGAGCGGGCTGGCCGGTGAGCGCCTCCTCGCGATCGGCCCAGCCGGCGACGCGCAGCCCCGCGTTGATCCCGAGCCACCGCGCGGGCTCCGGCTCCCACGAGGGCGACACGTGCCCGACCCACGGCAGCCGGGTGAGCGCAGACGAACGCCCCAGCACGAGGTCGGCCAGCGTCCGCCCGGCGAGATTGCTCGCCGCCACGCCATCACCGACGTAGCCGCCGGCCCACCCGAGTCGGGCCATCGGGTCATAGCCCACGGAGGGATGCCAGTCCCGCGCGATGCCCAGCGGCCCGCCCCACTGGTGAGTCACGGCATACCCCTCGAGCACGGGGAAGAGCTCGCGCAACGTCCGCTTCAGCTCGGCGAAAACAGCTGGCTCGGAGTCGAATTCGGGCCGGATCGCCGATCCCCAGTGATAGGGCGCCCCGCGCCCGCCGAAGGCGATGCGGTCGTCGGAGGTCCGTTGCCCATAGACGATGACCTGTCGATGGTCGGCGAAGGTCTCCCGCTGCGCCAGCCCGATCCGCTCCCACACGCTCGCCGGCAGCGGCTCGGTCGCGATCATCAGCGAATAGACCGGCGCCAGCCGACGGCGCAACCCGGGCACCCGTGCCGTCCAGGCCTCCGTCGCCCGGATCGTATGCCGGGTGCGCACCACCGCGCCCGACTCGAGGACCACTCGCCCGGGCGATGCCGCCGCGACCCGAGCGCCCTCGACGATGACCCCGCCGAGCCGACGCACGGCAGCGGCGAGCCCGTCGACGAGTCGACGCGGTTGCACGCGAGCGCAATTCGGGTTGTAGGTCGCCCCGAGCAGCCCATCCATCGCCACCCGCTCGCGCGCCTCGGGCAGGTCCAGCCAGACCGTCCCGTCGCCCCATTCCGCGCCCGTGGCGGCATACTCCCGAGCTCGCGCGACCTGGGCCGGCGAGCGCGCCCCGAGCACGACGCCGCCCTGGCGGAAGTCGCACTCGATGCCTTCAGCCGCCGCCACGGCCCCCACCTCGACGACCGTGTCGCGCAACGCCCCCAGCATGGATCGCGCTGCGGCAGCACCGGATTCGTGTGCGAGCGTCGACGCGGACACCGGCCACAGCCCCGACACCCAGCCGCCATTGCGCCCGCTCGCACCGAAACCCACGTGCTCGGCCTCCACCACGCACATCGCCAGCGACGGCTGCGCCCGCAGCAGGTAGTAGGCGCTCCACAGCCCGGTATAGCCGCCCCCGACGATGCATACGTCGACCTCGGCTGGCATGCCAGCACCAGCGGCAGCAGACGTGCCCTCGGCTTCAGAGGCCCCGGCATACCCCCCAGCGGGTATGCCGTCCCACCACAGCGGGCGCGCGAGCGGCGCCGGGCTCAGAGGTGCTGCTCCGCGTCGGCGAGCACCGAGCGCAACCGCGAGGTGATGTCGTCGAACTCGGCCTGCCCGATGATCAGCGGCGGAGCGAGCTGCACGACCGGGTCACCACGGTCGTCGGCCCGGCAGTAGATGCCGGCGTCGAAGAGCGCCTTGGACAGATAGCCGCGCAGCAGCCGCTCGCACTCGCCGTCGTCGAAGGTCTCGCGAGTGGCCTTGTCCTTGACGAGCTCGATCCCGTAGAAGAAGCCCTCCCCGCGCACGTCGCCGACGATCGGCAGGTCGAGCAGGGTCTCGAGCGACGCACGGAAGGCCGGGGCCGTCTCGCGCACGTGCTGGTTGAGGCCCTCGCGCTCGAAGATGTCGAGGTTGGCCATCGCCACGGCGCACGAAATCGGGTGTCCGCCAAAGGTATAGCCGTGCGGGAAGTAGGTCGTGTCCTTGCGGAAGGGCTCGAAGATCCGGTCGCTGACGATCATGCATCCCAGCGGCGCATAGCCAGAGGTGACGCCCTTGGCCGTCGTGATGATGTCCGGCACATAGCCGAGCTGGTTGCAGGCGAAGTAGTCGCCGATGCGCCCGAAGGCGCAGATCGTCTCGTCCGAGACGAGCAGCACGTCATACCTGTCGCAGATCTCGCGGACCCGCTCGAAGTAGCCGGGCGGCGGCGCGAAGCAGCCACCCGAGTTCTGCACCGGCTCGAGGAAGACCGCCGCGACCGTCTCGGGGCCTTCGAATTCGATGGCCTCGGCGATGCGGTCGGCTGCCCACAGCCCGAAGGCCTTGGGGTCGTCACGCAGGTGCTCGGGTGCCCGGTAGAAGTTGGTATTGGGCACCTTGTGCCCGCCCGGCACGAGCGGCTCGAAGATCGCCTTCGCCGCGGGTATGCCGGTGATCGACAAGGCTCCCTGGGGCGTGCCGTGATAGGCGATCGCGCGGCTGATCACCTTGGTCTTCAACGGTTTTCCGATGATCTTGAAGTATTGCTTGGCCAGCTTCCACGCCGACTCGACGGCCTCGCCACCACCCGTGGTGAAGAAGACCCGGTTGAGATCGCCAGGGGCATAGTGAGCGAGCCGCTCGGCCAGCTCGATCGCCCGCGGGTGGGCATAGGACCACAGCGGGAAGTAGGCGATCTTGCCGAACTGCTTCATCGCGGCGTCGGCGAGCTCCTGGCGACCATGGCCGACCTGGACGGTGAAGAGCCCCGACAGCCCGTCGAGGTACTTGTTGCCCCGGTCGTCCCAGATATAGGCGCCCTCACCCTTGACGATGATCGGCACGTTGTGGGCGGCGTGCTCGACCCCGGGCTGGTCCTCGAAGACCGAGTGCCGGGTGAAGTGCATCCACAGGTGGTCGCGGGCAGCCTCCGAATAGAGCTTTCCGGTCGCGGTGTGATAGTCGGAGCTGGGTTCCCAGATCTCGGACGGGTAGATCGTCATCGTGTTCCCCAGTTGTAGTGCTGCTTGTTGAGCTTGAGATAGACGAAGGTCTCGGTCGCCAGCACACCCGGCAGCGAGCGGATGCGCCGGGAGATCACCTCCAACAGATGAGCGTCGTCCTCGCAGACCACCTCGGCGAGCACGTCGAACGACCCGGCGGTCGTCACGACATAGGCGACCTCAGGGATGGCCGAGATCCGCTCCGCGAGCGGGGTGATGTCCCCGCTCACCTTGATCCCCACCATCGCCTGACGCTGGAAGCCCACCTGCAGTGGATCGGTGACCGCGACGATCTGCACGACCCCGGCGTCGACGAGCTTCTGCACCCGTTGCCGGACCGCGGCCTCGGACAGCCCGACGGCGGTCGCGATCGCGGCATACGAGCGCCGGCCGTCCTCCTGGAGCTGCTCGACGATGATCTTGGCGGTCTCGTCGAGCGCGGGTGCGGCCCGGCGCCCGGGCTTGGCAACCGGCCGGCGAGACTGCGGCGCTGCGGTCATGGGGTCTGATGGTGGCCCCAGCCGGGACCCCAACGCAAGCCCTGTCCTGTATGCCGCGTGGTGCGGATTCCGTTGTCGAGGCCGGGCGATCCGCGCATTCCGACGCGCCTTGTCCTCTGCCACTACCCAAACCGTCGTATTCGGGCTAGATTTCCGGCAACCTGTCACCCGTGACGGGAGGCCTCGCGGCCGACCGCTCACAGCCCTTGGAGGCCATCAGATGTCCGACGCACCTCGCGTCCTGCGCAACCACATCGCCGGCGACTACGCCGAGGCGTCGACCGGGACCTTCAGCGAGGTGGTCAACCCGGCCACCGCCAAGGTCGTCGCGTCCGCCCCCATCTCCGGCCAGGAGGACGTCGACAAGGCGTTCGCCGCCGCCGATGCGGCTTTCGCCGAGTGGGGTCGCACCACCCCGCGTCAGCGCCAGGAGGCGCTGCTGAAGTTCGCCGCCGCCATCGAGGCCCGCTCCGACGAGTTCGTCCAGCTCGAGGGCGAGAACACCGGCAAGCCCAACGCCCTCACCGCCAGCGAAGAGATGCCGCCGATGCTCGACCAGCTGCGCTTCTTCGCGGGCGCCGCGCGGGTGCTCGAGGGCCGTTCGACCGGCGAGTACATGCCCGGTCACACCTCGTGGATCCGGCGTGAGCCGATCGGCGTCATCGGCCAGGTCACTCCCTGGAACTACCCGATGATGATGGCGATGTGGAAGATCGCCCCGGCCCTGGCCGCCGGCAACACGGTCGTGCTCAAGCCGAGCGACACGACTCCCGAGACGACGCTGCTGCTCGCCGAGATCGCGGCCCCCTTCTTCCCGGCCGGCACCTTCAACGTCGTCACCGGCGACCGCGACACCGGCCGCATGGTCGTCTCGCACAAGCGGGCCGACATGGTCGCGATCACCGGCTCGGTGCGCGCCGGCTCGCAGGTCGCTGCGGCTGCCGCCGAAAACGTCAAGCGAGTCCACCTCGAGCTGGGCGGTAAGGCTCCGGTCATCGTCTTCGACGATGCCGACATCGACGCCGCCGTCGAGGGCATCGCCATCGCTGGCTACTTCAACGCCGGCCAGGACTGCACCGCCGCCACTCGCGTGCTTGCCGGTCCCAAGATCCACGACGATTTCGTCGCAGCGCTCGCGGCATACGCCAAGGACAACGCCAAGGTCGGCATGCAGGACGACGAGGACGCGCTCTTCGGCCCGGTCAACAACCCGGCCCAGCTGGCCCGTGTCCAGGGATTCATCGAGCGGCTGCCCGCGCACGCGAGTGTCCAGGCCGGCGGCAACCGCGTCGGCGCACTCGGCGACGGCTACTTCCTCGAGCCCACCGTCCTGGCGGGTCTGCAGCAGCACGACGAGGCGATCCAGAACGAGATCTTCGGCCCGGTCATCACCGTCCAGCGCTTCTCCGACGAGGACGAGGCGCTGCGCTGGGCCAATGGCGTCGACTACGGGCTGGCCTCCTCGGTCTGGACCAAGGACTTCGGCCGCGCCATGCGGATGTCCCGCTCGCTCGACTTCGGCTGCGTGTGGATCAACACCCACATCCCGATCGTCGCCGAGATGCCCCACGGGGGCTACAAGAACTCCGGTTACGGCAAGGACCTGTCGATGTACGGCCTCGAGGACTACACGCGCATCAAGCACGTCATGGCCAATATCGAGGCCTGAGGCGCACACTCTCTCCCCATAGGGGTATGCCGTGCGGGGGCTCGGCGTGCCGGCGAGTGGTGGCCCACCCGGGCCACCACGCACAGACCGACCGGTCCTGTTGCGGGACGGCCGACGATCGGAAGGACCTTCATGAGTCGACCATTGCCACCTCCCGACCCGGCGATGCGGGCACTGATTCAGCTGGCCCAGCGCCGCCCCGTGAGCCGCCGCCAGCTGCTGGCCGGGCTGGGGCTCGGCGGTGCCGCTGCCGGGCTCGCGGCCTGTGCGCCGCCACCTCCTCCTTCGGGCGGCGGAGCGCCGACGGTCAAGCTCCCGGTGGACAAGAGCGCCACCGACAAGACCGTCGCGTGGGCCAACTGGACGGCATACCTCGACCAGGACGAGAGCGCGACGACCTATCCGACGCTCGACGCCTTCACCAAGGAGACGGGGATCAAGGCGACCTATTCGGTCGACATCGAGGACAACGACTCCTACGTCGCCAAGGTCAAGCCGCAGCTGCAGGCCAACCCGCCGCAGGACATCAACCGCGACATCTTCACCCTGACCGACTGGATGGCCAACCGAGTCATCCGCGACGGCCTGGTCCAGCCGCTCGACCTCATCCACATGCCCAACGCGGGCCGGTTGCGTGAGTCGCTCAAGGACGTGTCCTTCGACCCGGGTCGCAAGTGGTCACTCACCTGGCAGAGCGGCTTCGCCGGCATCGGCTATGACAAGTCGAAGGTCGGGCGCGAGCTCAAGAGCATCGCCGACCTCTGGGCGCCCGATCTCGCCGGCAAGGTCGTCGCCCTCTCCGAGATGCGCGACACGGTCGGGCTCATCATGCAGTCGCAGGGCGTCGACATCTCCGGTCAGTTCACCAAGGACCAGGTCGCCAAGGCCATGGACGAGGTGACCAAGCGCATCGCCGACAACAACATCCGCCGCATCAAGGGCAACTCCTATCTGGAGGACCTCAAGAGCGGCAACGCCATCGCCGGCATCGTCTGGAGTGGCGACCTGTTCGTGCTGCGCACCGAGACCGGCAACGACAACTGGGAGTTCGTCATCCCTGACTCCGGCGGCACCCTCTGGAGCGACAACATGATGATCCCCATCACCTCGACGCACCGGCGCAATGCCATGACGCTCATGGACTATTACTACCGTCCCGACGTCGCCGCCCAGGTCGCGGCCTATGTCAACTACGTCTGCCCCGTCACAGGTGCTCAAGAGGAGATGAAGAAGATCGACGCCGAGCTGGCCGACAGTCCCTTCATCTTCCCGAGCGAGCAGTGGATCGCTGATCACAAGATCCAGGGCTTCCGTGCGCTGGACGCCCAGGAGGACGCCGACTACTCGGCGATGTGGGCAAAGGTGGTGGGCAACTGATGGCCGGCTTCCGTGAAGCACAGGGTGACCTCGTCCTCGAGAACGTCACCAAGGAGTTCGCCAAGTTCACCGCTGTCGACGACCTGTCACTCACCGTCCCGCGCGGCTCGTTTTTCGCTCTGCTCGGCCCGTCGGGGTGCGGCAAGACGACGACCCTGCGCATGGTCGCAGGTCTCGAACAGCCGACCAACGGTCGGATCCGCATCGGTGGCACCGACCTCACCGGCTCTCGGCCCTACGAGCGCCCGGTCAACACGGTGTTCCAGTCCTACGCGCTCTTCCCGCATCTGACCGTGCGCGACAACGTCGCCTTCGGTCCCAAGCGCCGAGGGGTGCCTGACGCGCTGGCCCAGGCCGACAAGACCCTCGAGCTGGTCCAGCTCACCCACCTGGCCGCCCGCAAACCGACCCAGCTGTCCGGTGGCCAGCAACAGCGGGTGGCGGTGGCCCGGGCCCTGGTCAACCACCCCGAGGTGCTGCTGCTCGACGAGCCGCTCGGCGCCCTCGACCTCAAGCTGCGCCGCGAGATGCAGGTCGAGCTCAAGCGGATCCAGACCGAGGTCGGGCTGACCTTCGTCCACGTGACGCACGACCAGGAGGAGGCCATGACGATGGCCGACACGGTGGCGGTGATGAACCTCGGCAAGATCGAGCAGATGGGCGCCCCCGAGGTGCTCTATGACCTGCCGCGCACCAAGTTCGTCGCCAACTTCCTCGGCCAGTCCAACATCCTCACCGGGCACGTCGACGACACGGACGGCGAGAACATCGTCGTGTCAGCGGCTCATCATAAGTTGCGGCTGCGCAAGAGCCGGGCGGCCGCCGGGACCGGCGACATCGCCTTCGGTGTGCGCCCGGAGAAGACCCGCATCCACGACAGCGACCCGGGCCCGGACATGGCCGGCAACAGCATCGGCCCCGGCACCCTCGTCGACGTCTCCTTCACCGGAGTCGCCACGCAGTATCTCGTCGACGTGCCCGAGGCCGGCCGGTGGGCCGTTTACGAGCAGAACCTCGACCTCGACCGCATCGACAGCAAGCCCGGCGACACCGTGTGGATCAGCTGGGACCCCGGTCACGCCTTCGGGGTGCGCCCGTGAGCGCCCTCGCCCACATCGGTGGCTCCACCTCGGGGACCCACCCGGCGCCCGCAGCGGCGGAGCCGACCAAGCGGGGCGGCTGGGTGGCTTATCTGCTGCTGTTGCCGGGGCTCATCTGGCTGCTCGTCTTCTTCGTCGCCCCGTTGGTCCAGTTGGCCAGCGTTTCGGTGCAGTCGCAGTATCCGGGTGCACCTGGCTACTACTACCGCGACGTCAACGTCGGCAACTACGTCACGGCGGTCGTCGAGTACTGGCCGCACTTCCTGCGTTCGCTGTTGTATGCCGGGCTGGCCACCTTCTTCGCGTTCGTCCTGGCCTACCCGCTCGCCTACGCGATGGCCTTCAAGGCCGGCAAGTGGCGCGGCGTGATGATGATCTGCGTCGTCGCGCCGTTCTTCACGTCCTTCATCCTGCGCACCATCGCCTGGCGGCAGATCCTCTCCGACGACATGCCGGTCGCCAAGGTGCTCAACACGCTTCACCTGCTGCCGGGTGGGCACATCACCGAAACGTGGGTCGCGGTGGTCGCGGGCCTCACCTACAACTTCCTCCCCTTCATGGTGCTGCCCATCTATGCGTCGCTGGAGCGGGCCGACCCCAAGGTCATCGAGGCCGGGGGAGACCTCTACGGCAACGGCTTCACCACGTTCCGGACCGTCACCCTGCCGATGTCGATGCCGGGGGTGCTGGCCGGGACCCTGCTGACCTTCATCCCGGCGGCCGGCGACTACGTCAACGCCGAGCTGCTCGGCTCGGACATCTCGACCAAGATGGTCGGCAACGGCATCGAGAGCCAGTTCTTCCGGGTGCTCGGCGGCTATCCCATCGCCGCGTCGTTGGCCTTCACACTCATGGCCGTCATCCTCGGCCTGGTGTTCCTCTACGTGCGCAAGTACGGGACGGAGGAGTTGCTGTGAGCGCGTGGACCAGGACCCGTTTCTGGGTGGCCGACCACATCGCGATGATCATCGCGGTGCTCGTGCTGCTCTACCTCTTCCTCCCCGTGGCCTACACCTTCGTCTTCTCGTTCAACAACTACAAGAAGTCCAACATCACGTGGAACCCTGAGGGCTCGCCGACTCTCGACCATTGGCGCGAACCCTGTGGGGCACAAGGGATCTGCGAGGCACTCGGGGTCTCCCTGCGGATCGGGGCGATCGCCACCCTCGCCGCGACGGTGCTGGGCACGATGCTCGCTTTCGCGCTGGTCCGCCATCGTTTCCGCGGGCGGGGTGCGGGCAACGTCCTGGTCTTCATCCCCATGGCCACGCCCGAGATCGTCCTCGGTGCCTCGCTGCTCACCCTGTTCGTGCAGGGCTTCGGGCAGTGGGGGCTCAAGCTGGGCTTCTGGACCATCGTCATCGCCCACATCATGTTCTGCATCAGCTTCGTCGTCGTCACGGTCAAGGCCCGCCTGCAGAGCCTCGACCCGCGGCTCGAGGAGGCCGCTGGAGATCTCTATGCCAATCCGCGGTCGACCTTCTGGCGGGTGACCTTCCCCCTGGTGCTCCCGGGCATCGTCTCGGCGGCCCTGCTCGCCTTCTCGCTGTCCTTCGACGACTTCATCATCACCAACTTCGTCTCCGGTGACACCAACACCTTCCCGAAGTTCGTCTACGTCTCCTACCTGCGTGGCATCCCGGCCCAGGCCAATGTCATCGGTTTCTCGATGTTCCTCATCGCGGTGCTGCTCGTCGTCGCGGGGCAGGTCATCGGGTCGCGACGTCGAGCACCGGCCTAGCACGCGCCGCCGAGAGCCACCACCTCGCCCGACTCTCCCCGAAAGTGACCTGATACACCGTGCGGATCCTGCAGATCGGGGCGGGCGGCGTCGGCGACGCCGCCGCCCGCATCGCCGTCGAACGCGATTTCTTCGAGCTGCTGGTGGTGGCCGACTACGACCTCGGCCGGGCGCAGGCGACGGTGACCGCCGCCAGCGCCCGGCGTCCGGGGGAGAGCCGACTCGTGGCGGCAGTCGTCGACGCGTCGGATACGGCGGCGGTGACGGCGCTCGCTCGCGAGCACCGGATCACGCACGTCTTCAACGCCGTCGACCCCCGCTTCGTCATGCCGATCTTCGCCGGTGCGCGGGAAGCCGGGGCGCACTACCTCGACATGGCGATGTCGTTGTCACGCAAGCACCCCGAGCGGCCCTATGAGCTCACCGGGGTCAAGCTCGGCGACGAGCAATTCGCCCAGGCGGCGGAGTGGGAAGGAACCGGTCAGCTCGCGCTGGTCGGCATCGGGGTCGAGCCGGGGCTGTCCGACGTCTTCGCGAGGTATGCCGCCGACCACCTCTTCTCCTCGATCGACGAGCTCGGCACCCGCGACGGCGCCAACCTCGTCATCCGCGACGAGACTGGCAAGGAGATCTTCGCGCCCGGCTTCTCGATGTGGACGATCATCGAGGAGTGCCTCAACCCGCCGGTCGTCTGGGAGCGGGACAAGGGGTGGTTCACCCTGCCGGCCTTCAGCGAGCCCGAGGTCTTCGACTTCCCCGAGGGCATCGGCCCGGTCGAGTGCGTGCATGTCGAGCACGAGGAGGTCCTGCTCATGCCGCGCTGGGTCGATGCCCGGCGAGTGACCTTCAAATACGGCCTCGGCGAGCAGATGATCGGCATCCTGCGCACCCTGCACGAGCTGGGCCTGGACCGCACCGACAAGGTGGAGGTCAAGGGCGTGCACGTGTCGCCCCGCGATGTCGTCGCGGCCGTGTTGCCCGACCCGACGACCATCGGCCCGCGGATGACCGGCAAGACCTGCGCGGGCCTGTGGGTGACCGGCACGGGCGCCGACGGCGCCCCACGAGAGGTCTACCTCTACCACGTCGTCGACAACGAGTTGTCGATGGGCGAATACGGCGCCCAGTGCGTCGTCTGGCAGACGGCCATCAACCCGATCGTCGCCCTCGAGTTGCTCGCGACGGGGGTCTGGGCGGGTGCTGGGGTGCTCGGCCCCGAGGCCTTCGACGCGGTCCCCTTCCTCGACCTGCTCGCTGCCCCCAAGCCGGCCGGCTACGGCTCGGCATGGGGGATGCAGGAGCGCACGCCTAGGATCGCCGAATGAGCCGCTACGGCGCGCAATTCGGCCCCGACGTCACCTTCCTCGGGGTGGACCGTTGTGACCTCGACGACGAGAGCACGTATGCCGGTGCCGATGTCGTCATCCTCGGTGCACCCTTCGACGGGGGCACCTCCCACCGGCCGGGCACCCGCTTCGGTCCGCAGGCGATCCGCACGACCGACTACCTCGCTCACGACGGCTCGCGCCCCTCGCTCGCCCTGCGGGTCGACGGCCTGCAGGATCTGCGCGTGGTCGACGCCGGCGACGTCGAGTGCCCTCCCGGGCACATCGAGATGTCGCTGGCGCGCATCGAGACGGCCGTCGAGAAAGTCGTGCGCGCCGGGGCGATTCCCCTCGTGCTCGGGGGCGACCATTCGATCGCCTTCCCCGACGCCAAGGGCGTCGCCAATGTCCTCGGCCACGGCCGCGTCTCGATGATCCATTTCGATGCCCACGCCGACACCGGCGACATCGAGTTCGGCACGTTGTGGGGTCACGGACAGCCGATGCGCCGGCTCATCGAGTCGGGCGCCTTGCGCGGCGACCGCTTCCTGCAGGTCGGGCTGCGCGGCTATTGGCCCGGCCCCGAGACGCTCGACTGGATGGCCGCCCAGCGGATGCGCTCCTTCGAGATGACCGAGATCGGTGTCCGCGGGCTGGACGCCTGTCTCACCGAGGCATCGACCATCGCCACCGACGAGTGCGACGGAGTCTTCCTCTCGGTCGACATCGACGTCTGCGACCCCGGGCATGCTCCTGGCACCGGCACCCCCGAGCCGGGCGGCCTGTCTGCCCGCCAGCTGCTCGACGCCGTGCGCCGGCTCTGCCTCACCCTGCCCATCGCGGGCATCGACATCGTCGAGGTCAGCCCTCCCTATGACCACGCCGACATCACCGCTGCCCTGGCCAATCGCGTTGCGCTGGAGGCGTTGTCGGCCATCGCCCGCAAACGGCACGACGCGGCATACGGCACGACCTATGACCCGAGCACCCCCTTGCTGCACGACCGCACCACACCCCGACAGGAGTCTTGAGATGACCAGCCAGCCCATCGAGCAGCGGCGGATCCTCCGCACGGCGATCCCCGGCCCGGCGTCGCAGGCCCTGCAGGCCCGCAAGCTCGCCGCGGTCTCGGCCGGCGTGAGCACCGGTCTGCCGGCCTATGTCGAGCGCGGCGCAGGCGGCATCCTCGTCGACGCCGATGGCAACCAGCTCATCGACTTCGGCTCCGGCATCGCGGTGACGAGCGTCGGCAACGGCGCACCACGCGTCGTCGAGGCCGTCCAGCGCCAGATCGCCGACTTCGCCCACACGTGCTTCATGGTCAACCCCTACGAGGAATACGTCGCGGTCTGCGAGAAGCTGAACGCGCTGACCCCTGGTGACCACGACAAGCGCTCGGCGCTGTTCAACTCGGGCGCGGAGGCGGTCGAGAACGCTGTCAAGGTCGCCCGGCATGTCACCGGCAAGGACGGCATCGTCGCCTTCGACCACGCCTACCACGGTCGCACCAACCTCACCCTGGCGATGACCGCCAAGAACATGCCCTACAAGCACCGCTTCGGGCCCTTCGCCAGCGAGCTCTACCGCGTGCCCATGGCCTACCCCTACCGCTGGCCGGGCGGCCCGCAGCACTGCGCCGACGAGGCCTTCTCCTACATCACCGACCAGATCCACGCCCAGATCGGCGAGGAGAACTGCGCCGCGGTCATCATCGAGCCGATCCAGGGCGAGGGCGGCTTCATCACGCCGCCGCGCGGCTTCCTGCCGGCCCTGGCTCAGTGGTGCCGCGACCACGACATCCTCTTCATCGCCGACGAGGTGCAGTCGGGCTTCTGCCGCACCGGCGACTGGTTCGCCTGCGATGACGAGGGGGTCGTCCCCGACCTCATGACCACCGCCAAGGGCATTGCCGGCGGTATGCCGCTCTCGGCCGTCACGGGTCGGGCCGAGCTCATGGACTCGATCCACCCCGGCGGCCTCGGCGGCACCTATGGCGGCAACCCGGTCGCGTGCGCGGCGGCGCTCGCCTCGATCGAGACGATGGAGGCGGACAACCTTGCCGGGCGTGCCCGCGAGATCGAGGCGATCCTGCGCGCCGGGCTCGACAAGCTCGCCGCGGCATACCCCCAGGTCGGGGAGATCCGCGGGCGTGGGGCGATGATCGCCATGGAGCTGGTCACCGACCCCGAGACCAAGGAGCCCGCGGCTGCGCTGACCGGCGCCATCAACAAGGCCTGCCACGCCCAGGGTCTGGTCACCCTCACCTGCGGCACGCTCGGCAACGTCTTCCGCTTCCTGCCGCCGCTGTCGATCAGCGACGACCTGCTGCACGAGGGTCTCGACATCCTCTCCGACGCCTTCGCGGCCTCGGTCTGAGCACCTCGACACCACCGCGACAACGACCGTAAACCGCTGCGACACAGAGAGACTCACTCATGGCAATGACCCAGGCAGCCCTGCTCGAATCGGTGCCCAAGGGCCTGTTCATCGGCGGTCGGTGGCGCCCGGCTGACGGGGGAGCGACGCTGCCCGTCGATGACCCGGCGACCGGCCGGGTGCTCGCGCATGTCGCCGATGCGTCGGTCGCCGACGGTGCTGCGGCGCTCGACGCCGCCGTGGCCGCCCAGGCTGACTGGGCGCGCACCGCCCCGCGCGATCGCGGCGAGATCCTTCGCCGTGCCTACGAGACGATCGTCGCGCGCGCCGACGATTTCGCCCTGCTCATGACCCTCGAGATGGGCAAGCCGCTGGCCGAGGCCCGCGGCGAGGTCGCCTATGGGGCCGAGTTCTTCCGGTGGTTCAGCGAGGAGGCCGTGCGCATCCACGGTCGCTATGCCGTGGCCCCCAACGGCGCGACCCGGCTCATGACGATGAAGCAACCCGTCGGCCCGACGCTGATGATCACGCCGTGGAACTTCCCGCTGGCCATGGGCACGCGCAAGATCGGACCGGCTATCGCCGCCGGCTGCACGATGGTCGTCAAGCCGGCCAGCCAGACCCCGCTGACGATGCTGTTGCTCGCCCAGGTGCTCGTCGAGTGCGGCGTGCCGGCCGGCGTGCTCAACGTCATCACGACCTCGCACACCGGCGCCGTCATGGAGCCGATCATCCGCGACCCGCGGCTGCGCAAGCTGACCTTCACCGGCTCGACCGAGGTGGGTCGCCGCCTCGTCGAGCAGTCGGCCGAGGGCTTGTTGCGCCTGTCGATGGAGCTCGGCGGCAATGCTCCGTTCATCGTCTTCGAGGACGCCGACCTCGACCGGGCGGTCGACGGCGCCATGCTCGCCAAGATGCGCAACATCGGCGAGGCCTGCACGGCGGCCAACCGCTTCCTCGTCCACGAGTCGGTCGCGGCGCAGTTCGGTCAGCGCTTCGCCGAGCGGATGGGCGCACTGCGGCTCGGCAAGGGCACCGTCAAGGGCGTCGATGTCGGCCCGCTCGTCGATAAGAAGGCCCGCGACTCGGTCAGTGCCCTCGTCGACGAGGCAGTCGCCGGCGGCGCCACGGTCCTCACCGGCGGCAGCGCGCTGCCTGGCAAGGGCTGGTTCTTCCAGCCCACCGTGCTGACCAACGTGCCGAGCACCGCCCGGATCGCCGTCGAGGAGATCTTCGGCCCGGTCGCCCCGATCTCGACCTTCGCCACGGAGGAGGAGGCCATCGCCGCGGCCAACGACACGGCATACGGGCTGGTCGCCTATGCCTTCACGCGCGATCTCGCGCGGGCGTTGCGCGTCAGTGAGGCCCTCGAGTTCGGCATGGTCGGGATCAACCAGGGTGTCGTGTCCAATCCGGCGGCACCCTTCGGTGGGGTCAAGGCCAGCGGCTTCGGGCGCGAGGGAGGCTTCGAGGGTATCGACGAATACCTCGAGGTCAAATACGTCGGCATCGCCCCCTGACATGGCTGGACCGACCGGCTCGACCAGCATCGTCCGAACGGCCGAATTCGGCCCCGCGCTGATGACCTGCTCGCTCAACCCTGGTCGAATGGTCTCGTGAGCACCCCGACCGCCGACCATGGGGGAGGACGCGTCCCGGGGCTTGCCAGCTTGACCGAGCTGCTCGATCAGACCGACGCCCGCATGCGCGCGGGAGAGCGTGTGGGTGCGTCGATCTGGCCGACCGGTTTGGATCCGCTCGACGGACATCTCGGGGGAGGACTTCGCGGCGGCGAGTTGGCGCTCATCGGCGGGCCGCAAGGGCTCGGGAAGACGACGATGGCGCTGCAGATCGTGCGTAATGCGGTCTCGGCGGGGCGCAGCGCCGTCGTCTTCTCCTACGAGCACGAGGCTCGCACCCTGCTCGAGCGGCTCATTGCGCTCGAGGCGGGGCTCATCGCCGGTCGGGGCAGCGCGTCGATCGGCGCCATCCGCAGCGTCTTCGAGGATCGCTCGGCGTCTCCGGGGCGGCTCGAGGAGCGGCTCGCTGGGGTGGCGGGGGCCGCCGAGGCCGTGCGCGCCCAGCGGGAGTATGCCGACCGGCTGCACCTGCACGAGTCGAGCGGGGCGAGCACCACCCTCGAGGAGATCCGCGAGATCGTCGCGGTGCTCAAGGAGGGCGGCGAAGAGCCGCTCGTGCTCGTCGACTATCTGCAGAAGGTGCCCCTGCCCGGCTCCACCCTCGGGGAGGACGAGCGGGTCACCCTCGTCGTCGAGGCCCTCAAAGACCTGGCCCTCGCTGCTGACGTGCCGGTCATCGCCATCGTCGCAGCCGAGAAGAGTGCCCTCGTCTCCGGGCATCGGATGCGCCTGCACGACCTACGCGGCTCGTCGGCGCTGGCCTACGAGGCCGACGTCGCGCTCATCCTCAACGGCAAGTACGACATCGTCGCCCGCCACCACCTGATGTACGACATCTCCAATGCCGAGCGCTATCGCCATTGGGTCGTCGTCACCGTGGAGAAGAACCGCAGCGGCGTCGGCGACCTCGTCATGGAGTTCGAAAAGCGTTTCCAGGAAGGGCGATTCGAGCCCAAGGGGCGCATGGTGCAGGAGCAGCTCGTCGAGGAACGCGTCTTCGTCGAGTGAGCTGCGCGCTCAGCCGCCGACCGCGCGGGTGATGAGCCGCTCGACTGCCTGCTCGGTGGCAGGAGTCCACGCCGTGATCGCGAAGGCCGTCGGCCACATCGTGCCGTCGTCGAGCACAGCGGTGTCCTGGAAGCCCAGGTGCCCATAGCGGGTCTTGAACTTCGCGGCGAACTGCCAGAAGAGCAGCAGCTTGCCGTCCTTGGCGTATGCCGGGTAGCCGTACCACGTCCGCGGTGTCAGCTGTGGCGCGACCCGCGTGACGAGCGCATGCAGCCCCTCGGCGATCTCCCGGTCGGAGCCGGTCAGCGCCGCGATCGCGTCGAGGACGTCCTGCTCGCTGTTCTTGTCGGCAGCCGTCCGCTTCGCCTCCGCGACGGCCTGGCGGACGGCCGCGCGCTCGTCGGCGGTGAGCTTGCCGGCAGTGGTCTTCGTGGTTGGATTCTGTTGAGCCATAGGTCTTTTCCTTTCGAGTCGGTGGGTCGGCGCGGTCAGCTCTCGGGGAGCTCGGCGAAGGCCGCCTTGGTGGCCCTGTACCAGCCCATCCCCTTGATGGGGTTGCGCCAGCGGGCCTTCATCGCTGCAGCGGCCTGATCGTGGGCGACATCGCCTGCGGCGACGGCGTCCTTGAGGTGGCGGTCCTGGGCCCGGATGACCTCGTCGGCGTCGCTGCCCCGGTGGGCGAGCTCGCACGGGCCGCCGAGCTGCTGGCAGGTCATCGTCTTCATCGTCGTCTCCTTGGTGGGAAGTGGTCCGTCACTCTGTCGACGTATGCCGCGGCTGCGATGTGACATCCGGCGCCGGCCGGGTAGGGGCCGGATCGCCGCCCCGCCGGCGCGCCACCGTGGCGAGCACTTCGGGCGCCGCGCGGAAGACGATGCCGACGATGCGCCCCTCGCGCACGGTGAAGTCGAAGACGACCCGTGCCGCTCCCTGGTGGAACCACGCCGCCCCGGCCCGGCCGTCGACGAAGATCGGCAGCGCCGCGCGGGCGGCACCGTCGAACATCGACGCCACCGCGTCGCGGCCCTCGAGGCGCGTCGGGGTGCCCGACGCGATGGCGGCGGTGTCGGCCGTGATGACGACATCGGGCGCCAGCAGATGCAGCAGCCGGGCGAACTCGCCCCCCTTGGCCGCGTCGAGGAAGGCGTCGACGACCTCCCAGTCGGCCGCTGGTCCGTCGGGCAGTCGTGACCCGATCTTGGCGCGGGCGCGCGAGGCGAGCTTGCGGGCGGCAACCGGCGAGCTGTCGAGGACCGTGGCGACGGTGTCGAATTCGACGCCGAAGGTGTCGTGGAGGATGAACGCCACCCGCTCGCTGGGCGACAGATGCTCGAGGACGACCTGCAGGGCCACGCCGACGGTGTCGGCCAGGGCGACCTCCTCGAAGGGATCGAGCCCGATCTCGGGTCCGCCTTCGTCGAAGTCGCCGGCGAAGGGGTCGACGGGCTCGGGGATCCTCGCTCGCAGCCGGTCGAGGCACAGCCGCGTGGTCACCGTCGTCAGCCAGGCCGCCAGGTTGAGGATCGCCTCGGGGTCGGTGCCCTGGAGGCGCAGCCACGCCTGCTGGACGACGTCCTGCGCCTCGTGCCGGTCGCCGAGGACACCGGCCGCGATGCGCACCAGCCTCGCCCGTTCGGCGTCGAACTGCTCACTGAGGTCCATGGCTGCTCCTGTCGCTCGTCGGACATCTGCCTACCCCAGTGACGCAGCCGCGACGCGGATTGTGACCGGGAGGCGTGTCGCCACCGGCCGGTCCCGCCGGCTCATCGCTCCCGCGGCGCGGCCGAGGCGGCACAATGTCCCGGTGGCCGCCATGACCCGCTCGCGACGCCAGACGCTTCAACTCGTCGGCGTCGCTGTCCTCGCCGTCGTGCTGCTCGCGGCATACCTGCTCAGCCGTCCGTCGGGCGACCCGGCGGCGCCCACGTCGGCCCACACGACGACCACGGCCACCGGGTCCACGGGCTCCCGGCAGACGACCGACCCGGTGACCGGTCTGCGCTGGGTCGACGAGTCGGCCCTGCCGGCGCAGGCCCGCGACACCCTCGCGCTCATCCGGGCGGGTGGCCCCTATCCCTTCCCGCGCAATGACGACAAGACCTTCAGCAACGCCGAGGGGCATCTGCCCAAGGCGAAGTCGGGCTATTACAAGGAATACACGGTCATCACGCCCGGCTCGCCCGATCGGGGCGCGCGCCGGATCATCGCCGGGGCAGGCGGGGAGTTGTTCTATACCGACGACCACTACGCGACTTTCCGGCGGATCAGGGAGGGCCGATGAAGCGTCTCGGGGAGCGCGCCGACCTGGCGCGCCTGCGGCGTCGGGCGGATGCCGTGGGACGCACCGTGCGGGTGGTGTCAGGGGGCGACGACAAGGCCAGTGTGCTCGCGGCCTTCGCCGACCAGCTCGAGCTGCCCGCATGGTTCGGGCGCAATTTCGACGCCCTGATCGACGCCCTGCGCGAGCTGCCCGATCCGTCAGGGGCGGGTGTCGAGCTGGTGTGGGCCCCCGATCCGGCGCTCGCGGCATCCCACCGGGAGACCTTCGACACCATGCTCGAGCTGCTCGCCGGGGTCGAGGCCGAGCGCCCCGATCTGGCGGTCACCGTCGTCGGCGCTCGGTAGGATCGCCCTCGGAGTGGGCCACGCGAGGTGGCCCCGGACCGGGGGAATCCCTGTGAGCTATCAGCCGGGCGACATCGTCAACGGGCACGTGCTGGGCACCGACAACCAGTGGCATCCGTTGCCCGCCGACGCGACCCAGGCCATGGCGCCAGGTCAGCCGACCCAGGCGATGCCGGGCTACCAACCGCAGCAGCCGGGCTACCAACCGCAGCAGCCGGGCTACCAACCGCAGCAGCCGGGCTACCGGCCGTCGCAGCCCGGCTACCAGCCCGGGGGTATGCCGCAGGGAGGCGCGCGTCCGCCGGCTCCGCCCAAGCCCTTCTACCGCCGGGCGTGGTTCTGGGTCATGGCGGTGATCGGAGCGGTCGTGCTCGCGGCGGTCGTCGCGGTCGTCGCCATCGGCAATGCCGTCAAGAACAAGGTCGACGAGGTGGGGCGCTCGGTCACCGTGCCGACCGTCGTCATCCCGACCGTCCCCGTGAACCCCGCCCCCCAGACGCCCGCGCCGACCGTGGCCCAGCCGCCGGCGAGCACCCCGCAGGGTGGCGACAGCAGCGGCAAGACCGCGACCGACGGCTCGCTGAAGTTCACCGTCACCAACGTCGACTGCACCCAGCACACGATCGGCAAGGACCCGCTCAGCCTCACCGCCAAGGGCACCTTCTGCGTCGTCGATGTCAACGTCACCAACGTCGGCTCGAGCAAGGTGACGTGGATGGCGCTCATGGAGGAGGCCGCGAGCACGAGCGGCAGCAAGCTCTCGCTCGAGCCGGCCATGGTCTTCCTGCCCACGGCCAAGGTGTCCCTCGATCTGGCACCGGGCGCGTCGGGCACCAACCAGCTCGTCTTCGACAGCCCCGACGGCGGGCTGAGCTCGGTCACCGTCTTCGGTGACGTCCTCTCCGACGGGGTCAAGATCACCCTGTGAGCGCCGCTCGCACCGTCACCCTGCTCGGCTCGACCGGGTCGATCGGCACGCAGGCGGTGGCGGTCATCACCGCCGACGCCGCCCGCCGGGAGCGCTTCCGGGTCGTCGCGTTGACCTCCGGGGGAGCCCAGCTCCCGCTGCTGGCCCGCCAGGCGGTGGCGCTGCGGGTCGAGGCCGTGGGGATCGCCTCCGGCGATGCCGAGGCCTTCCGGGCCCTCGTCGCCGACGAGCTCGCGCGCGTGGGGGAGCGCACGGCATACCTCCCGGAGGTGCTCGTCGGACCCGACGCGAGCGAGCTCATCGCGGCCCGGCCGGTCGACGTCGTGCTCAACGGGATGACCGGCTCCATCGGGCTGCGGCCGACCTTGGCGGCCCTGCACGCCGGCTCGACACTCGCGCTGGCCAACAAGGAGTCGCTCATCGTCGGCGGCCCGCTCGTCAAGAAGGCGGCGGCCCCGGGGCAGATCGTCCCCGTCGACAGCGAGCACAGTGCGATCGCCCAGTCGCTGCGTGGCGGCCGGGCGAGCGAGGTGCGCCGGCTCGTGCTCACCGCGAGCGGCGGACCCTTCCGCGGTATGCCGCGCTCGGCCCTGCACGACGTGACCCCGGCCCAGGCGCTCGCCCACCCCAACTTCGACATGGGCCGGGTCGTGACGACCAACTCGGCGACCCTGGTCAACAAGGGCCTCGAGGTCATCGAGGCGCACCTGCTCTTCGACATCCCCTTCGAGCGCATCGACGTCGTCGTGCACCCGCAGCAGCAGATCCACTCGATGGTCGAGTTCCACGACGGCTCGACCATCGCGCAGGCCGGGCCGCCGCGGATGCTCGTGCCCATCGCCCTCGGGCTGTCCTGGCCCGACCGGCTGGCCGATGTCGACGAGCCGTGCGATTGGACCCGAGCGCAGTCGTGGGACTTCCTGCCGCTCGATGACGAGGCCTTCCCGGCGGTGGCCCTCGCGCGGGCCGCGGGGGAGGCCGGCGGCACCGTCCCGGCGGTCTACAACGCCGCCAACGAGGTGTGCGTCGACGCCTTCCACGAGCGGGCGATCCGCTTCACCGAGATCGTCGACACCGTCGCCCGAGTCGTCGACCGGCATACCTCCGGCGACGCCGAGGCCGTATGCCGGGCCGGCACCGTGAGCGAGCGCGGCAGCGATGCGAGCAGCAGCGGGACTCTTTCGGCCCCCTTGGACGTTGCAGCAGTGTTGCGGGCCGACGCGTGGGCCCGTGCGGAGGCCCGGACAGTCTTGGGCCTGGGCGAAGGGACGGGCGCGTGACTGCGGTCTACTACCTGCTGGGCATCCTGCTGGTCGTCGTGGGCGTCGGGGCGTCGATCGCCCTGCACGAGCTCGGGCACCTGGTGCCGGCCAAGCGCTTCGGGGTGGCCTGCAAGCAATACATGATCGGCTTTGGGCCGACCCTGTGGTCGCGCACCAAGGGCGAGACCCAATACGGCATCAAGGCGATCCCGCTCGGTGGCTATGTCCGGATGATCGGGATGATCCCGCCCCGCCCGGGCGACCGGCCGGGGCAGCTGCGCTCGATGTCGACCGGCCGGATGGGCGCTCTCGTCGAGCAGGCGCGCCAGGACTCGATGGACGAGATCCAGCCCGGTGACGAGGACCGCGTCTTCTACAAGCTGTCGGTGCCGCGCAAGATCATCGTCATGCTCGGCGGGCCGACGATGAACCTCGTCCTCGCCTTCGTGCTCCTCGCGGCGATCATGGTCGGCACCGGCATCCAGGCCGTCGTGCCGACCCTCGCGGCGGTGACCGACTGCGTCCCGTCGACCGCCCCCACGGTGGCCAAGCCGGCGCCCGAGTGCGTGACCGGCGACCCGGTGGCGCCGGCCAAGACGGCCGGGCTGCAGGCCGGCGACACCGTGGTCGAGGTCAACGGCACGCCCGTGCGACTGTGGTCGGAGGTCACCTCGGTGATCCGCGCCTCCGCCGGCACGCCCGTCGCTCTCGTTGTCGATCGCGCCGGCACCCGGGTGCCGTTAACCATCACGCCCGCACCGCTCACCCGCGCGGCATACACCGATGAGGGCACGCTCAAACTCAATGCCGACGGCACCCTGGTGACCGAGACCGTCGGGTATGCCGGGGCGCAGGCCTCGCTCGGCTTCGTCCGCGAGCCTCTCACGGCGGTCCCCGGGCAGTTCGCCTCGATGCTCGGCACGACCATGCGGGTGCTGTCGACGGTGCCCAGCAAGCTCGTCGGTGTCGTCGAGGCGGTCACCGGACAAGCCCCGCGCGACCCCAACGGGCCGATCTCGGTCATCGGGGTGGCGCGCGCGGGCGGCGAGATCGTCAGCCACGAGGGCGACAGCCTGCGGGCGATCACCGCCAAGATGCTCGGGCTGCTCTTCGGGCTCAACCTCGCCCTCTTCCTCTTCAACCTGCTGCCGCTGCTGCCGCTCGACGGCGGTCAGGTCGTCGGCGCGCTGTGGGAGGGCGTCAAGCGCGGCTGGGCGCGGATGCGCGGCGCCCCCGACCCGGGCTATGTCGACGTCGCCAAGGCGCTGCCCATCGCGTATGCCGTGTCGACGGTCTTCATCGCGCTCACGGTGCTGCTCGTCTATGCCGACCTGGTCAGCCCGATCAACCTCGGCTAAGCGGCTGGCGCGTGAACGCGAAGTTCTCGCCGCTCGCTCGGCCAGTCGCCTCCTGCGAGCGTGGTCGCTCGCGGCGGTCACGATCCAGGGTAGCTTCACGGCAGCCGGCTGTCGGAATCGGATCGAATGCGGCAACTAGCCAATGATCGGGCCACACCATGCGGGGTCCAACGACCAGTGAGGGCTCATAGAAGCCGCGTGCCTCGTGGACTCAACGGTGCGCGAACGGATGGTCGCCGAGGTGCTCGAACCGGTTGCCCGGACGTTACTGAGCGAGGATGAGCTGGAGTTCCTCGCACTCACAACCTCTGTCGATCGCGACGGCATCACGTGGTTGTTCGGCTCGATCACCGCGTGCGGCGAGGTCTGGGAGGCCCACCTGTGGCATCCGCACATCGGGTACGACAGCATCGCGACGCTCTGTGCGGTGATCGAGGATTCGCTGATCGACTGGATCAGTGAGACTCGGTTCGGCTGGGGGCAGCTCCGCCATCCGGGGTGATCTCGATACCCGCGGGACGACCCGCGCCCGCGCCGCCGCCGGCCGCAGGGAGTCAGCGCAGCTGAGCGCGCAGCCAGCCGCCGAGCAAGGCGACCGTGTCGGGCATGAAGTCCTCGGGGTCGGCGTCGATCGCGGCGACGAGGGCCGCGACGGTCAGCCACTCCCCGGAGGAGACCTCTTCGGGCTGCCAGACGATCGGCCCATCCCACTCGGTGACGTAGCAGAAGCCGTGATAGGACGTGTGCGCGTCGCGGTAGTCGCCCTCGCCCAGTGCGGTCAGTGTCGCGCCGGTGACGCCGAGCTCCTCGGCGAGCTCGCGCGCCGCCGCCTCGCCCGGGACCTCACCGGCCTCGATGACCCCTCCGGCGGCGAAGTCGCGCCGCCCCGGATAGACGTCCTTGGTTGGGGTGCGGCGGTGGACGTAGACCCGCCCGTTCGTGTCGCGCACGACGACGGCCGTGGCGGCGTGGTGGAGGTTGTCGGCCCGCATCCGCGATCTCGGCGCGCTGCCGCACGGGTGACCTGCGTCGTCGTAGAGCGCGATGAGCTCGTCCACGGCCCCAGTCTGGCAGCAGCGCGCTGGTCAGCTGGTCAGTCGGCGGAGCGCGCGAAGGCGGCCAGCGCCGTCTGCGAGCCGAGGAAGACATTGCGGTCGAGCCCGCCCTCGACGCCGCGCTGCCAGATCGTCGCTCGCTCCCAGCCGGCCGGCAGCGGCCCCATCGGCGGCTCGTGGTCGAAGAGCCACAACGGCACGGCGGCCCCGAGGCTCCGGTCGCCGCCGAGACAGCGTGACCACACCTCGGCTTTGACATAGAGCAGCGGAGCGCGACCGGTCGCCGCGTGATAGGTGTCGACGAATTCGCGCACCCAGGAAAGCAATTGGGCCGGGGTGCGGCCATGACAGGCCGGCCCGCTCGTGGAGTCCTCCAGGTCGAGCGCGTCTGGCAGGCTGCGACCGTCGGACCGCCAGCCGCCGGTGACCGCGAGCAAGTGTCGGGCTTGGGCCGCTCCGGTGGAGGAGGCCGGCCGGGCGTAGTGATAGCCGCCCACGAGCATGCCGGCCGACCGAGCACCATCGCGCTGGGCGGCATACGTCGGGCTGACGAAGCTCGTGCCCTCGGTCGCCTTGACATAGGCGAAGCGCACGCCGCTCGCCGCGAGCCCGGCCCAGTCGACGCGAAGCTGGTAGGCCGACACGTCGACGCCGTCGACGGTGCCCCCGGTCGTCGCCGCGGCCGAGGGTGTGCCGGTCGTCCGGCTCGTCGAGGTCGCTCCGGACGGCGTCAGGCTCGGGACGAGGGTAGTCGGCGTCGGCGCGGCGACGGCGGTCGTCACGACGGGCGGGGCCGTGGCCGTCGACGTTGCTGAGGTGACCGCGGAGGCGGAAGCGGACCCAGTGCTGGCGGTGCAGCCCGATCCCGCCAGCGCCAGCGCGCCCGCGAGGGCGAGCGAGCCGGCATACCGACGCATCCGCGGCACAGCCGCGATCAGACCCCGAAGCGAGTGGCCGCCAAGGCGGCGACGGTCTCGTCGGAGCCCTTGAGCTCGACGTGCGCGGCGCTCTTGCGGCCGTAGCAGTAGAGGACGAGGTCGGCGACCTGGCCGCGCACGACGACATTGCCGGCGGGCTGCGGGGCCTTGACGACCGCGCGGCCGACCCCGTCGGCGACCAGCACGATGCCCACGGGGGAGCGACGCATGAGCATGCCGGCCATCCGGGAAAGCGAGGCCCACAGGCCCTTGGCGGTGGCGTCGTCGAGCTCCCGCGGGGCGGCGTCGGGCTGGGCGCGCAGCACGTCCTCGTGGTGGACGAACATCTCGATCCGGTTGGTGGCCTCGTCGACGGCCGCCAGCCGGGTCGCCGCCCATGCCGGAGGGCCGCTGCGCAGCCGCTCGACATTGCGCCCGAAGTGCTCACCCGCGAGGCGCCGCTGGGCCGCGTCCAGCCGACCGGCCAGCGGCTTGACGAGCAACCCCACCGACAGGTCGGGACGGTTCTCGCGGATGATGAGGTGAGCGAGCAGGTCACGGGTGTCCCAGCCCTCGCAGAGGGTGGGGGCGTCGGGGCCGACGGCCAGCAGGGTGTCACAGAGGGCTTGGCGCTCGGCGAGGGCAATGCGGGTCACGAAAAGCGATCGTGTCACACTCCCGGGCGGTCCTAGGGTGGCGGGGTGATCGACACGACGCTCGAGCTCGTCGCGCCCGATGAGGCGCTGCACCGCGAGTGGCTCGACTTTCTCGCCGACCTCGGCGAGCACTCGGTGGCTGGCGGCAGCATCGGCGACGACGAGCTGGCGGCGATGGCCGACCCGCGGGCCTTCGCGGCCTGGGTGGGGCGGGTCCGCGCACACGAGCAGGGGGAGGGCCTGACTGACGGCCGGGTCGCCGCGACGAGCCGCTGGGCGGTGCGCGACGGCGAGATCGTCGGGGTGATCAACCTGCGTCACGAGCTCACCGATCTGCTGCTCGACTGGGGCGGCCACGTCGGCTATGCCGTGCGCGTCTCGGCGCGACGACAGGGCGTCGCGTCGTGGATGCTCGGCCGCATCCTCGGGGAGGCCGCGGCGTTGGGCATCAACCCCGTGCTCGTCTCGTGCGACGAGGACAACGTCGGCTCCCGGCGCACCATCGAGGGGGGCGGCGGCGTTTACGACGGCTCACGTGAGGGCAAGCGCCGCTATTGGATCACCATCCCTGGCGCGCCCCTCGGGTATGCCGTGCGGCCTCTGTCCGAGGCGCCCTTGCGAGGGCGGCTCGTCGAGCTGCGCCTGCCGACCGAGGCCGAGGTGGCCGCCCTGCAGGCGGGAGAGTCGCGCCCGGACTGGGCTGAGGGTTTCCCGCGCCAGGACGACCTCGACGGGATGTCGATGCGCGCGGGAGCCGGGGCGCCGGCGCAGGTGCGTGCCTGGGAGAGCCGGCTGATCGTGCGGCGAGCCGACCGGATGGTCGTCGGCACGATCGGCTTCTTCGGCCCGCCCGACCCGTCGCATGCGGCGGGGACGGTGGAGGTGGGTTACGGTCTCGTGGAGTCGGCGCGCGGGCACGGGCTCATCACCGATGCCTTGCGCCTGGCGGTGCCGGCCGCGGAGGCGAGCGGGGCGACGGTGACGGCGCACACGGCATACGACAATGCGGCGAGCCGAAAAGCTCTGCTGGGTGCGGGTTTTCGACAGACAGGGGAGCGCAATGACGACGGCGACGACCGCTATGTCCGACCACGTGGTTAGCGTGACCCGGTGAGCATCCTGCAGGCCCGCGAGCTGCGCCGCACCTTCACGACGACGACCGGTGTGTTGCGGCGCCACCGCAAGGAGGTCGAGGCGGTCCGCGGGGTGTCCTTCGACATCGAGCGCGGTGAGCTCTTCGGGCTGCTCGGGCCCAATGGCGCGGGCAAGACGACGACGATCAAGATGCTCATCACCCTGTTGCTGCCGACGAGCGGATCGGCGACCATCCTCGGGCGCGACGTCGTCACCGACGCGCGCGAGGTGCGCCGGCACATCGGCTATGTCTTCGGCGGCGACCGCGGGCTCTACGAGCGGCTCTCGGCCCTCGACAACCTGCGCTACTTCGCCGAGCTGTATGCCGTGCCCGCCCGCGAGCAGCGCGCCCGCATCGGCGAGCTGCTCGAGCTCGTCGGGCTGACCGGCCGCGAGAAGGAGCGCGTCGAGGGCTTCTCGCGGGGCATGCGCCAGCGGCTGCACATCGCCCGCGGGCTGCTGCACGACCCCGACCTGCTCTTCCTCGACGAGCCGTCGATCGGGATCGACCCGGTCGGGGCCCGCGAGCTGCGCCAGACCATCGCCGGGCTGCGCGACCAGGGCAAGACCGTGCTGCTGACGACGCACTACATGTTCGAGGCCGACGAGCTGTGCGACCGGATCGCGGTGATCCGCAAGGGCGAGCTCGTCGCCGAGGGCACGCCGGCGCAGCTCAAGGCGAGGGTGACCGCCGGCACGGTCATCGAGGTCGAGACCTTCGGTGGCGTGCGCGAGCTCGTCGGCGCGGTGACCGCGCTGGCCGGGGTGCGCTCGGCGGTCGTCGACCTGCAGGCACAGGGCGAGACCCTCGTCGTGCAGGTCGAGCCGGGTGCCGACGTCACCGCGGCGGTGCTCGGTGAGCTGCACGGCATACGCGTCGGGCGGGTCGTCACCCGCGAGCCGACGCTCGAGGACGCCTACGTCGAGCTGGTGTCCTCGTGAGCGAATTCGCGCGTGGCGCAAGGGTGTTGTGGGTCGGGTGGCTGCTGCAGCTCAAGATCCTCGCGGTCTCGGCCTTCGACGGCATCCTCAACGTCATCTATCCGCTCTTCTTCGCCACGTGTGCGCTGATGATGTTCAAGCAGACCGGCGACGAGAAGGCTCTCGTCTATGCCGGGCTCGGCGCGGCGGTCATGGGCACCTGGTCGTCGATGGCCACTTCGGCCAGCGCGGCGCTGCAGGGGCAGCGCTGGCAGGGCACCCTCGAGCTGCTCGTCACGGCGCCGACGCGGGTGGCGCTCGCGGTGCTGCCGATCACGGCGGGGCTTTCGACGGTCGCGCTCTATTCGATGGTCGCGACCCTGCTCTGGGGGCGGGTGCTCTTCGGCATCGAGGTGCCGATCGCCAGCCCGCTCGCCTTCGGGGTCGCCCTGCTCGTCACCCTCGGGTCGCTGGCGACCTTCGGCTTCCTGCTGTCGGTGACCGTCGTGCGCTATCGCACCGGCTGGGCCCTGGGCAGCACGCTTGAATACCCGGGGTGGTTGCTCTGCGGCTTCCTCGTGCCGCTCGACCTC
Organism: uncultured Intrasporangiaceae bacterium; assembly: GCA_964558825.1. GTDB lineage: Bacteria > Actinomycetota > Actinomycetes > Actinomycetales > Dermatophilaceae > Phosphoribacter. The sequence goes on from CAZLGB010000003.1 coordinate 43,701, forward strand.
TTCCCCGAGTGGGTGCGGTGGATCGCGCGAGCGTTGCCTCCGACGTGGGGGATGGACGCCATCCGCACGGCCGCTGCCGGGGGCGACCCGTGGTTCGACACGGCGATGTGCGCCCTGCTCGGCCTGGCGTATGCCGCCCTCGGCGTCTGGCTGTCCGAGCGGCTCATCGACTCGGCCCGGCGCAATGCCACCCTGGCGCTGACATGAGCGGGCAGCGCTCGGGCACAACGGGCCAGTCGGTCGCCGTGGGGCCGGCTGCGACCGTGACGGCGCCGGCGGGGGGCTGGGCCGGCATACGAGCTGCGTGGCGGGTGCTCATCGTCGGGGGGGCGATCTCCTTCAGGGGGCTGTTCAACTGGCTCAACCCCTACATCTACATTCCCACCCTGCTCATCGGGCCGCTCTTCCAGATCCTGCTCTTCGCCTATATCGGGCGCAGCGCGGGGGTGCAGTCCGACTCGTTCTACCTGCTCGGCAACGCCGTCCAGAATGCCGCGATCCCGTGCCTGTTTGCCATGGGCAATACCGTTGCGGGAGAGCGCTGGACGCAGACCTTGGGCATCGTGCTGTCCACCCCGGCCAACCGGGTTGCGCTCTTCCTCGGGCGGGCGTTGCCGGTCATCGCCAATGGGTGGTTCGTCGCGATGTTCAGCCTCTTCACCGGGGCGCGCGTGCTCGGGGTCGACATCCCGCTCGGCGTCTGGCCGGCGCTGGCGCTGTCGGTGGCGATCGCCTCGGCCTCGTGCACGGGGCTCGGTCTCTTGCAGGCGGCGCTCGCGCTGCGGGTGCGCAGCACGGCCGTGCTGAGCAACATCCTCTTCGGGGTGCTGCTCGTCTTCACCGGCACCAATGTCGCCCTCGACGCGATGCCGGGGTGGATGGCTGCGGCGGGACGCTTCATGCCGCTCACGCACGCCATCGAGGCCTCCCGTGAGCTGGTCGCCGGTGCGTCGCTGGGGCAGGTCGCCCCGCTGCTGCTGCGCGAGGCGGCGCTCGGTGTCGTCTTCGCCGGGCTGGGGCTGGCTGCCTTGCGCTTCGTCGAGGAGCAGAGCCGCCGGCGGGCCACCCTCGAGCTGCAATAGACCCCAGCAGCCGGCCGCCCCGACGTCGCCGCGCGTGGACTCAGCCCGGCGCGCCCTCGGGAGCGCTGGGTGACAGAGCGGGTTTGCGATCGGGCCGACCGATGACGACTGCCGATGCCAGGACGATGGCAAAGCCGACGAGCTGCGCGGGCCGCAGCGACTCGCCGAGCAGGAGCACCCCGAGCAGCACCGCGACGATGGGGATGACATAGGTGACCGTCGAGCCGATCTGCTGACCGACGGCCCGATAGATGTCGAACTGCAGGACATAGGCGAAACCGGTGCCGATCGCTCCGAGCGCCAGCACGGACAGCACCGCCGCCGCGACCGAGCCGGAGCCGACCGGGCTCCACGGCAATGGCACGCGGTCGCGATTGAGCAGCCACCACCCGAGCACGACGAGGACCATCTGGCCGGCGGCCGTGAGGACCTGGGCGGCCGGCAGCGCCAGCCCGCCGAGATCGGCGGTGTGCAGGAAGCGTTTGATGTAGGTCCACGCGAGGCCATAGGACGAGGCCGCTGCGACGATGATCGCAAAGCCCACCGGGTCGGGCCGCTCGGTGAGCTGCCACGGCTCGGCGATGACGACGACCCCGACGAAGCCGGCGAGCACGGCGAGCAGCTTGCGCCGGGACAGCCGCTCGTGCGGGACGAGCAGCAGCGTCGCGACGACCGTCGCCAGCGGCGTCGTCGCATTGCCGATGCCGGCCAAGGCCGAGCTGACCCGCGTCTCGCCGAGCGGGAAGAGCAGGAAGGGCAGCGTGCAGACGAAGAAGGACGACACCTGCAGGTGCGCCCACACCCGGCGCGCGCGGGGCAGCCGAGTGCGGGTCGCCGCGACGACGAGCGCGATCGTCACGCCGCCGGTGAGCACCCGCCCCGCACCGACCTGCATCGGCTCGAACGCCCCGATGCCGAGCTTGATGAGCAGGAAGCTCGACCCCCAGATGAGGCAGATGAGCGCGAACTTGACCTGCCACGGCACCCGCTGGGTGCTCACCGCTCCGCCGCCAGCCGAGCGGCGATCGACGCCGGCAGAGGTATGCCGGCCGCGGCCGCCAGCTCGCTCGGCTGCGGCTCGCCGAGCCGGGCGTGCAGCGGGAGCACGCCGGTCCACGCGGCGGGGTCGTCGTCGGGCAGGTGCTCGGGGCCCATGTCGCGGGTCTTGGCGGCCCACGCCCCGTCGCGGATGGGCAGGCGCAGGACCATGGTCGCGGCATACTCCTTGGGGCGGTTGGCCCGCACCTCGGCCGTGCGCCCAGGCATGAGCCGCTCGGAGAGGGTGTGCAGGGCCGCCTCGCCTGCGCCGCCCTCGAGCCGCTCGCACACTCCCTCGACGACGGCCGAGCGATAGTTGGCGCTCGACTCGAAGAGCGAGGCGGCATAGACGAAGCCGTCGAGGTGGGTGACGGCAAAGGTCGCCGGTCGCCCCTCCGCAGCCAGGCGTAGGGTGCCGGCGCCGGTCGACCCGTGCACGAGGATCGCGTCGCCGTCGCGCCCGTAGAGCACCGGCACGACCTGGGCCCGGTCACCGTCGGCGACCGCCAGCGTGCCGACCCACCCGGCGTCGAGCACGGCATACAGCTGAGTGCGGTCGTGGACGGCACGCTCGGGCAGGCGGCGGATGCGCATGGCGGCGATCCTGCCTCGTTGGACTGACAGTGAGCCAATGGGTTTCACGGATTGACGACGCCGCAGGCGGCGCTTGCGTGAGTCGTGCCCGCGATCCGGTCCGAGGCGGTTAGGCGAGGTGCCGGGGCGGTTAGGGTCGGTCGGTGGCCACCGTCGACATCCGCCCGGTCCGCGACGACGAATGGGAGATCGTCGCGTGGCTCTGGCAGTGCTTCCGGCACGATCTCGCGATGGTCGTCGGCGGGTTGCCGTATGCCGATGGGCGCTATCAGACGCGCGAGCTGGCGGGCTACCCGAGCGCGAACGGGGCCGGCTATCTCGTCTGGCGGGAGCACCCCAAGGGGACAGGTCCGGCGCCGGTCGGCTTCGCGCTCGTCGACGGGCTGACGGGGGAGCGGCGATCGATCAGCGGTTTCTGGGTGGCGCCGGTGGCGCGGCGCGACGGAGTGGGCCTGGTGCTGGCCGCGGATGTCATCGGGCGGCATCCAGGGCCGTGGTCGATCGCCTTCCAACATGACAACGTCGAGGCTGGAGCCTTCTGGCGGCGGGTGGCCGACCTGGCCTTCGGCACTGGCGGGTGGAGCGAGCAGGAGCGCGCCGTGCCGGGCAAGCCCGACGTGCCTTCCGACCATTGGATCGAGAGCCTGTGAGTGCTCAGCTGCCGCGCAGGTCCTCGACGGCGGCGCGGGCCCGGCGCAGCTCGCGCTGGGCGGCCGCCTGGGTGAGGTCGGCCTCGGCGAGCGCGTCGGCGGTCTGATCGCGATGGGCCCGGGCCCGCGAGAGCTCGGCCTGCAGCTGCCCGACCCGCGTTTCGGCAAGCTCGAGTTGCGCGGTGAGCACCCCGTGACGTGAGGTGGCGGTCGTGGCCGTGGCCATGGCCGCCTGCAGGGCCTTCTCCGCCGCGGCGAGGGCAGCTGCCGAGGCCGCCGCGACCGGGTCTGGCTCCTGACCCGGCTGGGAGGTGTCCGGGGGTCTTGTCGGCTCGGAGTGATCGGCCGGCTCAGCGGACTCAGCGGGCTGTGGGCGCTCATCGGTCGTCGCCGCATCGAGGTCGTCGACCGCCGCCGCTGGGGCGCGTTCGTCCGGGCGGACGAGCCGCAGCGGACGGGCGGTGGCCTCGTGCAGGTCGACGTCACCGAAACCGGCATACTCCAAGGCCCGGGTGAGCCGCCCGGAGGTGACCGCTGCGGTCGCCCCGGGGTCGGCGAGAGCCGCGACGAAGGTCGTTCCGGCGGTCTGAGCGGCGGCCGAGGTGAGCTTGCCACCGGCGGCGGCGACCACGTCGACCGTGGCCGCGACGAGCCGGTCGACGAGCGTCGAGCGCTCGCGGCCGAGCTCGACCAAGGCCGGACCGTCGAGCCGCTCCTGGGCCGCGCGCAGCCGGGCGGCGAGCTCGACGAGCTCGTCCATGAGGTCGTCGCGCTCGCGGGCGAGCAGGTTGACCGCCCAGGCGGCGACGCTCGGCTTGCGCAGGGCGCCGATGGCCTTGGCGAGCTCGGTGTCCTTGGCCGACTTGGCGGCAGCGGCGAGCGCGGTGCGTCGCGCGAGGAAGTCTTCGGGTGCGAGCCCATAGAGGGTCTCGATCGCTGCGTCCAGCGCCGCCTCGTCACCCATGCCGGCCATCGTCCCACGGCTAGTCTGACCGGCATGGCCGACAACCTTGCCCCTGCCTCGCCCGAGCTCGCGGTCGCCGTCATCGGTGCGCGTGGTCGGATGGGCTCGACCGTATGCCGTGCCGTCGAGGCCGCGCCGGGGCTCACCCTGGTGGGCGGCTTCGACATGGGCGACGAGCTGGGCGACCTCGGCGGGGCGGCGGTTGTCGTGGAGTTCTCGGTGCCGGCGGCGTCGCTGGACAACGTGCTCGCCTGTGTTCGTCAGGGCGTGCATGTCGTCGTCGGCACGACCGGTTGGGACGAGGCCAAGCTCGAGGCGGTGCGGGCTGCGCTCGCCGAGGCTCCTCCGGCTCGGAGTGGCGGTGGGGTTGGGGTGCTCATCGCGCCGAACTTCGCGCTCGGCGCCATCCTCATGATGAGCTTCGCCCAGCAGGCGGCGCGCTTCTTCGAGTCGGTCGAGATCGTCGAGCTGCACCACCCCAACAAGGTCGACGCGCCCTCGGGCACGGCTGCGCGCACCGCGGCCCTGGTGGCGGCGGCGCGGGCGGACGCTGGCCTGGGTGCCGTGCCGGACGCGACGACGACCGATCCTGATGGCGCGCGCGGGGCGCGAGTGGACGGCATACCCGTCCATGCGTTGCGGGTGCGTGGGCTGGTCGCCCATCAGGAGGTCGTCTTCGGCAATGTCGGCGAGACGCTGACCATCCGTCACGACTCGCTCGACCGGGAGTCGTTCATGGCCGGGGTCATTGCCGGCGTGCGGCGGGTCGCCGACCACCCGGGGCTCACCGTGGGCCTCGAGCACTATCTCGGCATCGGCTGATGAACGGCGACGCCTGGGCGACACCTGAGCAGATCGACGCGGCCAAGGCGCGCCTGCGGGCCAGGATGCCGGGGTGGCAAGACCCGGCCGCCTTCGGCGTCGCGCTCGTGGCGCCTTCAGCGGTCGGCAGTGCCGAGGTGAGCTTCCCCGTCGTCAACAACCCGGTCCACGGGCTCCCCGCGCTGGTGCTGGGGCTGATCACCGGGCGCCGCGGCGGCAGCGCGACCATCGAGCTGACCCCGTCGGAGCTCGACGCGGCGATCACGCTGTTGGCTCCGGCGGCCGCGGCCACGATGTACAACCACCCCAACCTCGCCTCCTGGCGAGCGTTGCGGACGGCGTGGGAGGCCGAGCCGGACGCCCGACTCTTTGCCGTCTTCATCGGCGAGCTTGCCGACGAGGCGACCAGTCCCTATGAACGCTCGCTGCGGGGCCAACTCGCCCGCGGCGAAATGTCGGCCCCGATCTGGGTCGGCGAGAGGCAGGGCGCTTAGCGCCAGCGAGGATGCTGGGTCAGGGGAGAGGCGGTCACGATGGACCTGCGCGCGTTCGAACTCAACGGTCGGCCTGGACGACTGGCGATCGACTATGGGGTCAACAACGATCTCGCCGAGTCCGGCTTCGACATCTTCAACCCTGCGGACTTCGCCCCGTCGTGGGCCCTGGGCTATCCCACGTTGCGTGTGTGGGTCGAGCGATACGAGGGCTCGGGTCATCGCACGGCCTCGGCGTTCGTCCAATGGCTCGATGTCGAGCGCGAGGATGCGTCGGGGGCGAGGGCATACCGCGAGCTCGACGTGATCGAGAGCTTCGCGGGCGCCGGAATCCCGTTCTTCGCCATGGGATATCCGGCCAATCTCTATGACGCGCCCGCTCATAAACCGGATTCAACCAGTGGAAGCAACACCGGCTGTCGGTGACGATCGTAGGTGCTC
>CAZLGB010000004.1:0-47993 GCA_964558825.1 uncultured Intrasporangiaceae bacterium
ACCTCATCACCTTGGCCAAGAGCATCGGTGGCGGACTGCCGCTGGCGGCCTTCGGCGGTCGCCAGGAGGTCATGCAGGTCGTCGTCGACGGACGGATGCACCACTTCGGCACCTACAACGGCAACCCCCTTGTCATGGCCGCCGCCCGCGCCGTCGACGAGGTCTGCACCCACGAGGCGCTCGACCGGGCCGAGGGCATCAACGTGCGCACCCTCGACGGTGTGGATGCGATCATCACCGAGTTCGAGCTGCCGGCGCACACCGTGGGCATGGGCATCAAGGGCTGCATCACCTGGTCGCCGACGCCGGTGCGCAATTACCGCGACTACAAGGCGACCGACTTCCGCCTCGCCGAGCTGTCCTGGCTGTGGGGAGTCAACCGGCAGATCCTTACCCCGCCCGGGCTCGACGAGCAGTGGCTCGTGTCGCTCGCGCACACCGACGAGGACATGGCGGCGCTGATCGGTGACTTCCGCGAGCTCGCTCAGGCGCTGCGCGCCTGAGCAGGTTGCTTGCGCGCCCAACCGCTCAGCCGCGTGGCTGACGATGCCTCGCGCTCTCACCAAGGAGGGAAATGCACCGCTGCGGTGCATTTCCCTCCTTGGTGCTATCCCGGCAAGTGTGGGTGCTGGGGTGCTGGGGGGCTGGGGTGCTGGGGTGCTGGGGGGTTAACGGGGTGCGGAGCGGCCGGTCGGGTGCTGCGATGTATGCACTGAGTCGTGGGTGACTCACGGGCACGTCGCTGACGCCTGGGCGCACAGCGCCGGGCTCGCCGCCGCGCAGGTTCGTGACTTCGCTGACCTTCCGTGCACTTCGCTGACCTTGCACCCTCAGCGAGGTGCGGCAAAGCTCAGCGAAGTGGGCTCCGCCCCTGACCCGGACCGACCACCGCCGGCCGTCGCGTTCCCGCCGAATGGTCAGGGGGCCGCCTTGGTCGTGTCGGGCAGCAGGAAAGTCAGTGCGATGAGGCCGGTGATCGCGAGGCTGAGCATCGGCGAGACGAAGGCAAGGGCGGAGCTCACGGCATACGCGGGCGGGCCGATGAGGTAGTGACGCGTGCGCTGGGAGACAGCCGCGGCGGGGATGGCGTCGCGCACGAGCCGGCGCCGCACCGCCCACCACCACACGAGATTGAAAGCCACCGCGAGCGCGAGGAAGGTCAGCGCATAGAGGATCGCGGCCGTGCGCTGATCGGCGACATCGTGAGCGGTCAGCTCCTCGCCGACGACCTTGGTCGGGAAGGGGATGAACGAGATCACCAGCAGGAGAAGGAGATTGAGCAGCAGCAGGCCATGATCGACGCCCTTGAGGTCCCGGATGAGGTGGTGGTGGCTCAGCCATGTCGCGCCGACGACGACGAAGGACACGAGGTAGGCGAGATAGACCGGCCACTGCCCGGAGAGCCGCTCGGCCAGCGAGCCGTCCGCCTCGGGCACGCGGATCTCCAGCACGAGCAGGGTGATCGCGATGGCGATGACCCCGTCGCTGAAAGCCTCGAGCCGACCCGGACTCGACAGCGGCGCCCCAGGGCCTGGTGTGGTGGTGGGAAGCGGTGAGGAGTCCACAGGCGCAGCCCTTTCAATAGTCAACTATGGAAAATCTATAGCGGGCTATCTTTTCAGGTCAAGAGGACCCGCTGCGGGCGGGAGAGAGGGCAGAATGGCCGCTGTGGACAAGCGCCTGGCCTGCGTCGACGTTGTCGGCGTCAGTCGTCAGCTCAGCGAGCTGATGAGCGTCCGGCTCGCTGCCTTTGGGGTGTCGATCGGGCAGCTGCCGGCGCTGCTCGCCCTCTATGAGAGGGACGGGCGGACCCAAGCCGAGCTGGCCCGCGCCGTCGGAGTCGAGCAGCCGACGATGGCGGCGACCTTGCGGCGCATGGAGCGCGACGGGCTGATCCGACGCATCCCCGACCCGGGCGATCGTCGCCGGGCACGGGTGCAGCTCACCGATCGGGCGCTGGCCATGCGCGACGAGCTGCAGACCCAGCGGGCGGCGATCGACGAGCTGGCGCTCGCCGGACTCTCGGCGCGCGAGCGGCATACGCTCCAGCACATGCTGGCCACGATCACCGCCAATCTCGTTGCCGCGGCGCGCGACTCGTGAACCCCCGCCCAGCCGCGACGTCCACGACCTCGGTCGCTCACGCCGCCCGATGGCTGCTGGGAGCGCTCCTCGTCTCCACCGGAACAGCGCACCTCACGTTTGCGCGCACGACATTCCAGGCTCAAGTCCCCCGGTGGCTGCCGCTCGATGCCGACCTCGTCGTCCTCGTCTCGGGGGTCGTCGAGCTGGCGCTCGGCGTGGCGTTGCTCGTCGTCCGTCGTCGCCGCGTCCGGCTGGGTTGGGTCGTGGCCGCCTTCTTCGTCGCTGTCTTCCCGGGCAACATCGCCCAATGGCTCGAGCACCGCGACGCCTTCGGCCTCACCTCCGACACTGCGCGTGCGGTGCGCCTGGCCTTCCAGCCGGTGCTGTGTGCTTGGGCGCTGTGGTGCACCGGTGCGTGGCGACAGTGGCGGGCGGCGCGCCACGCCGCAGTGCGGGCCGGCTCCTCGCCGCGCTGAACGGCTAGCGTGACCGTATGCCGTCGCGCCGCCCTCGCCGCGCCGCCGACCGGCGCCGGCGTCGTCGAGTCGCTGCCGTCGACAACGATCTCTCGCCCATGGAGTGGGAGGCGCTCAAGCAGGCCTGGGGTGGGTGCGCCTATTGCGGCGCGAGCGGGCCGGTGCAAAAGGACTGCATGCTCCCCATCGCCAACGGCGGGCGCTACACGCTGAGCAATGTCGTCCCTGCCTGCGCCTCGTGCAATGCCAGCAAGGGGCCTTCGGAGCTGACCACCTGGATGCGTCGCAAGAAGCTCGACGAGCCTGGCTTTCTGTTGCAGCAGCAGCAGATTCGCACCCTGCTCAACGTCCGGATCGTCGCCACGCCAGCTCCCGACGGCCGCACCAGCGAGGCAGAGGCGACCGAACGGCATACCCCGATGGGTATGCTGCGCACATGATCGCCGCCCTCTCGCTCTGGAGCCGCCGACGCTGGCTCGTCGCGAGCCTGACGGCGGCGGCCACGTTGCTGATCGTCGGTCTGCCGACTGCGCTCATCCCGTCGCCGGTCTTCGGCCGAGAGCTCGCTCCCACTCCGTGGGCGTGGCCGGTCCTGCTGCTGACCAGCTGCCTGAGCGGGCTGCTCTTCGCCACCTACCTCCGTGAGCCGCACGCCGATGGGCAGCTCGACCGAGCGAGCCGCGCCGGCACCGTGGGTGGACTGCTGACCTACTTCGCCGTGGGCTGCCCGGTGTGCAACAAGCTCGCCCTCATCGCACTGGGCTATTCCGGTGCGCTGCAGTGGTTTGCGCCGATCCAGCCCTTCCTCGCTGTGATCGGGGTCGTCCTGCTCGGGTGGGCGCTGCGCGTCCGCCTGCGCGGTGAGATCGCCTGCCCCGTGCCCACAACCTGAGGGGCAACCCGCCCGGGTCGGCGCTTAGGGTGTGGGCGGCGCATGGCGCGCCTGCGCAACAGCCGGATCGAGCGACGGCAAGGGTGAAGGAACGGTCATGGCTGCCAACGACACACACCGCACGGTGCTCGGCGCGCTGAACAACTGGTTCCGTCGCCCGCCGCGGTTGCATGGCGAGGTGGACAACGAGCGGACGGTGAGCTTCCTCGAGCTCTTCTACGACCTCATCTTCGTCGTCCTGGTCAGCCAGGCCGCGCACACCCTGGCCGAGCACTCGACAATCTGCTGATCGTCCTCCCGCAGGCGCAGCGCAGCCTGCTCATCGGCGCCCTGGCCAGCGTCCTCGTCGGCGTGCTCATGCCGGCGCCATGGCTGCTCGCCCTGCTGCTCGCGGCGATCCATCAGGCGGTCTGGTGGTATGTCTTCAGCCAGCTGGCGCGGCATACGGACATGTTTGCGATCCCCTCGCAACCGGTGCAGCAGTAAGCCGCTCGAGCGACGAGCGACGTTGCGTCACCCCACGGCGCGCAAGGCCTCGTCGGCCGCCCGCCGGCCGGAGAGCACCGCCCCGTGGACGGTGCTGTGATGGTCCGGCTCGGTCGCCTCGCCGGCCCAGAAGATCCGCTCGCCGACGGGTGCCGCGAGGGCGAGCCGGTCGGCGCGCGTGCTGCCGACCGTGGCGGCCGAATAGCTGCCGAGCGCCCACTGGTCGGTCGACCAGGAGCTGGTGAGCACCGCCGTCGGCTCGGGTATGCCGGTGCCGAACATCTCGCGCAAGGTCGCCATCGCCTCGGCCGAGACCGCCGCCGGAGCGGCCGCCTCGATGCGCCGCGCGTGGTCGCCGGCATTGAAGCCGAGCAGGACCGGTGCGCCGGCCTTGGCGAAACTCACCCACTCCGACCACAGCCCGGGCTGCGGCCCGACGAACTCGTGCCAGTCGATGTCGGTCGGCCAGAAGGCTCGCTCGAAGCGCAGGAAGGTCTTGCTCAGGACTCCGACTCCGATCCGGCCGATCGCGGTCTGCGCGGCGGTGCTGAGCCCCGGCTCGATGCGCAGCCGCCCGGTCTTGAGCACCCCGAGCGGCACCGTGACGATCACGGCATCGGCCCGCTCGCTGGCGCCACCGACCTCGACGACGACCTCGCGCCCCTCGACCGACACCGCGGTCACCGGGCTCGAGAGCCGCACGTCGAGACCGCGCGCAAGGTAGGTCATCACCGCGCCGAAGCCCGCGGGAAAGAGCCGGTCGTCACCGGCATACTCCTTGTCGTCGTCGACCGTCCACGCCGAGAGGCGAGCGACCTGCTCGCCCCACTCGGTCTCGGAGGTGGCCGAAAGATAGAAGGCGAGGTCGGCGCGCTCGGTCTCGCGCAGGCCGCTCCACCACGTCGTGCGCTCGAGGGCCTGGGCGATCGACACGTCGGCGTCGAGCGTGCCGGCCGCGGCGAGCGCCGCCTCGACGCGCGATTCCCAGAGGTCGGTGTTGGGCTCGCTCAGACCCTGCGCGCGCAGGCTCGCGGCGACGTATGCCGTGCCCGAGTCGTAGGACGTCGAGATGGTCTTCGCCCCGGCGGCTGCGGCGAGCGGGGTCAGCGGATTGCCGTCGGGCCCATGGATCCACGAGGCGCCCATGTCCATCGCCAGGTCCGGCCAGGCCGAGCTCGTGAAGACCCGCCCGCCGATCCGGTCGCGAGCCTCGAGGACGGTGACGGTCGCGCCGCCCTCGGCGAGGCGGACGGCCGCGGCCAAGCCGGCCGCACCCGCGCCGACGACGATGACTCGCCGGCCGTTTCCGGTGCTCGTCGCAGTGGTCGTCGCACTTGGGGCCGGTGTCGCCGTCCCGCCAGGGCTGGGCGCAGCCGTCGGGTCGGCCTGCGAGCAGGCCGCCAGCGCGCCGAGCATGCCGGCCCCCGCGGCACCGGCCAGCAGCGTGCGGCGGGTGGGCATTTCGGGCATCCCCGCAGTATGCCGTGCGGGCGGACCGCCATTGCGGTGGCCTGCGGGTGGGTGCGGGCCAGGTCAGACGTCGGGGTCAGCCACGCTGCTCGAGTGGTCCGCTGATGATCGGGGTCAACACGGCGGTGCCGGGCACGAGGTGCGCGCGCACAGGCGCGCTCACGGCATACGGTAAGGTGACTTATAGTTAGCCACCTTATGAAGAAGGAGCCCCACCGCCCTGTCCGGGACCGGCACCGCCGGCGGCCTGGTCCTCGACCAGGCGGGCCATGTGGGCTTCATGCGCGGGTTGAGCCGGCAGCTCGGGGCCTTCGGCCAACACTGAGCCCGCTCGGAGACGGTGGTGTAGCTTGCGACCGTCCCGACTCGAGCAAGAGGGCGTGAACGTGGACTATCCCTTGGTCATGGCCAGCCGTGCCGCTGGTCATCGCACACGCAAACTTGCCATGCGGATGCTCGACGAGATCTGGCTCTTTGCCGGGCAAGAGGTCGTGCTCCTCGAGCTGGCCGAGCGTGGTGAGCTCAACCAGGCCACCCTGGCGGTCGCCCTCGACATCGAGCCGCCGAGCGTGGCCGGCATACTCGCCAAGCTCGAGAGCGCCGGACTCGTCACGCGCACGGCCTCCGGGCGCGAAAAGCTCGTCACCCTCACCGAGGCGGGCCGCGAGGCTGCCGCCCAGGCCCGCGAGGTGTATGCCGTGATGGAGAGTCAGCTCGCCGCCGGCCTGACGCCGCGAGAAATCGACCGGACCGTCACCGCCCTGCGGCGGGTGTCGGATTCGGCGGAAACGGCGCTGCGCGCCGTGAACGGGAGAGACTCATGAAGACCGGCCGGCTCGAGGCCTTCAGCGATGGCGTCCTCGCCATCATCATCACGATCATGGTCCTGGAGCTCAAACCTCCGGAGGGGGCCGAGCTCTCCGACCTGCTCGCCCGCTCGCACGGGCTGCTGACCTACCTGCTGAGCTTCGCCTTCATCGGCATCTACTGGAACAACCACCATCACACCTTCCAGTTGGCCGAGAAGGTCGACGGGGTGGTGCTCTGGGCCAACCTCATGTTGCTCTTCTGGCTCTCGTTGCTGCCACTCGCGACCAATTGGATGGACGAGACCCATCTCGCCCAGATCCCGGTGATCGTCTACGGCGTCAACCTCTTGCTCGCCGGGGTGTCCTACTTCGTCCTCCAGCGGTCCCTCACCCGCCTCGACAGGCAGGGTCGCCTGGCGGCAGCGATGGCGGGCGACATCAAGGGCCGGATCTCGCCCTTCCTCTACGTGGCGGGGATCCTCGCCGCCTTCGTCAATGTCGGTGTCGCCCTTGGGTTTTACGTTCTTGTGGCGCTGATCTGGATCGTGCCGGACCCGCGGATCGAGCGCGCGGTGGCCGCAGCCGAGAGCGCGTCGGAGGGCTGACGGAGGCCGCCCTGGGTCCGCTTCCGGGGGACCGGCGGACGGCGCCGACTCAGAGCAGGATCGCGACGATGATCCCGGAGAAGGCCAGCGCCACCGACGCCACGTAGAGCCGCAGGGTCTTGCGGTAGTAGACCGCCGGGTCCACCCCGCCGAGGTCGGCGTTGAGCAGCCGGAAGAGCGTCAGCGTCATGAGCAGCACGGCGAGGATGGCCGCGCCGAGAATCACGCCGTCGGTGCGATCCTCGATCGCCTGGCCGGTGCGAATGCCCCAGCTGGCAAGGAAATTGAGCAGGAAGCCGAGCATGATCCCCAACGAGGTGACCATCGGCTGGCGGTAGTCCTTGAGCTCCCCGTGCACGGTCGCGGTGTCCTCTCGTGGGGCTGGGTCAGGCTGGTTGCGGCTCGGTCGCGCAGTGTATGCCGCCCCATCATCGAGGGACGACGTGGTGCGGGGTGGCGGCGCCCAATCCAGCAACAAACCGTCCGTCGATGGGGAAGGGTGGGGAGCGCGGGGATGGGAGGGTCGCGGGGAAGGGTAGGTCGCGCGGTCAGCGCGGCAGGGTGAGGGTGAAGGTCGCCCCCAGACCTGGGCCGCCGCTCGCCGCCTCCAGCGTCCCGCCGTGGGCCACGGCGATGGCGCGGGCGATGGTCAACCCGATCCCGCTGCCGCCGGACTGACGATCGCGCGCGGCGTCGGCCCGGTAGAAGCGCTCGAAGACGTGAGGGAGCGCCTCCGGCGAGATGCCCTCGCCCGGGTCGGTGACGGTGATCGTCACGGCCCGGCTGGTCACCGCCGCACCCACCGTCACCGTCGCTCCGGCAGGGGTATGCCGCAGCGCGTTGGTCAGGAGGTTGGTCAGCACCTGCAGGATGCGGTCTCGATCAACCGTCACCACCGCTGCGGCAACGTCGCCACCGTCGTCGGCCGGGCCGAGGACGCGCAGCTGCACGCCCTGGGCGGCATACCCGGCCTGCACGCCCTGCGCGCTTGCGCTCACCAGCTCGCTGACGCGAGTGGGCGCGAGGTCGAGACCGAGGTGACCCTCCTCGGCGCGGGAGACCTCGGCGAGATCCTCGGCCAGGCGCCCCAGCCGCTCGGCCTGGTCGCGCAGGACGCGCGACGTCTGCGGGGTCCACGCCGTGACGCCGTCGTCGAGCCCGTCCAGGTAGGCGCCGATCGTCGCCAGCGGGGTGCGCAGCTCGTGGGCCAGGTCGGCGAGCAGCCGTCGGCGAGTGTCCTCGGTCGTCTGCAGCCGGGCGGCGACGTCATTGATCGTCGTGGTGAGCGCGGAGATCTCCGGGCCGGCCCCGAAGCGCGGTGCGCGCGCGGCATAGTCGCCGTCGGAGAGCCGACGGGCCACCGCCGCGAGCTGCTCGAGCGGACGGGTCATCCGGCGGGCGATGTACCACGTGACGAAGCCGGCCGCGGTCAAGGCGATGGCCAGCGCCGTGCCGAGCGCGATGGTGCTGGCCGAGACATAGGCCTCTTCGATGTGGTCGAGCTGGGCCGGGTCCGGCGCCTGCCCCGCCTCGAGCAGGTGCGAGTGGAAGATCGGCGGTCCGGCGAGAGCCGCGACGAGGGCTGCCGTGAGGACTCCGGCCAGCAGGACCAGCCCTTGGGCGAGCATGAGCCGCGTGCTCAACCCGGCGCCGGACCACGGGGCGCCCGCTCGGCGACTCACGGTCGCCTCATCCGATAGCCCACCCCGCGCACGGTGTCGATGTATGCCGGTGCCCCGGGATCGGCGCCGAGCTTGCTGCGCACATGGCCCACGTGCACGTCGACGACGTGCTCGTCGCCGACCCAACCCGGGTCCCACACCTCGTCGAGGATCCGGCGGCGGCTGAAGGCCACCCGCGGTGAGGAGGCGAGCAGCGCGAGGATGTCGAACTCGGTGCGGGTCAGCTCGATGGGCTCGCCCCCGACCGTGACCCGTCGCCCGGCCACGTCGATGCTCAGCGAGCCGAAGACCAGTGGTCGCTGCGCCTCGTCGTCGGCCGCAGCAGCCACCCGCCGCGGCCGGCGTAGCACCGCCTGGACCCGGGCGACCAACTCCCGTGGGCTGAAAGGCTTGGTGATGTAGTCGTCGGCGCCCACCGAGAGGCCGATCAGCCGGTCGAGCTCGTCGGCCCGGGCGGTCACCATGAGCACGTAGCAGTCGCTGAAGGTGCGCAGGCGACGGCATACCTCGACGCCGTCGAGCCCCGGCAACCCGAGGTCGAGGACGACGACATCGGGGTCGAGCTCACGCGCCCGACTGAGGCCGTCGGGGCCGCTGTGAGCGAGCGACACGGCATATCCCGCCGTGTCGAGGTAGCTGGCGATCATCGCGGCGAGATCCTTCTCGTCCTCGACGACGAGCACCGAGCCGGCGGCGGTCATACCTGCATCTTGACCTCCGATCGGCGGCTCACGCGACCAGCCGAGGGGATCGGGCGCACTTCTTGATCGGATCTTCAGGGTTTGGCCGGTCCAACCGACATCCGGCTCGGGCATCGTCGATCCCATGATGGGTTGGAATGGCATGGGCATGGGCGGATGGATGTGGCTGGTCGTCATCGCCGGCCTCGTGGCGATCTGGGTGGTCGTCGTCATCGGGGTGCGGGCCATGACCCGCGGCACCGAGCCCAAGGGGCCCGCGGCCGAGGCGCCGCTGGCCATCCTCGACCGGCGGTTGGCGGCCGGCGAGATCAGCATCGAGGAATACCACCAGGTGCGCCGCACCCTTATCGACGGGCACTGAGCGAATGACCACGGCCGGCTTCCCCGGGCCTCGACCGCGACCCCGGGCCTCGACCCGACCGCTCGACACCGTGGCCCGGCCGGGGGTGTCGCGTCGGGCGCTGCTCCTCGGTGGGCTGGGGCTGGCCGGCCTCGGCGCGCTCGCGGCGTGCACGTCCGACCCGCACACCGGCATGGCCATGGGCTCCGGCCGCTCGATCGGCCCGGTGCCGTCGGCCAGTCCGTCGACCGGGCAGCGACTGGTCACGGCGACTCTCACGCCCAGGCCGACGACGCTCGACCTTGGTGGCACGCGCGTGGCGACCTGGGCCTATGGCGACACCGCCCCCGGCCAGCTCATCCGCGCCACGGCGGGCGACTTTCTGCGGGTGACCGTCGACAACCAGCTCCCGGCCGACACGACGGTGCACTGGCACGGCATACGGCTGCGCCATGCCGCTGACGGTGTGCCGGGCGTGACCCAGGACCCGATCAGGCCGGGCGAGCGCTTCGTCTACGAGTTCACCCCACCGGACCCGGGCACCTACTTCTTCCATCCCCATGTCGGCGTGCAGATCGACCGCGGGCTCTATGCACCGCTCGTCATCGACGACCCGCATGAGCCCGGCGCGTATGACGCCGAGTGGATCGTCGTGCTCGACGACTGGCTCGACGGCACCGGCCGCACCCCCGACGACGTGCTGGCCAAGCTCATCGCCGACGGCGGCACCGGCTCAGGTGGCATGGGGGGCATGGGGGGCATGGGGGGCATGGACCACGGGATGGGCATGGGCGCCCCACCGTGGGGGAACTCCTCCGACGTGAGCTATCCCTACTTCCTCATCAACGGCAGGCTGCCCACCGACCCGGTGGGCTTCGCGGCCAAGCCGGGCCAGCGGGTGCGCATCCGCGTCGTCAACGCGGCCGCCGACACGCTCTTCTCCGTCGCCCTCGGTGGCCATCGGATGACGGTCACCCACACCGATGGACATGCCGTCCGCCCGACCGAGGCCGGCGCCTTCTATATCGGGATGGGCGAGCGCTATGACGTGATCGTCACGCTCGGCGACGGGGCGTTTCCGTTGGTGGCCAAGCCTTTTGGCAAGTCGGGGCGCGCGCTGGCGGTGGTCCGCACCGGCGCCGGCGAGGCGCCTGGGGCCGCGACCCCCGACCCGGCCGAGTTGTCGGGCACCGTGCTCATCGGCTCAAGGTTGCAGCCGGACGACTCGACGCTGTTGGTGCCGCGCGCTCCCGATGACACCGTCGATCTGGTCCTGGCCGGCAGCATGAAGCCTTACGTCTGGGGGATGAACGGCGCCCCCTTCGGCCAGAACCAGCCGCTGATCGCCACCGCCGGCCGGCGGCTGCGGATCAACGTCACCAACATGACGATGATGACCCACCCAGTGCACCTGCACGGTCCGGCCTTCGCGCTGGCCGACAGCGGGCTGCGCAAGGACACCGTGCTGCTCGCCCCGATGGAGTCGCGTCAGCTCGACCTCGATCCGGTCGCGGGCGACTGGATGGTCCACTGCCACAACATCTATCACGCGGAAGCAGGCATGATGATCCTGCTCTCGGTCGGGACGTGACGGCGGGTATGCCGGTCGCCTCACCTCACGAGGTCATGGGCCGCGGGTCCCACCATGAGGGGATGTCGATGGCCGACATGGTCGCCGACATCCGCAACCGCTTCCTCGTCGCGGCCGTCCTGGCGATCCCGGTCAGCCTCTACTCCTCGATGGGCCGGGGGATGGGCTTCACGGCTCCCGCGCCCTTCGGGATGCGCGACGACGTTTTCGCCCTGTTGCTGTCCCTGCCGGTGGTCTTCTACTCCGCGTGGATCTTCGTCGAGGGGGCGGTGTCGGCGCTACGCCGGCATACCCTCGACATGATGGTCCTCGTGGCCGTCGCGGTCGCCGCGGGCTGGCTCTACAGCCTCGGGGTGACCCTCACCGGTGGGGGCGAGGTATTCTACGAGGCGGCCGTGGTGCTCACCGCGTTCGTGCTGCTGGGGCACTGGTTCGAGATGCGCGCCCGCGGAGGGGCCAATGAGGCCATCCGCGCCTTGCTCAACCTGTCCCCTTCCGCGCGCGGTCGTCCTGCGGGACGGCGAGCCGGTCGAGGTCCCGACCGCTGAGGTCCTCGTCGGCGACCGGCTGCTCGTCCGACCCGGCGCCAAGGTGCCGGTCGACGGCATCGTCGAGGACGGCCGGTCGGCCGTGGACGAGTCGATGGTGACCGGCGAGTCGCTGCCGGTCGACAAGGCGCCGGGATCGAGCGTCATCGGCGCCTCCCTCAACACCTCGGGCAGCCTCACCGTGCGCGCCACCAAGGTCGGCGCCGACACGGCTCTCGCCCAGATCGTCGCGCTCGTCGCGCAGGCGCAGGCGTCCAAGGCGCCGGGGCAACGGCTGGCCGACCGGGCGGCCTTCTGGCTGGTGCTCGTCGCCCTCATCGGGGGGACGTTGACGCTGCTGACCTGGCTGGCGACCGGGGCGTCCTTCCAGACCGCGCTGCTCTTCGCCATCACCGTCGTCGTCATCACCTGTCCCGACGCCCTCGGGCTGGCCACGCCGACGGCAATCATGGTCGGCACGGGTCTCGGAGCCCAGCGCGGCGTGTTCTTCAAGAACGCCACGGCGCTGGAGACCTCGGCTCGCATCGACACAGTCGTCTTCGACAAGACCGGCACGCTCACCGCCGGCCGGCCGAGGGTCACCGCCGTGCGCGCGCACGGCGTCACCGAGGAGGCGCTGCTCGGATGGGCGGCTGCGGTCGAGTCCGCCTCCGAGCATCCGCTCGCCCAGGCGATCGTCGCGTATGCCGTGGAGCACGGCATACGTCCGGGGGAGGCGACCGACTTCGCGGCGCAGGCGGGGGCGGGCGCGTCGGCTCTGGTCGGCGGGCACCGGGTGACCGTCGGCAGCCTCCGGGCGGCCGAGCGCGCGGCCGCTGACGGCCTCGAGGCTGTGCGTGGTGCGGCTGACGAGCTGGCGGCGGGCGGCAACAGTGTCGTCGTCGTCACCGTCGACGAGCTCGCGCAGGGAGTCATATCGCTCGCCGACACGCCGCGGCCCTCCTCGCGGGAGGCGGTCGCAGCCTTGCACGAGCTCGGGGTCGAGGTCGTCATGCTTTCCGGCGACAACCGGGCCACGGCCGAGCGCATCGGCACCGAGCTCGGCATCGACACGGTCCTCGCCGAGGTGCTGCCCGCGGACAAGGCAGCGAATGTCGCTGCGCTGCAAGGGAAGGGCCGCCGTGTCGCGATGGTCGGGGATGGTGTCAACGACGCCCCTGCCCTCGCCCAGGCCGATGTCGGCGTGGCGATCGGGGCCGGCACCGATGTCGCCGTCGAGACGGCCGACCTCGTGCTCATGCGCTCGGATCCGCTTGACGTCCCCACGGCGGTGCGGATCGGGCGCGGGACGCTGCGCACATGCGCCAGAACCTCGGCTGGGCGATCGGCTACAACACCGTCGCGCTGCCGATCGCCGCGGGGGTCTTCGCCCCGATCGGAGTGGTGCTGCGGCCGGAGGTCGCCGCCTTGTCGATGTCGGGGTCGAGTCTCGTCGTGGCGGTCAACGCGCTGCTGCTGCGCCGGCTGCGGGTGGACTGACCCGGCATACGCGCCGCACGGATCGGCGGCCGCTCGCCGCACGAAGCGCCGCCCCCTAACATCCCGGTCATGGCCAAGCGTCCGGTGCCCCTGCTCCTGCGCGCGCTGCGCCACACCATGCGCGACCCGCAGGGGCGCGCCATTGCCAGCGTGCTGGCTCTCCATCTGAGCGTCGGCGTGGTCTTCTATCGGCTCGTCGAGCACTGGCGCTGGCTCGACTGCCTGTATTTCTCGGTCGCGACGATCACCACGGTGGGCTATGGCGACTTCGCGCCCACGAGTGACCTGTCCAAGGTCTTCACCATGGGCTTCCTCGTCCTGGGGATGGGCATCCTCGCGGCCTTCGTCACGCTGCTGGGCGAGCACGCCTTGCGCGAATACGACCGCTCGCCCAAGACCGAGCTCGACGACTGAGCCCGGCGCCAGAGCCCGCGCGCCCCGACTTCGCTGAGGTTCGCTGCACTTCGCTGACCTTGCAAGGTCACCGAAGTGCGTCCAAGGTCAGCGAAGTCCTGGCCGGTTGCCCTGGTCGAGCGGGCTTGTCGCGGCCCTCGCGGGCCGGCATACGGCAGCCGGCTCAGCGCTTCGGTGCCGAGCCGCGCCCGCACCGGGAGGACCGGCATACCTCTGGCTCAGTCTTGCCCACTGTCGGACCCACCTCGCAGACTGGAGCTTCGCTCCGTCACCTCACCCGACCACGACTCACGACCAACCGAGGGAGCCTGCGATGTCCGACACCACCGTGCGACTGCTGCTCGGCACGACCAAAGGGGCTTTCGTCCTCGACGGCTCACCCGACCGCGCGACCTGGTCGGTGCGGGGGCCCTATTGCGACGGCTGGCCGATCAATCACGTCGTCGGCGACCCGGTGACTGGCGCCATGTGGGCCGGTGGTGGTGGGCAATGGACCGGCGCGGGTGTCTGGCGCTCGAGCGATGGCGGGCACACCTGGGAGGTCGCCAAGCTCACCAGTGGCGAGCTTGACCGCTGGGCCGCGGGCGATCCCGAGTTCGCGGCGTCGATCGGGTGGAGCGATGAGCCGCTGCCCTTCGGTGAGCGCTTCGGGCAGATCTGGTCGCTCGCCCGCGTCGGCTCTCGCCTCTATGCCGGCACCAAGCCGGCGATGCTGCTCGCCAGCGACGACGACGGTCGCACGTGGGAGCACGTCGAGGGGCTGACCGAGCACCCCTCGGCGGCCGAGTGGCACGGCGGCGCGGCGGGCCTCGTCCTGCACACGATCCTCGCCGACCCGGCCGACCCGCAGCGCCTTTGGGTCGGCATCTCGGCGGCCGGCGTCTTTGCCAGCAAGGACGGTGGCGGCGAGTGGGAGCGGCGCAATGACATCGCCGACCCTGACGAGCTCGATCCGGCCGCGCACCCCGCCGCGCCACGCGATGGCCAGACCGGCCTGTGCGTCCACAACATCGTCCGGGCCGCGGGCGACGACGACATCCTCTATCAGCAGAACCACTACGGCGTCTGGCGCTCCGCCGACGGCGGGCTGACCTGGAGCGACATCACCACCGGGCTGCCCTCGACCTTCGGCTTCCCCATCCGGGTGCATCCGCGCGACCCGCAGACGGTCTGGACGCTCCCGCTCAACGGTGACAGCGCCGGGCGCTTCCCGCCGGACGCCGCGGCTGCGGTCTGGCGCTCGCGTGACGGCGGGCGTAGCTGGGAGGCCCAGCGCGAGGGTCTTCCGCAAAGCGCGTGCTTCTTCACCGTGCTGCGCCAGGGGATGGCCGGTGACCGGCTCGAGCCGGCGGGCGTCTACTTCGGCACCAACTCCGGCTCGGTCTTCGCCAGTGCCGACGAGGGCGAGACCTGGGCCGAGGTCGCGCGCCACCTGCCGACGATCCTCTCCGTCGAGGTGCTCGACCTGACCTGACGCCAGCGGCGCCCGCCTGGCGGCGTGGTCATCGGGTGGTGGCGGCCCGGCATACGATCAAGGCCCAAAGATGACCACGCGAGGGGCGGCTATGAGCGACTTCAACTCCGGCATCATCGAGGAGTTTCGGACCAATGCGGGCGTCGTCGGCGGGATGTTCGCCGGCGTGCCGATCGTCTTGGTCCACCATGTCGGGCGCAAAACGGGCACCGAGCGGATCGCCCCGCTGGCCTATCACGCGGGCGAGGGCGGCGAGCCGGTCTACATCTTCGCGTCCAAGGGCGGCGCGCCGAGCCACCCCGACTGGTATCACAACCTCGTCGCTGCCGGCCGAGCCGAGATCGAGCGCGGCACCGAGCGCTATCCCGTGACGGTCACCGAGCTCACCGGCGCCGAGCGCGACCGCGTCTACGCCGAGCAGGTGCGCCGCGTCCCGATGTTCGCGCAGTATGCCGCCCGCACCGAGGGGCATCGCGAGATCCCCGTCCTCGCGCTGACCCGAGTCGACTGATGGCCCGCGCAGGCGGGGCCGTCGATAGGTCGGCGCCCCCTGCCCGGAGGGCGTAGGGGTGGCGCGCCATGTCGACTGAAGCATCCATCGGGCGGGTCCTCGTCACCGGCGGCTCGGGCTATCTCGGGTCGCACTGCATCGTCTCGCTGCTGCGCCAGGGCCACCAGGTGCGCACGACCGTGCGCTCGCTGGCCCGGGCGGACGAGGTCCGCGCGATGATCTCGGCCGCAGGGCAGGATCCCACGGGCGTCGAGTTCGTCGAGGCCGATCTGACCGCCGACGCCGGCTGGGCCGAGGCGGTCGCCGGCTGCGAGCGCGTGCTGCACGTCGCGTCGCCATTCCCGCTCGGAGTCCCCAAGGACGCCGACGAGCTCATCGTCCCGGCCCGTAAGGGCACGCTGCGGGTGTTGCAGGCGGCTGCCGACGCCGGGGTCGGACGGGTCGTGCTCACCTCGTCCTTCGCGGCCATCGGCTACGGCCACGGGCCCATGGGGCGCCCCTTCACCGAGGCGGACTGGACCGATCTCGCCGGTCCCCGCCCGGTCGCGCCCTATCCGCAGTCCAAGACCCTCGCCGAGCGGGCCGCCTGGGACTTCGCCGCCGCCCATCCCGCCCTCGAGTTGGCCGTGGTCAACCCGGTCGGCATCCTCGGCCCGCCGCTCGGGCGTGACCTGGGCACCTCGCTCGCCCTCGTCAGTCGCCTGCTCGACGGGATGCCGGGCGTCCCCAACGTGCGCATGGGCCTGGTCGACGTCCGCGACATCGCCGACCTGCACGTGCTGGCGATGACCCGGCCGGAGGCGGCCGGCGAGCGCTTCCTGGGGATCTCCGGCCACTTCGTCACCTTCGCCGAGCTCGGGCGAATGCTCAAGGAGGACCTCGGCGAGCGGGCTCGCAAGGTTCCCACCCGGGTGCTGCCCGACTGGTTGGTCAGGCTGGTCGGGCGTTTCGACCCGGGCGTCGGTCAGCTGGCCACCGAGCTCGGCCTCGACCGCGATGCCACCTCGGCCAAGGCTCAGAGCCAGCTCGGCTGGTCTCCTCGGCCGCTACGCGAGACCCTCGTCGACACGGTGGCGGCCCTGCCCGCCGACTGACCGGGGTCAGCCCGTCGTCGCGCCCGCTTCGCGCATTCGGTTGAGGCGGGCGGTGACCGAGGCGAGGAAGTTGCGGGCGTCGCCTCGGGTGCGGATGGCGGCATACTGCTCGTCGACGAGCGCACGCTCCTCGGGTGTCTGGGCATAGCTCTCGTATGCCGCCTTGCGCGCGATGGCGAGGAAGGCCGGCAGGTTGCCGCTGTCGGGCACGGGGAGGGCGTCGTCGGCCTCCTGCGCCTCGGCGTCGACGCTGCGCACCTGCCGCGCCACCGGGCCGGGCAGGGTGGTCGGGCAATCCGTGCGCGGTGTCGTCAGCGTGAGCAGACCGCGCAGGTCGGCTGCGGCCGCATCACGCGCGGTGAGGGCGGGGAAGCCGAAGAGCCGCTCGAGGGTGGCCGGGACCGACGAGTGGTCGAAGACGGTGCTGCTGACCGTGCCTGCTGGGATGAGCGGGGACACGACGAGCGCGGGCACCCGGATGCCGAGCAGGTCGAAGGTGAACCCGGAGTCGTTGAGCTGCGACCCGCTGCCGTCCGCAGGCGGTGCAGCCGGCGGCGGTTTCACGTGGTCGTAGAAGCCACCGTGCTCGTCATAGGTGATGACGAGCAGGCTGGTGTTCCACAGCGGCGAGTTGCGGATGGCCTGGTAGACCGCCTGGATGATCCCCTCACCGCCGTAGACGTCATCCATGGGGTGCTGCGATGAGCCACCGGCATACGTATTGCCTGTGACATCACCGTAATTGGGCTCGATGAACGTGTATTGGTAGGGATAGGGGCCCTGCAGATCGCTCGCGAAGCGAGTCAGCGACTGGACCTCCATCATCGTGACGCCCTTGAGTGAGCTGACCTGAGCGATCGCCCCGAAGGCGGACCCGTTTTGCGGATCGTCGCTGTAGGCGTCGGTGTTGTCGTTGTAGAGCCGCCAGCTGAGACCGGCCTTGGTGAGCGCGTCGTAGATGCTCCCGTGCGGGAAGGTGAAGCCTGCCACCGTCTCCCACTTGATGATCTCTGCGGTCGTCGGCGTGTGGTCCAGGCCCGCCGAGGACGCCGCGTGGATGAACATCCGGTTGGGCCAGGTCGGGCCGGGAATCGAGCAGAACCACTGGTCGCACACGGCGAAGGCCTGCGCGAGCGCATAGGACGTCGGGAGCTGGGTCGGCGTGTCGAAGCCGAGCATGATGTCGCCGTAGTGGGGTGGCGTCGGCGGTGTGGTGTCCTCGTCGGTCGTCGTCGCGTAGTTGGAGACGAACCCGCTCATGACGATCGGCGGATAGGGACCGCCAGGGGGATAGGTGGCGCCGGCTCCGGCCAATTGCTCGACGACATCGTTGAATTCGTGGCCCGGGTCGGCGGTCATCGTCGTCGGGGCAGGCGACCCCACGGCATACGAGATGTTGTTGTAGCTGTTGGTGGTGCCCGGTGGAGGGCCAGCGACCGGGAGGCCGGAGTGGCCGAAGATGTGGTCGAAGGAGCGGTTTTCGAGCATGAGGACGAAGACATTGCGGATGGGGGAGTAGTTCGAGAGCCGAGACATCCCGTCGGTGCAGCCACCGGAGGGAAGGTTGACGCCGAAGCCGCCGACGCTGACCGTGCAGACGATGTTCTTGTCGACGTCGCCGGTCTGCAGCTGGCACTCCTTCCAGTGCGGGAAGGCAGAGGTGCCGGTGTTCTGGTAGATGCCGGGCGTCGACCCGTTTTGCACGGTCATCGTCACGGACCACCAGTCGAGCACTCCCCAACTGCCGAAGCCGGTCTCGAAATGGACGACCAGGGGGCCGACCGTCTGCCCTGGCTGGGCGGTCCAGGTGGCCGATTGGGTGCCGTTGGTGTCGTTCTGGTGCAGGAGGGTGACCTGTGCTGTTCCGTCGGTTTCGTTGGTAATGAACACGTTTGCGGTTCGTTGGGTGGCCATGCGCCAGCTTGCGCCGATATTGGACCGGTAGGCCATGGCCCGACGGGGTGGTTGGGTGACTAGGGCGTATGCCGGTCGGCTAGTGGGGCGCGACGGGCTCCTTTTCGCTGCCCGCGATCGGCGACGCGGGCCGTCTCGCCTGATCCCGGGAATAGGCGAGGGTCTGCGAGGCTTGAGGCACGGCATACGGAAAGAGGCATGACATGACGACGCGACGCCTTGACCTGGTCCGCAGCGGCGACGGCTTCCACTGGGTCGGCGACGGCTTCTATGTGACCCAGCTGCTGCCGGGACACCCGAGCCTCACCGAGCTGGCTGATCCCTTCCTGCTCATGGACTACCACCCGGTCAAGGAATATGCGCCGACGACCCGGGCGCGTGGGGTGAGCGCGCACCCGCATCGCGGCTTCGAGACGGTGACGCTGGCCTTCGAGGGCGCGGTGCAGCACCACGACTCGACGGGGGGCGGTGGCACGATATATCCCGGTGACGCGCAATGGATGACGGCCGCGCGAGGGATCCTCCACAAGGAGTACCACGAGCGCGAATGGGCGGCGCGCGGCGGGCGCTTCCACATGATGCAGCTGTGGGTCAACCTGCCGAGCACGGACAAGATGGGCGAGCCGAGCTATCAGCCGCTCACTGCCGAGTCGATGGGCAAGGTCAAGCTCCCGGGCGGCGGGGTCGTCACTCTGTATGCCGGTGAGCTCGATGGCGAGGTCGGGCCGGCGCGCACGCACACGCCGATCGAATTGTGGGACGTGCAACTGGCTGCCGACGAGACGGCCGAGCTCACCGTGCCGGACGGGCACACGGTCATGGTCTTCGTCCTCGACGGGTCGCTGACCACCGAGGGCGGAGCGATCGGGCACGAGCAGCTGGGGATCTTCGAGCGCTCGGGTGACGTCGTGCGGCTCGTCGCCCCACCAGAGGGAGCGCGGGCAATCCTGTTGGGCGGCAAACCGATCGGTGAGCCGGTGATCTTCTACGGGCCATTTGCCATGACGACGGAGGCGGAGATCATCCAGGCGATCGAGGACTTCAACGCGGGGACCTTCGGGCATCTCGTCTGACGAGGGCGACGGCGCGCGGCTGTCCGCGGCTGGGAGGCGGCGCACGGCATACGGGAGCGAAAGCGGCGAAACGGTCGCCCGAGGCCCCTTCCCCGCGGGAGGCGCCTCGGCCATGCTGGGGGCTCTGCACCTGCTCCGCACCTGCCGCCGTCCGTCACGACTTGCCGAGGTGATCGCTATGCAGCTCTCGCGTCCGTCCGTCCGACCCTCACCTGCGGCCCGGGCGCTGCGCGCGGCGGTGCTCGTCGCAGCGTTGACCCTCGCGCCGGTGGCCCCGGCGCTGGCTGCGCCCGCGGTCGGCGGTCCCCCCTCGGGCGGAGGCTTCGGCGATCACGTCATCGTCTTCGACCCGAGCATGCCGACGAGCGACATCCGAGCGACCTTCGATCGGATCTCGGCGCAACAGGTCGACGACGAGATGGGCGCCGGGCGCTGGAGTCTGCTCTTCAAGCCGGGCACCTATGGCACCGACGCGGAACCGTTGCAGGTCAAGGTCGGCTACTACACCGAGGTGGCGGGGCTCGGGGCCTCACCTGCTGACGTCGTCGTCAACGGCAAGATCGAGGTCTACAACCGCTGCCTCGACAACGGCGGCACGTCCAATTGCGTTGCGCTGAATACGTTCTGGCGCTCGCTGAGCAATCTCACCCTCAGGGTCAACGGCGCCGGGCAGGACGGCTGCCGGGCCTCGTCCAACTTCTGGGCGGTGTCGCAGGCAGTCTCGGTGCGGCGGGTCGACGTGCAGGGCGGCAACCTCTCGCTCATGGACTACTGCACCGCCGGGCCCCAATATGCCAGCGGAGGTTTCATCGCCGACTCGCGCGCGGGGGTGGTCATCAACGGCTCGCAGCAGCAGTGGCTCATCCGCAACAGCGAGGTCGGCGTCTGGACCAACGCGGTGTGGAACCAGGTTTTCGCCGGGGTCGTCGGCGCGCCTGACGCGAGCGCCTTCCCCAACCCGCCCTATACGACGCTCGAGCGCACCCCGCTGAGCCGGGAAAAGCCGTTGCTGAACCTCTCGGCCGACGGGCAGTGGCAGGTCACAGTGCCGTATGCCGCCGCGCAGACGCGCGGCACGACCTGGGCGACGGGCGCGACCCCGGGACGCACGGTGCCCCTGAGCGCCTTCTTCGTCGCCCACCCGGGTGACTCGTTGGCCCTGATCAATGCGGCCCTCGCGGCGGGCAAGAACCTGCTGCTCACGCCGGGTGTCTATGACGTCGACCGGAGCATCGTCGTGCGGCGCGCTGGTCAGATCGTCCTGGGGATGGGCATGGCGACGCTGACGTCGGTCAATGGGGCCACTCCCCTCGTCGTCGAGGACCGGGCCGGGATCGTCGTCGCCGGGATCACCGTCGACGCCGGACCGACCACGTCAGAGGCGTTGCTCACCGTCGGTGCCGGGTCAGGGCGCGGCGGCGCGCGTCCGGGCGGAGCGACGGCGGCCGACCCGCTGACCCTCAGCGACGTCTTCTTCCGCGTTGGCGGCCCGCACCCGGGCTCGACCAAGGCCGGCATGGTCATCGACAGCGACCACGTGCTCGTCGACCACACCTGGGTGTGGCGAGCCGACCATGGGGTGGAGAGCGGCTTCACCGCTGGTGTCCTGGGCGACACCGACCGGTGGCGGGTCAACACCGCCGCCAACGGCCTGATCGTCAACGGCGCCGACGTCACGGCGACGGGCC
This sequence comes from uncultured Intrasporangiaceae bacterium, assembly GCA_964558825.1. Classification (GTDB taxonomy): domain Bacteria; phylum Actinomycetota; class Actinomycetes; order Actinomycetales; family Dermatophilaceae; genus Phosphoribacter. The sequence continues at coordinate 21,333 of CAZLGB010000004.1, forward strand.
TGTTCATCGAGCACTTCCAGCAGCACAACACCGTGTGGAACGGCGAGCGCGGACAGGTGATCTTCTTCCAGAACGAGCTGCCCTACGACCCACCGTCCCAAGCGGATTGGACCCAGCCGGACCGCACGCTCGGCTACCCGGCATACGTCGTGGGTGCGGGTGTCCAGGACCATCGCCTGTGGGGCGGCGGGTCGTATGTCTACAACCGCAACAACCCGGCCATCGTCACCGCCCACAGCTTCCAGGTGCCCGACCGGCCGGGCGTCGTGCTCACCCACGTCCTCACGGTCAACCTCGGCGCCGGCACCATCCAGCACGTGGTCAACGACACAGGTGCCCAGGTCGACACCGGGGCGATCGGCGTGCCCTCCTACCTGGTGTCCTATCCCTAGGCGCTAGGCGCTAGGCGCTAGGCCCTAGGCCCCGGGAGCCGGAGCAATGATCAGAACCTGTGGATGGGTGTCGGCGAGGTGGCGCGCCGGCTCGCGAAGGGACGCCCGTGCTCACGGTTGTCCAGGACGAATCCGAGACCAACACCAGCATTCCGGGCGGCGCTGCTGTACCTACACGGCCTGTCCTCGGGGGACTTCGTACCCGCGTCGGAGCAGTTCCTCGGCTCGGCCGCCGGTCACATGCCGGCTGCCAGGGCCTCGAGCGGGGTAGGAATACGGCGACCAATCTGCTCGACGACGTTGCTCACCTCGGCGAGCTTGCCGAGCCGGATCGCGGCACCGAACGACACCATTAGCGGTGCCCAGGCCGGGGGGAGTCCTCCGGCGACCAAGCCGGCGGCGTAGGACTCGTCGTCAACCTGAACGACTTCGACCGCGCGCCCTGCACGCTTCGCGGCAATCTCGGCCAGATCGGAGGCGGTGAGAGCGCTCGGCCCGGTGATGTCGTATGCGTGGCCAGCGTGGCCTTTGCCGGTGAGCACGCCGACGGCAACAGCGGCGCAGTCGACGCGGCTGACGTAGGCGGCGGCTCCATCCGCGGTGTTGGTGAACAGTTGGCCGCTGGCGGCTGCGTGGGCAATGGTGTCGAGCTGGAACTCGGCGTAGAGGTTGTTGCGCAGCATCGTCCAGGCCAACCCACTTGCCCGCAGGGCGTCCTCCGTGGCGGCGTGATCGGGAACCACGCCGGCAGGGTTGTCTTTCGTGGGCTCCTGCACCGAGGTGTACGCGACATGCCGTACGCCAGCCTTCACGGCGGCGTCGATGGCTGCGAGGTGACCCTCGACCCTTGTGCCAACCGCATCGGTCGAGATGAGCAACATGCGCTCGACACCTGCCAGCGAATCGACCAGCCCATCGGGCCTGCTGAAGTCGGCAGCGCGCACCACGGCGCCTTGCTCTGCATAGCTGGCGAGCCTGGCCGGGTCGCGGGTCAGGAGAACGACCTGTGCAGGGTCGGTGGTCGCAAGCAGTTGGTCGGCGACGAGCCGGCCGAGATGGCCAGAGGCGCCGGTGACGGCGATGGTCATGATGGAATCTCGAATCTGTAGTCACGGTGATGGCAGATTCAAATGTAGTCGCCGTGATGTCAATAAGGCAAGATGGGTGCATGGCCAAGCCCACCAACACTCAGTTCGCGGTGGCCGTACACGTTCTGACGTACCTCGCCGCATGTGCTGCGGCAGGCCGACACGGTCCGGTTGGCTCGGAGGAACTGTCCGCCAGCACTGTGGTCAACCCTGTCCATGTGCGCAAGGTCCTGGGGCCTCTTCGAAGTGCCGGGCTCGTGCGGTCGCGGGCTGGCGCCCACGGTGGCTGGGAGCTTAGCGCCGACCCTGATTCGGTCACCCTCGCCGACGTGTGGCACCTGCTCCAAAGCGACGACCCGGTACTCGGCCTCCATGGGCCGAACCCTGCCTGTGCCGTCGGTAGCAATGTCCAGAGAGTGCTGACGCGCCTTGACCGCAGAGTGGCTGAGGCGATCGTCGCTGAGCTCCGTCGGATCTCCCTCGCCGACGTACTCACAGATGCCGACGTCGTGAGCAATGATCAGAACCTGTGGATGGGTCTCGGCGAGGTGACGTAGAAGAGGCGTACCTCCCGAGCAAGAACGAAGCACATGCTCAAGTTCGGATCGAGGTCGGCGTGGGTGCGCCAGCTCGGGAAGGTACGCCCGTGTTCGAGGACCAGCAGGGCCAGGAGGAGTAGTCAAGCCCTGTCGAACGTGACACGCCGATCCACAGGTCTTGACGATTCCACGGGAGCCGCTCCCGGGTCTGCCTAGTCTGCTGAGATGGAGTTTCGTTCGCCCGTTGCCGATCTGCAGATCCCCGAGGTCAGCCTGCCGGAGTTCGTCCTCGGCGGGCTGACCGAGGTCGACGCCGGGCGGGAGGCCATCGTCCACCATGCGACCGGGCAGCGGCTGACCTTTGGGCAGGTGCGCCGCGACGTCGAGGCGGTGGCGACCTGGCTGGCGGCTCGGGGGATCGGCCCGGGTGACGCGGTCACCGTCGCGCTGCCCAACTCGCCGGAATTCGTCACCGCCTTCCACGGGATCGTCCGGTCGGGGGCCGCCGCGTCGACGGCCAACACCGTCTATCAGGTGCGCGAGCTGGCGCACGTGCTGCGCTGCGCCGGCTCGCGGCTGGTCGTCACCAATGCCGATCTGCTGCAACGGGTCTGCGCCGCGGCTGCGGCGGTCGGGCTGGCGCCGGCGCAGATCATCGTGGCTGGCGTGGGTGCCCGTGAGGCGGCCGCGGCGGGTGGGCACACGGCATACGACGACGTGCTGGCGACCGAGCCGGACCCGCCGCGGCTGGAGGTCGACCCACGGACGCATGTCGCCGCCCTGCCGATGTCGATGGGGTATGCCGGGCTCCCCAAGGCCGTCGAGCTGAGCCACCGCAACGTCATCGCCAACGTCCTGCAATTCCCGGTCCACCTCGAGCCGATCCCGTCGACCGCATCGATCCTCGCCGTCGTGCCGATGAGCCACGGCTATGGCATCACCGCGCTCGCGAATTTCGGTCTGCGACGGCGACTTCCGATCTACACGATGCCCGCCTTCCAACCCGAGGCGCTCGTCGAGATCGTCGAGACCTATCGACCTACGGTGCTCTTCATCGTGCCTGGGATCGCGTCGTGGATCGCCACCGATCCGCGAGTGCTCGATGCCGACTGGTCGAGCGTCGAGCTCGCGGTGTGCGGGGCGGCGTCGATCGAAGCCTCGGTGGCTGCCGCCGTGGAGGAGCGGCTCGGGTGCGATCTCGTCGTCGGGTGGGGGATGACCGAGCTCTCGCCGATCGCCGCCTTCCGGCCGCGCTGGCGGCGCGACATCGCGCACACCTCGATTGGTATGCCGATCCCCAATATCGTTGCGCGCGTGGTCGATCCGACGTCCGGGACGGATGTCGCGGTGCCCGCGGGAGGCGGCGAGTCGGCGGTCGGTGAGCTGTGGTGCCGGGGCGACAACGTCATGCTCGGCTTCCGGGGCGAGCCGGCGCAGACGGCGCGGATGGTCGACGCGGACGGCTGGCTGCACACCGGCGACCTCGTCACCGTCACCGCCGAGGGGTGTCTGACGATTACGGGCCGGTGCAAGGACCTCATCAAGAGCCGCGGCCTGCAGATCAGTCCCGCCGAGCTCGAGGCGGTGCTGCGCACTCATCCGGCGGTCGCCGACGCGGCGGTCTATCCGGTCGACATTCCTGCCGCGCCCGGCGACCAGGCGCCCTATGCGCTGGTGCAGCTCGCGCCGGGGACGAGTGCCAAGCCCTTCGAGCTCATCCGGTTTGTCGACGGGCAACTCGCGAAATACAAGCAGCTCAAGTCGGTCGCCTTCGTCGACTCGATCCCGCGTGACGCGGCCGGCGAGATCCGCCGGGGCGAGCTGCCCGGCTGGGCCGCCGGGCACACCGTGCGCCCCTGAGCCGGCTCGCCGCGGTGCTCTCGCCGCGGCTGCTCAATCCTGGGCTGGGCTGGACGAGGTCAGGCGCCGCGGCACTCACGGGCGTATGCCGCAGGAGATCGCCCGATGGTGCGGGTGAAGTCGCGCGTGAGGTGAGCCTGATCGGCATACCCGAGCTCGGTGGCGACGGCTGCCCAGTCGACGTTGCTGCCGTCACGCACGAGCTCTGCGGCGTCGAGCAGCCGCGCGCGGCGGATGACCCAGGTCGGCCCCACGCCGGCGCACGAGGCGAACATCCGCTGCAAGGTGCGCGGGGTCACCGCTGCCAACTCGGCGAGCTGTTCGACGCGCCGGATGCGGCGGTCGCGCTCGGCCATCGTCGCCACCCTGGCCACCACTCGGGCGAGGGCGATCCGGTCGGGATCGCGCGCCACGAGCAGCTCGGCGAGTGCGGCGCCGAGACGCGCCGCCCCCTCGGCTGGCGGCACCTCGGCGCACGAGCGGGCCAGCACGTCGGCATCTAGCCCGAGGAGCTGCTCGGCCGGAAGCACTCGATCGGTCAGGGCCTTGGCGTCGTCGACCCACGCCCCGAAGCCGCCGGTGGTCGTCTTGGCGGCGAGATTCCACCCGCGCCCGGTGAGCGTGCGGACACCGAGCCGGGTGGGCACCCCGTTGACGACGATGCGCAGGGGATAGGGCCCGGGAGGCGGGTGGGGGCCGGGCGGCGGCGCCACGCCGACCGAGATGTTGACCCCGGGCTGCGCCACCACGGCCTGGCGGTGGACGAAGCCCAGGCGCAGATCCCACCGCACCGACCAGAACCAGTCGACGAGGCCCTCGAGCTCCGGCGGCGCTGGGAAGCGCTCGAAGTCGACATGCCGCACCATGGTCGCCGGGTCGATGATGCCCCGCGTGTCGGCGGGTATGCCGTGCGGAGACTCGAGTGGGACCACCTTGTGACGTTATCTCGCAGCCCCGACAGCTCGGCATGGCTCGACAAAGGAGGCTGTCGCGAATCTTCAATCCGACCCCGGCGGGCCGCGATTACCGTCGAGAGATGACCACGATTCAGCTCACCAGTGACCAGCTCAAGGCCGTCCTCACCGATCTGGCGGACGTCCTCGACGCGATCCCCGCGGACCGGGCCTCGGCGCCGACGCCCTGCACGGCATACGACATCGCGACCCTGCGGGGGCATGTCGTCGGCTGGCTGACCGCCTTCACCGACGGCTTCGCCGCGCCCGACGGGACCTGCTCCGACGCCGACGCGGTGCGCGTCGAGGGCACGGGCGCCGCGCAGGTGCGGGCCAACGCCGAGCGGCTCGACGAGCTGCTGCCCGAGGCGGCGGCCCGGCCGCTGCGGATCGGCGAGTCGGACATGCCGGGGGAGCTGAGTCTGTCGATGATGCTGTGGGAATACCAGGTGCACGGCTGGGATCTGGCCCGCGCGATCGACCATCCGTGGCAGCCGGGTGTCGCCGGGTTGGAGGCGTCGCTCGCCTTCGCGCCGGGGATGCTCTCGGACGACTACCAGGGTGAGGGCAAGGCCTTCGGCCCGCGGGTGAGTATGCCGGCCGACGCCCCGGCGCTCGATCGGCTGCTCGGGCTCTCCGGTCGCGACCCGAGTTGGAGCCCGGCCTGACCAACCCGTCAGCCCGGCAAGCCGTCCGGCGGCCAGGCGTAGTCGACGACGACCGGCGCGTGATCGCTCATCCGCGACGCAGCGTCAGGCCCCCGGTCGGTGCCGCCGCTCACTGCCGTGCGCGCCAGTCGCGGGGTCGCGAGGTGCAGGTCGATCCGCCACCCGGCGTCGGCCTCGAAGCGCCCCGGCAGCCAGCTCCACCACGAATAGGGGCCCTGGACAACAGGATTGACCTGACGCACGACATCGACGAGCCGCCGCGGACCGATGAGCTCGTCGAGCCACTCTCGCTCCTCCGGCAGAAAGCCCTCGGTCTTGGACTGGCGCTTCCAGTTGACGACGTCGAGTGGGCCGTGGGCGATGTTGAGGTCGCCCATGAGCAGGAAGTCGCGGCCGCGCCGCTGAGCCTGCAGCCGCGTGCGCCGCACCTGGCGCGCAAAGCCGGCGAGGAAGCGCATCTTGCGCTGATAGCGCGCGCCACCGTCGGGCGCCTCACGCGTGCTCCCCGGCCGCTGCAGGTGGGCCGGCAGCCCGCCCTTGGGCAGATAGAGCGAGGCCACGGTGATCGGCGCATCGGCCAGGTCGACCTCGAGATAGCGCCCCTGGTGGGCGAAGGCGCGCAGCTCGCGGGCGAGCGGCCCGTCGTCGTCGCTCCCGGCGGCGGGGTCACCGGCGCCGGTGCCGAGCAGGTGGGCGGAGGGCATGCCTCCGGGGGCGATGAGGTGAACCTCGGCGCCCCACGCGCGCACCGCGGCGGGCGGCACCCGGGTGAGGATCGCGACGCCGTTGCGCCCGGCCGCCTGCCCCGGATCGTATGCCGCGTGGAAGTCGCCGAAGGCGTCGGTCGGCAGCTCGCCGACGGGGCAGCGCACCTCCTGCACAGCGACGACGTCGAGCCCTCGACCGGCCAACCAGTCGCCGAAACCACGCCGGTGGGCAGCGCGAATCCCGTTGACATTGAAGGTGGCCACGCGAAGCACGGGCACACCCTAGCCCGCTCGCGACGCCCACCTCGCCACGATCCGGCCGGCCGTCTGGGCACCCTGTGACACAGTGTGCCCATGGCTGCCCCGCTCACCCTGCGCACCCGCATCGAGCCCTTCGGCCCGGCGGGGGCCTTCGTGCTCACCGACGAGCAGGTCACCGAGCTCGGCGGTGGCAAGCGCGCCGCCGTGCGCGTCACGGTCGAGGGTCGCACCGCCCGGCTGCGGCTCGGCGTCATGGGCGGGCTCAACGTCATCGGCCTCAGCAAGGCCAACCGCGTTGCCCTCGCGGTCGAGCTCGGCGACGAGGTCACCGTGCTCATCGAGGTCGACGAGGCGCCGCGCGAGGTCGACGTGCCGGAGGAGCTCGCCGCGGCCCTGGCGGCGGACCCGGTGGCGGGGGCGGCATACGAGCGGCTCGCCTTCACCCACCGCAAGGAGTATGCCGTGTGGGTCACCTCCGCGGTGAGGGCCGAGACCCGCGAGCGACGCGTTGCCCAGGCCATCGAGATGCTCCGCGAGGGGCGCACCCGCAGCTGAAAAGCGCTGCGGCAGCTAGGCGCTCGGGCCGGGATTCAGCCCGGCTCGCCCGCCGGCCGACGGTGCTCGACCAGCCCGACGGTGTTGCCCTCAGAGTCCTCCACGAAGGCCTGCCACTCGTCCATCCCCGCCGGCCCAAGGGTGTCGTCGGCATGGGTGAAGATCACGTGCGGCTCGCTCACCACGCGTGTGCCCGCCGCGCGCAGCCGCTCGATCGTCGCGGCGATGTCGTCGACCCGCACATAGAGGTATGCCGCCGGAGCACCGCGGTCGAGCAGCAGTCGCGTGGCGCCGAGGGTGAAGAAGACCAGCCCGGGCGGGTCGAAGCTCGCGGCCGGGGCCTGCCCGAGCAGATCGGCATAGAAGGCTGCTGCGCGCTCGAGATCCACCGCGCGCTGGGCCACTTGGACGAGCGTCATCGTCGCCTCCTGGGTTGGGGGCCAGTCGAATTCAGCCATGTTAGGTGCTGCCCGACGTCGGGGTGAGCCGCAGCACGCTGCCGACGTCACCATCGACGAGCAGCCACAGGCTGCCATCCGGCCCCTGCTCGACCTCGCGAATGCGCTCGCCGAGGTCCCACCGCTCGCCGAGCGTCGCCGCCGTGCCGTCGAGGTCGACCCGGACGAGGGCCCGCCCAGACAGCGCGCCGACGAAGGCGTCTTCGCGCCACTGCGGAAAGAGCGCGCCGTCAGAGACGATGAGGCTGCTGGGGGAGATCGACGGATTCCACCACACGGGGGGTGGCGCGAAACCGTCCCCCGGCTGGTGGTCGGGGATGTCGGCGCCGCCGTAGTGCGACCCGTTGGAGACCAGCGGCCAGCCGGAATTGCGGCCCGGGAGAATGAGATTGACCTCGTCACCGCCTAGCGGCCCCATCTCCGACGACCAGAGGTTGCCTGCGGCGTCGAAGGCCAGCCCGAGCGGATTGCGGTGCCCCCAACTCCAGATCTGGGCGGCGAAATCTCCGCGGTCGGCGAGCGGATTGCCGGTCGCCGCGGCACCGTCGAGGTCGAGCCGGACGATCTTGCCGAGCGTGCCGTTGAGGTCCTGAGCCGGCTCGAGCTTCTGCCGGTCTCCCGAGGTGACAAGCAGGTGTCGACCGTCGGGGCTGAGGGCGATCCGGTGCCCGAAGTGGCCCGCGCCCGTGACCGTCGGCTGCTGTCGCCAGATGACCGTGAGCTCCTCGAGCCGGGGCGCCCCGTCGAGCCGCAGCCGCGCGCGCCCCACCACCGCCCCCGCCGTCCCGTCCGGTTGCCCCTGCGCCCAGCTGAGGTAGACGACGCCGTCCTGGTCGAATGCCGGGCCGAGGACCACGTCGCCGAGCCCGCCCTGGCCGGCATACGCGACGGGAGGTATGCCGGCGACCTCGACCGTGCGCCCGGTCGCCGGGTCGAGCAGCACGAGCGCACCGGGCTGTCGGGTGACCAGGGCCCGGCCGTCCGGGAGGAAGGTCATTGCGCTGGTTGCCGCCCTCGGTGCCACCCCCATTGCTGCACGCGCCGAGGGCCACGCTCAGCGCGACGGCGACAAGCGCGGCCGACCAGCGGATGCGCGGGTGGCGCATCAGTCCACGATACGTCGCGGGGCCGCCGCGGAGCCCGGGGTGCCAGAGGCGAGATCAGCCGGCGGCCAGTGCCCGCGCGCAGCGCTCTTCGAGATAGGCGACGATCTGCCCGAAGGCCGCGAACACCGGATTTGTCGTCTGCCCGGCGACGAAGCGGTAGTAGATCTGCTGGGCGATGACCGCGAGGCGGAAGAGCCCGAAGACCTCGTAGAAGCGCCACTGCCCAGGCGTGACGGCGAGCCCCATGGCCTCGGTGTAGTGCGCGACGACCTGGGCGCGGGTCCACATGCCCGGGGCGTTGGTCGGCTGGCGGCGCTGCGCGACGAAGGTCGCGTCGTCGTCGGGCTGCACCCAATAGGCCAGTGCCGAGCCGAGATCCATGAGCGGGTCGCCGATGGTCGCCATCTCCCAGTCGAGCACGCCGATGACCTTCGTGGGGTCGTGCGCAGAGAGGACGAGGTTGTCGAGCCGGAAGTCGTTGTGGATGACGACCTGCCCCACGTCGGCCGGTTCGTGCTCGGCCAGCCAGGCCATGACCGCCTCGAAGTCGGGCACGTCGGGCGTGCGAGCGGCCCGATAGCGAGTCGACCAACCCTCGACCTGCCGGTGGACATAGCCCTCGCCCTTGCCGAGCACGGTCAGCCCGGAGGCCTGTGCGTCGACTCGGTGCAGGGCGACGAGGGTGTCGATGGCGTTGCGGCACAGTGCATCCACGCCCGCCAGGTCGAGCCCGAGCTCCGGCGGCACCGACCTGCGCAGGATGTGCCCCGAGAGTCGCTCCATGACATAGAAGTCCGAGCCGACGACGGCCTGGTCGTCGCAGAAGGCCACCATCCGCGGCACGGCCGGAAAGACCGGCGCGAGCGAGCTCTGGATGAAGTGCTCCCGGCGCATGTCGTGTGCGCCGCGGGCCTTGGTGCCCACCGGCGGCCGGCGCAGGATGAGGTCGCGGGCGGCATACCGCAGGACGTAGGTGAGGTTGGACGCGCCGCCGGTGTATTGCCCGACGCGAGGTATGCCGTCGAGGCCGGTCGGGTCAACCGCATTGTCTCGCAACCAGTTTGCGACCGCGACGACGTCGAAGGCGTCCTCGTCGCGGACCGGCGCCGCGCCGGCGAGGTCGTCAGGCGCGGTCATGAGCGGGCGGCATACGGCTTGAGCATGAGCTTGGCGACGGTGCCGAGGTGCACCTCGTCGGGGCCGTCGGCCAGGCGCAGCGCGCGCGCCCAGGAGTATGCCGTGGCGAGCGGGAAGTCGTCGCTCACCCCAGCACCGCCGTGCAGCTGGATCGCGAAATCGATGACGTCGCACGCCATCTGGGGCACGGCGGCCTTGATCTCGCTGACCTCGCTGAGCGCGCCCTTGATGCCGACCGTGTCGAGCTTCCACGCCGCGTGCAGCACGAGCAGCCGCGACTGGTTGATGGCGATGCGGGCCTTGGCGAGGCGCTCGCGGTTGCCGCCGAGGTCGGCGATGCGCTGGCCGAAGGCGACCCGGCTCGTCGAGCGCTCGAGGGCCAGCTCGAGCGAGCGCTCGGCGAGGCCGATGAGGCGCATGCAGTGATGGACCCGGCCCGGCCCGAGCCGGCCCTGGGCGATCGAAAACGCCTGTCCCGGGCCGCCGATGATCGACGACAGCGGCAGGCGCACGTCGGTGAGGCTGACCTCGCCGTGGCCGAGCGGCTCGTCATAGTGCCCCATGGTCGGCAGCATCCGCTCGACCCGCACTCCCGGGTGGTCCATCGGGACGGCGACCATCGAATGCTGGTGGTGGCGGTCCGCGCTGGGATCAGTGACCCCCATGAAGATGCCAACCTTGCAGTCGGGGTGGCCGGCGCCGCTGCTCCACCACTTGCGTCCGTTGACGACGACCTCGTCGCCCTCGATCGCTGCCGTCGCAGCCATATTGGTCGCGTCGGACGACGCCACTCCCGGCTCGGTCATGAGGAAGGCGCTGCGGATGCGCCCCTCCAGCAACGGCTCCAGCCAGCGCTGCTTCAGCTCGGGCGACCCGTAGTTGAGGAAGACCTCCATGTTGCCGGTGTCGGGAGCGTTGCAGTTGAAGACAATTGGCGCGAGCGCGCTGCGGCCGGTCTGCTCGGCGACGGTCGCATAGTCGCAATTGGTCAGCCCGGTGCCGCCGTCGGTGCCATAGCGCGCGGCATACCCGTCGCCGTGGCCGGCGGGGAGGAAGAGATTCCACAGCCCGGCAGCCCGTGCCTGCGCCTTGAGCTCGTCGACCTCGGGCACGGGCGGCCACGGGTCGGCACCACGGCCGCGACGGGCCTCGATGTCGGCCAACATGTCGTGCTCGACCGGGGTGATCCGCTCGTCGATGAAGGCACGGACGCGGCCGGCGAGGTCGGCGGCCCGGGGCGAGGGGGCGAAGTCCATGCCCTTGACTGTAGCCCTCTATTAAGCAATGCTCAATAGTATGCCGCGCCGCGCAGCTCCCGTCGTCCCGTTGACCCTCCCGGTGCATGCGACGAGCCCCGAGCCCGGCACTCCCGCAGCGAATCTCGGCCCGGCCCGCACCCGGCTCAGCCCGGCCGAGCGCCGCCGTCAACTCGTGGGGATCGGGCTGCGCAAATTCGTCGAACACCCCGTCCTCGAGCTCTCGCTCGACGCCGTGGCCGCCGAGGCGGGCGTCTCGCGGGGGTTGCTCTTCCACTATTTCCCGACCAAGACCGACTTCCACCGCGCGGTCGTCGACGCAGCGGGGCGGCGGGTGTTGCGCACCGTCACCCCCGACGAGGGCGTCACCGGAGCGGCCGCCGTGGAGCAGCTCGTCGAGCGTTTCGTCGACCAGATCGACCGGAGGCGCCCGGCATATCTCGCGCTCGTCTATGGGCAGGGACTCGCCTCGACGCGCCACCACCCGCCCGATCTCGACGAGCACGGCCACCTCGACGAGCCCGCCGACGCCCAGGCGGGCACGGCCGTCACCCTGCGCGCCGGGCTGACCCAGCTCGTCATGGCGGCGGCCCGGCTCCCCGCGAGCAAGCGCGGCATCGTCCACGCCTGGGTGGCCTATGTCGAGGACCGCGCCCTCGTGTGGTCCGACCCCGATCGCCCCCGGCGGGGCACCCGCCGCCAGCTCGTCACCGAGTGCGCCCGAGCCCTGACGTCTCTCACGAGCACACAGGACCACTGACCCCCTCGCAGCCCGCCCGGGGGGTTGAATGGATGCATGAGCACCACCCCGACGACCCTCACCTTCCTTGGCGCGACGGGCGGGGTGACCGGATCGAAATTCCTTGTCACCGTGGGGGATCGGCGCATCCTCGTCGATGCGGGCAGCTTCCAGGGCGAGCGTGAGCTGCGTCGGCGCAACTGGGCCCAGCTACCCTTCGACCCCAGCACCCTCACCGATGTCATCCTCACCCACGCCCATCTCGACCACTGCGGGCACCTCCCGGCGATCGTCAAGGGCGGCTTTACCGGGCCGGTGTGGTGCACGGCGGCCACCAAGCGGCTCGCCGAGATCGTCCTGCGTGACGCCGCCCATCTGCAGGAGCGCGACGCCCTCGACGCCGCCGCCGGCGGATGGTCCAAACACACTCCGCCGCAGCCGCTCTACGACCTCGCCGATGTCGAGGCGACGCTCCCGCTGCTCACCCCCGTCGACTACGACCGCGACCTCGACCTCGGCGATGGGATCTGGGCGCGCTTCACCCGGGCCGGGCACATCCTCGGCTCGGCCTCCGTGCGCATCGAGACCTTGACGACCTCGGTGCTCTTCTCGGGCGACCTCGGCCGCCACGACCACCCGGTGCTGCGCCCGCGCGACACCCCGGCCGGCGCGGCATACGTGCTCGTCGAGTCGACCTATGGCGACCGCGAGCACCCCGAGCCGACCCCGCCCGCCTTGCCGCACGAGGCCTTCGCCGACGTCATCCGCCGGGCCGTCGCGCGTGGCGGGTCGGTGCTCGTGCCCGCCTTCGCCGTCGACCGGACCGAGGTCGTGCTCAAGGCCCTCGCCGAGATGCGCCGCGCCGGCCGCATCCCCCGGGTGCCGATCGTCGTCAACTCGCCGATGGCCCTCTCGGCACTGCAGGTCTATCGCGACTCGCCGAGCGAGCTGCGCGGCGACCTTGACCTCGGCGACCTCATGGACGACGTGCGCGAGCTGCGCTCGGCCGAGGACTCCATCGCCTACACCGGCACCAAGCACGAGCCGAGCATCATCATCTCGTCCTCGGGCATGGCCACCGGCGGCCGCGTGCTGCACCACCTCGAGCGGATGCTCCCCGATGAGCGCAATGCCGTCGTCCTCACCGGCTATCAGGCCGCGGGCACCCGCGGTCGGGCGCTCGTCGAGGGCGCGACGCGGCTCAAGATGCACGGGCGCTATGTCGGGGTGCGCGCCGAAATCCTTGCCGACCAAGAGTTTTCGGTCCACGGCGACGCGTCTGACCTCATCGACTGGTTGCGCGAGCTCGACCCGGCGCCGGTCACCGCCTTCTGCGTCCATGGCGAGGCAGAGGGCTCGGCGGCGCTCGCGACCCGCATCGAGGCCGAGCTCGGGCTCGATGCCGTGGTGCCGACGCTCGACGAGGTCGTCGTCCTCGGTCCGGCTCCCAGTGGGGTCACCTCCACGCCGCCGCGAGCGTATGCCGGAGCTCCGGCTCCCCGGGGTCCGGCGCCAGCCGCTGCGGTCTCGCCGGCAGGCCCCGCCCCGGCAGCCAGCGCGCCGGCCGCCCCCGCCGCGCCCTCGGCCCAAGTCTCTGTCAGACTCGCCGGCCTCGACCTCGCCGGCGTGCACGTCGAGACCGACCTGCACCCCCGCCAGCAGGACGACTCGACGATCGTCCTCGAGGGCACCATCACCATCCGGCTCGACCGCGCCCCCACGCAGCAGTGACGGACGCCGTGGTGACCGACACGGCATACGCCCGGCTGGATCGCGAAGGCCAGGTGCGGGTGCTGCGCCGGCTCGCGCGAGCCGGCGCCGCGGCATACGGGCTCGACGTCGCGCGGCTGACCCTCGTCGAGCACGGCTACAACACGACCTTCCGGGTCGACACGCGCGACGGGACCCGGGTGGCCTTGCGGGTCAACACTAACTCCAAGAGCACAGCCGCCAACATCGCCGCCCAGCAGGCGTGGGTGCACGCGCTGCGGGCCGAGACGCCCCTGCTCGTGCCCGATGCGTTGCAGACTCCGGACGGGGGCTGGTTCGTCGAGGTGCCCACGAGCGCGGACGGGCCGCTCGGCGCCGGGGTCGCGGTGCGGGTCGTCGCCAACGCCTGGCTCGCCGGGCCGGACGTCGGGCAGCTGACCATCGAGACGGCCCGCGAGGTGGGCCGAGCCATGGCGATCCTCCACGCCCACGCCGAGGGCTGGACGCCTCCGCCGGGCGCCCGGCTGCCCGTCTTCGACTCACCCCTGTTCGGCGACCCGGTGCGCCTGCCGAGCGACGGCACGCCGCTCGCCGACACCCTTGGCGAGGCGCGCGAGCGGTGCGCCGCCGCCTTCGCCGAGGTGTATGCCGGTGCCCGCCCTATCGCGCTGCACGCCGACCTGCACGGCGGCAACCTCAAGTGGCGCCAGGGCCGGCTGGCGGTTTTCGACTTCGACGACGCGGGCATGGGCGTGCCTGCCCTCGACCTCGCCATCGCGACCTTCTATCTGCGTGACGGCGAGCCCGAGCGCGAGCAGGCGCTGCGCGAGGGGTATGCCGCCCTCCGCCCGCTCCCCGACGTGGCGCCGGAGCACCTCGAGGCCTTCCTCGCCGCCCGGCAACTGCTGCTGGCCAACAGCCTCATCGCCAGCAGCACGGCGGGCCAGGGCATCGACCCGCAGCGCTACCTCGAGGTCACCGCGACGAGGCTGCGGCGCTGGCTCGGCGGCGGTCGTTTCGCGTTGGACCCGCCCTGGCGCTGACCTGGTCGGCGCCCGGGTGGGCTCCGCGGCGCAGGCGGCCCACCGGCATACCTGCCGAGGTGGTTCACGGGGGCTCTGGCCGCGCGCTTCGACCGGCCCGCGTGATGAGCCGTGTAGTCTGGCGAGGTTCCAGAGCGCCGCGACCCCGAGGGGGCGGCTCAGAGCGGGGCGACAAGGAGTCAAGCGGTGGTGCAGCAGGCTGACCCCCGGGCTCATCGCTATGCAGTGATCCTCGCCGGTGGCCGCGGCACGCGGCTGTGGCCGATCAGCACGGAGGAGCAGCCCAAGCAGTTCAAGGCGCTCGGTGACTCGCGCTCCCTCATCGCCCAGACCTTCGATCGGCTCGCGGCCTGTGTCGGCGACGACCACATCTATGTCTCGACGACCGCCGAATATGTCGACGACGTGCACGCCGCCCTGCCGCGGCTGGACCCCGACCACCTCGTCGTCGAGCCGCGCCCCGAGGGCAAGCCGGCGGCCTTCCTGCTGGTCGCCGCGCAGATCCACGGCGACGACCCCGACGCGATCATCCTCAGCGCGGCATCCGACAGCTCGGTGTCGCCGTTGGATGCCTTCACCGACGCGAGCACCCGCGCCTTCGACTTCGTCGAGAGCCACCCGACCTGGACCACTCTGCTGGGCGCCAAGCCGACCCGCGCCGACACCTCGCTCGGCTATGTCCGGGCGACCGGCTCGGCCATGGGGGTCCGTGGCGTGCACGTCGCGCGCGACTTCACCGAAAAGCCCACGCCCGAGGCGGCCGAGACCTTCCTCGCCACGCCCGGCTATTTCTGGAACACCTCGCACTATTGCTTCGCCGCCTCGACGCTCATCGAGTCCTATCGCCAGGCCGCCCCTGAGTTCGTCGAGCGGATCCTCGGCTATGCCCGCAGCGGTGACGAGACGGCATACGACGGCGAGGGCGGACCCGACCACGAGCTGAGCCCGCTGATCGACGGCTGGCCGATCGGTGTGCTCACCGGCGAGCTGCGCTGGTATGACATCGGCACCTGGCCCTCGCTCTATCGCGCGCTCGAGGACAGCGAGGGCAGCCCGCTCATCACCTCGGGGCGACATGTCGACCTCGACAGCGCCAGCGCCCTGGTCATCAACGACAACCCCGCGCTCACGGTCGTGACCGCGGGGCTCGACGGGCTGGCCGTCGTCGTGTCCGATCAGGTCGTGCTCGTCGCGCCGATCAAGCAGCTGGAAGAGCAGCCGGCGACCATCGCCCGGATGCAGAGCGAGTATGCCGCGCAGCCGCCGGCAGAGAGGGACCCGCAGTGAGTGACCCCAGTCTGGAGATCGCCTACGCGCCTCCGGCCATCAACCGTGCCGGCATCCAGACCCTGCTGTCGCGGTATGCCGTGACCGAGCCGGTGCATGTCGTCTTCATCGGCACCAAGCCCGACATCATCAAGCAGTTCCCGCTCTATCGCGAGCTGAAAACCCGTGGGCTGCAGGTGATTTTGTGTCACAGCGGCCAGCACACCGACTACACCTACTCCGAGGGCATGCTCGAGGAGTTCGACATGCACGTCGACCTCCGCCTGGTCATGCCGCACGGGCTCGACCTCGGCGCCCGGGTCGCTGCGCTCATCACGTCGGCCAACGAGCTCTTCGCCGTCGCGACCCACACCGGTCACACCCTGCTGCCCTACATCCACGGCGACACCGCCACGTCGATGGGCGTCGCGGTCGCGGCATACATGAACCGCGTGGCGGCCGTGCACGTCGAGGCGGGCATCCGCACCATCACGCCCAAGCGCGACTTCTGGCTCGAGCACCTCGCCGCGGTCGAGGCGGGCACCTTCGACTGGGCCGCTTATCTGGCGGCGCACCGCGTCGAGGCGACCTATGACGCCGGCAGCCGCGAGCCCTATCCCGAGCAGTTCAACACCCGCGTGTCCGATGCGGGCACCGGATTCCACGCTGCGCCAGTCGAATTGGATCGCAAGTTCCTCCTCGGCGAGGGTTTCCCGGCCGACTCGATCGCTATCGTCGGCAACACCGTCGTCGACGCCATCGAGTGGGTGCGGCGCGAGTCGGTCCCGTCGGACATCCTGCAGACCCACCCGCTGCTGGCCAGCCGCCAGTTCATCCGGGTGTGCGTGCACCGCCGCGAAAACACCAACGACCGGGCGCGGTTCACCTGCTATTTCGACGCGCTCGAGCTGCTGCTGCGCGGCGGCCACAGCATCCTCTGGGTGCGGCTCAAGGGCACCGACTGGGCACTGCGGGCGTGGGGTCTCGAGGAGCGGCTGCAGGCGCTGGAGGCCGAGTTCCCCGAGACGCTCATCGTCACCGAGGTGTGGGCGCACTATCGCGACGTCATCGAGTCCTTCCTCAACTACGGCATGCTCGCGACCGACTCCGGCTCGATGCAGGAGGAGGCCAACGCGCTCGGAGTGCCTTGTGTGACACTGCGATTCGGCACTGACCGTGGTGAGTCACTGCTGGCCGGTGGCAACGTGCTCGCCCCGCCGCTCTCGGCCGAGTTTGTCGCCACGGTGATCGCGGAGGCCTTCGCCCACCGCGCCGACCTGGTCGCCGAGCCCATCTATGGCGTCAACTCCGCCGGGCAGCTCGTCGACGAGGTGCTCGCTCGGGCCAAGGTCGGCACCGGCCTCTTCCGCAGCGAGGAGGAGCTGCTGCGCCTGCCCGGCGCCGACTCCGACTGGCCCACGGCCAAGGTCACGCCGGAGCAGGCCTGAGTCTTACGGGTTGGGCTCTTGGTCTGCGGTGCCCCGGTAGGGGCAGCTGACCTCCGCCGAGGGCTGCCCAACGCAGAGGCCGAGGGTGGCAGGGATGGTCAGATGCCCGCGTCTGCCCAAGGCGTCTTGGTATTCGACGATGAGGTCGACGCCATAGCTCGAGCCGACAGCTGGGGCGAGGGCCACGACCACGAGTTCGTCGTCCATGCCGCCGTCGCTGGTGCAGGGTGCGTTGACGACGTCGGTGAGGCCAGTGACGCCAAATCGAGCCGGCGCGCCCGGCGCGGCGCCGATCGTCTCGGGCGTCGCGCGGTGGGCCCACACATGGGCCTTGAGGTCGCCCTTGGCGAACCGCATCGACACAATGCGCGTGGGTGGACTGAGGCTGCAGACCGGGCCCACGTTGAAGGTCGCCACGTCGGAGCCCGCCGTCATCATGGTGATCCCGAAGCCGTCCCCTTCAACGGTGGGCGTGCGCAGGGCGGTCGACTCGCGGGTGAGCGCCAGCCAACCCAGCGCCACCACGAGACAGACGACCAGCAGTTGGGCCGCACGCCGTTGCGTCAGGTGGGGGGTCAGCACTGAGCTCGGCATCGTGACTCCCCTGTCAGTCAAGCCGAGCGCCGCGCGAGCACGCGGCACTCAGGTGAAGTCTAGATCCGGACCTGTCACCCAGCGAGGGGGCGCAGTCTGGTGGCCGGGCCTCAGGCGGGCGGCTCGCCGCCCTCGCCGCGCAGGACGGCCAGCCGGGTGGTGAGCCCGTCGACCCGGTGGGCGTTGCCGGCCAGGGCGACATAGCGCTCGCCGAAGCGCGCGAGCAGGTCGTCGTCGAGCCGGCGCACCTCGCCGGCCGGATAGCGATAGGCCATCCGCTCGGTCACGGCCACGGAGTCGATGCCGCGCAGCATGTCGCTCAACTCGTCGAGCGTCTTGATGCCGAGCTCGTCGAGCAGGGCACTCATCCACTCGTAGTGGTCATTGCGTGACCACCCCGCGCTGGCGTATCGCCCGGCGAGGAAGGCCGACAGCTCCTCGCCGGTGATCCGCGGGGCGCGGGGCTCCTCGGCGTCGAGCCGGGCCTCGCCGAGGCCGGCCTGGATGGTCTGGCGGATCGCGGTCAGCTCGTGGTCGGCGAGCTCGAGCAGCCCCGCGGCCAGCGTGAAGCGACGGTCGAGCTCGGCGGCATGCTCGGCGGGCACCACTCCCTTGTAACGGATCTCGTGCTCGAACTCGGCCCACGCGTGTTGCAACACCGTGCGCAGCTGCACCGACACGCAGCGCGCCGGGTCGTATGCCGTGCCACCACCCTCGTCGCCCCCACCGAAGCAGACGAGCAGATGCCGGCTGGCATAGCCGAAGCGGCCGGCCCGGGCGGTCTCCCGCCCGAGGTCGCGGTCGTCGAGCACGGTGAGCTGGTCGGAGAGGATCCCGGCCGCGGCGAGCACATCGCTCTCGACATAGGTGACGACCCGCACGCCGATCTGATCGGTGATGTCGTGGAGGGGATCGGGATGGGCTGCCTCGCCGTCGCGCTCGCGAATCGCCTTGCCCGCGAAGGACTCCACGGTCTTGGTCCGGCCCGTGACCGCGAGGTAGTTGATGCCCGCGTCGTCGAGCAGCTCGCGGATCGCCGCGACGAAACCCTCGGTCGCCGTGACGAGCGCGGGGCGGCTCGCGGCATACGCGCGCACGGCCTCGGCGACCTGCGGCGGCAGGCCGGCGACCACCTGGTCGCTGACCTCCACGGGCCCCGGCTCGCTCATGGCCCCACCCTGCCACGGCTGATCCCGAGACAGTGAGAGGGCGCGGCCAATAGGTTGACGCCATGGGCTGGTTGGACGATCTGGGCGCGCGCATCGGCGGGGTCGTCGACGTGGTTCGTCACGGCGTCGAGCGGATCTCCGGGGCGGTCGGCGCGGCAGGTGCCATCGTGTCGGGGGAGCATCCGACGATGCCGGTCGTCGCGCCGCCACCCGGCCAGTGCGCGACGATCGCCGAGGTGCTCGACCGGATGCGTGCGCACTCGCCGTCGCTCGCCCCGGGCGACGGGGTCGGGGACTTCCACCGGATGTATCTGCTGGTCACCGAGCGGGTCGGCGCCCGACATGACGCGGGCGGCTTCGCCGATCCGGCCTTCATGGAGCGGCTCGACTGCGTCTTCGCCGGGCTCTATCTCGACGCGCTCGAGAGCGATTCGGCGACGCGCAGCGCCGCCTGGGCGCCGTTGTTCGAGCAGCGCGCGCAGCCGGGGATCGTCGGGCTGCAGTATGCCGTCGCCGGCATGAACGCCCACATCAACAACGACCTCGGGCTCGCCGTCGTGCGCACCTGCCGTCAGCTCGGGCTGACCCTCGACAGCCCTGGGGTGCATGACGACTACCTCGCCGTCAACGCGCTGCTCGCCGCGGCCGTGCAGGAGGTCCGCGAGTCGTTCCTCGACGGTCTCGCGCTGGAGGTCGACCGGCAGACCTCGCCCGTGCTCGACCTCGTCAGCAGCTGGAGCATCGAGAAGGCGCGCGACGCCGCGTGGGTCAGCGCACAGGTCCAGTGGAGCTTGCAGACCGACGACCAGGTGTATGCCGCCTACCTCGCCACCCGTGCCTCCACGGTCGGGCTCATCACCCGGCAGTTGTTGACCCCACTCAGCGAGCTCGTCGCCACGTCCGAAGGGTAAGCTGTCGCCCTCAGGCGCGCACGGCAGCGAGGACTAGATCCGTCTGTCCCGCAACGTAATCCGCGAGGGACATGCGGGGCGCGAGGTTCCAGTGCTTGAGCGCCCAGCCGTGGGCGATCATGAGGATGTCGTGGACGACGAGCTCGACGTCGACCGCGCGGAAGACCCCCGCGGCGATCCCGTCGCGCAGCGCCGCGCGCAGCGGCTCACAGGTCTGGCTCTCCAGCGCCTTGAGCTCGTCACGGCCTGCGCGGTCGAGGGTCTGGCTCTCCCGATAGGCCAGCCGGGCACCGTCGCGCTTGGCGTCGATGACCGTGCAAAAGGCGGTGATGCCCGCGGTGAGCCGGGCGACCGGATCGTCACCCGCGGCCGACACGGCCACCGGCACCCGGTCGCGGAAGTCCTCCAGGATGTCGACGATCACCGCACGCAGCAGGTCGTCCTTGCCCCCGAAGTATTGGTAGATGAGCCCGACACTGACGTCGGCCCGCTCGGCGAGCACCTGCATCGACATCGCGTGAAAGCCGGTCTCCTGCATGAGCGCCGATGCGGCCGTGAGGATTTGGGCGCGACGGCGCTCGATGCGGGCGCTGCGCGCAGCCTCGCTGCGGGCCGGTGCTGCCGTGGCCATGGCTCCCCTCCTCCCTCCGTGATCGGCTCACGTGCGTGCTCGGTTGCCTGCGCAGTGGCTCGACCGCGCCGTGCCCCGGGTCTTGACACGCACAGCATACTGAGGAATCGTTCATTGAACGAGCGTTCATTCAATCTGAGTTTGTGGAGGTCGGCATGGGTGCCGAGGTCACGTTCGAGGACATCACGTATGCCGTGCAGGACGGCGGCGCGTGGATCACCATCAACCGGCCGCAGCGCTACAACGCCTTTCGCGCCCAGACCGTCGAGGAGCTCATCAAGGCCTTCCGGCTGGCGTGGGCCGATCCGGCGGTGCGGGCGGTCGTGCTGACCGGCGCCGGCGACAAGGCCTTCTGCACCGGCGGCGACGTCAAGCAGCGCGCCGAGACCGGCGACTACGGCCCGAGCGAGTCGGGCATGTTTGAGATCGGCTACTTGCAGAAGCTCATTCGCGACATCCCCAAGCCGGTCATCGCGGCGGTGAATGGCGTGGCGATCGGAGGGGGCCACGTCCTGCAGGTGCTCTGTGATGTGTCGATCGCCAGCGAGACGGCGCGCTTCGGGCAGGCCGGTCCGCGGGTCGGCAGCTTCGATGCCGGCTTCGGCACGGCATACCTCGCGCGGGTCGTGGGGGAGAAGAAGGCGCGCGAGATCTGGTTCTTCTGCCGGCAATACAGCGCGGCCGAGGCGCTCGCGATGGGGCTGGTCAACAAGGTCGTGCCGGCCGACCAGCTCGCGGCCGAGGCGCGCGCCTGGGTCGCCGAGATCTGCGCACTGTCGCCGACGGCGATCAAGTTCTGCAAGCAGTCCTTCAACGCCGACACCGACCACCACGCCGGGCTGTCCAACATGGCGATGACCGCGCTCGACTCCTTCGCGACCTCGCCGGAAGGCATGGAGGGGGCGCGGGCCTTCGCCGAGAAGCGCGCCCCCGAGTTCGACAAATACGTCGCCTGGCACTGAGGGCTGGGACTCCCCCGATGCGGTATGCCGACGACGCCGACCAGGCGATCTTCCGCGAGGCGGTCCGCGCCTTCGCTGCCAAAAACCTTGCGCCGCACTATCAGCGCGACGACAAGACGGCGGTCTTCAGACGTCAGCTGGCTCTCGACATGGGCGGCATGGGGCTGACCGGGCTGCGCATCCCCGAGGCCTTCGGCGGCCAGGAGGCCAGCGCCGTGGTCGCCGGCATCGCCGCCGAGGAGGTCGGGCGGGCCGACTTCAACGCGACCTACCTCATCATCACCAGCGGCCTGGTCAGCGACATCATCGTCCGCAACGCGACCCCCGAGCAGCAGCAGCGCTGGCTCCCGGGGATCGCCTCCGGGGAGCTCGTCCCCTGCATCTGCATCACCGAGCCGGGCGCCGGCACCGATGCAGCTGCCTTGCAGCTCAAGGCGATTCCCTACGGAGAGGCGGACGCGCACGGCATACCCACGGCGTGGCGGCTGGAAGGCGAGAAGACGTCGATCACCCTGGGGATGACAGCCGACGGCGGCATCGTCCTCGCGCGCACGGGCGGTCCGGGGGCGCGGGGCGTCAGCGCCTTCTGGGTGGACCTCAACCAGCCCGGCGTCACCCGCAGCGGCTTCGACGACCTCGGCAGCCGGGCCATCGGTCGAGCCTCGCTGCACTTCGACGGCGTGCGCGTGACCCGCGACGACCTCATCGGGCCGCTCGGCGGCGGATTCGTCTCCACCATGCAGGGATTCGACTACTCGCGGGCGATCATCGGGCTCGGCTGCATCGGTGCCGCCCAGCAGTCACTCGACGAGGCGCTGCAGTGGTCGCGCGATCGGGTGGCCTTCGGTCAGCCCATCGGGCGCAACCAGGGGGTGGCCTTCCCGCTCGCCGAGGCCGCGGCATACCTCACCGGCGCGCGGCACGTCTGCTATGAGGCGCTCTGGCGCAAGGACGAGGGGCTCGAGCACTCGGCCGAGGCCGCGATGGCGAAGTTCTGGGCCCCCAAGCTCGCCACCGAGGTCATCCACCAGTGCCTGCTCACCCTCGGCCATCTCGGCTACAGCGCCGACAGCCCGGTCGGCCAGCGGCTGCGCGACGTCATCGGGCTGGAGATCGGCGACGGCACGGCCCAGGTCTCCAAGCTCGTCATCTCCCGCCAGCTGCTCGGCCGCGACTTCGCCCCCTGACTCCCCGACCCGTCAGCCCCTGCCCGATCCAGCACGAAAGGCGTTGCCCCATGGGACGTTTGGACAACAAGGTCACCCTCGTCACCGGCGCGGGGGCGGGCATCGGTCGCGCGATCGCGCACGCGGCCGCCGCTGAGGGGGCGATCGTCGTCGTCACCGATGTCGACGGCGCGGCAGCCGCGGCGGTCGCCGCCGAGCTCGGCTCACCCGCCAGCTCGTATGCCGTGGACGTCGCCGACAAGGCCTCCGTCGACACCGCGGTCGCGGCGATCCACACGGCATACGGACGCATCGACGTGCTCGTCAACAACGCGGGCTGGGATCGCGCGGTCCCCTTCGTCGAGTCGGAGCCCGAGCTGTGGGAGCGGGTCATCGCCATCAACTTCGTCGGCGTGCTCAACACCTGCCGGGCGGTGCTGCCCCTCATGGCCGCCGCCGGGGGTGGCCGGGTCGTCAACCTCGGCTCCGACGCGGGCCGGGTGGGCTCGTCGGGCGAGGCGGTCTATTCCGGGGCCAAGGGTGCGGTCATCGCCTTCAGCAAGACCATCGCCCGGGAGCAGGCCCGCTCGGGGGTCACCGTCAACGTCGTCTGTCCCGGCCCGACCGACACCGCCCTCTTTGCCTCGATGGGCGGCGACAACCCCAAGCTCCGGGAGGGGCTCACGAGGGCAATCCCGTTGCGACGCTTGGCAGATCCCGCAGACATCGCGAGCGCCGTCGTCTTCTTCGCCTCCGACGAGGCGGCCTACATCACCGGCCAGACGCTGAGTGTCAGCGGCGGCCTCACCATGAGCTGACCTCCGACCCCGCCGAGAGGAACCACCCGCCATGTCCTTCGAGACCCTGCTCGACGCCGAGACGATCGAGCGTTTCACTGGCCAGGGCTTCTGGCTCGGTAAGACGATCACCGACTTCCTCGACGAGGCAGCCGCCGCGGCCCCCGACCAGCTCGCCTTCGTCGACTCCCGGCGCAGCATCACGTATGCCGCCCTCAAAGCCGAGGTCGACCGGTGCGCCTGGGGGATGCTCGCCATGGGCATCCGGCCGGGCGACGTGGTGTCTTTCCAGCTGCCCAACTGGATCGAGTTCATCGTCGTCAACTACGCGGCCACCCGGATCGGGGCGATCAGCAATCCGCTCATCCCGATCTATCGCGAGCGTGAGGTCGGCTTCATGGTGGGGCTGGCCGAGTCCCGGCTCATCGTCGTGCCGAGCACCTTCCGCAGCTTCGACCATGCGGCCATGGTCGAGAGCCTGCGCAAAGACTGGCCGGCTCTGCAGCGGGTACTCGTCGTCGACGCCCGCGAGGGCGAGGACTCCTTCGAGGCCTTCATGGCGACTCCGTGGGAGCAGGGTCACGACCCGGCCGAGCTGGCGGCATACCGCCCCGATGCCAACGAGGTCTCGACGATCATCTTCACCTCGGGCACGACCGGCGAGCCCAAGGGGGTCATGCACACCCACAACACGCTCGTCGCGGCCAACGTCCCGATCCCGGCCCGGATGGGTCTCACCGCGGACTCGGTCATCCACATGGCCTCGACCCTCGCCCACCTCACCGGATTCCTTTATGGCGCGAGGCTTCCCGTGCAAAACGGGCTGACGTGCATCCTCCAGGACATCTGGAATGCCGACGAGTTCCTCGAGCTCGTCCGACGCCACCGCATCTCCTATACGTCTGGCGCGACGCCCTTCCTGCTCGACCTGCTCGGCCACCTGCCGGCCGACCCGGCCGGGCTCGAGTCGCTCACCCGCTTTTGCTGCATGGGGGCGCCGATCCCGCGCGTCATCGTCCGCGAGGCGATGGACAAGCTGCCCCACATGGCGGTGCTGGGTGGCTGGGGGCAGACCGAAAACGGCCTGGTGACCATCGGCATCCCGGGCGATCCGATCGACAAGATCGCCTCGACCGACGGCTATCCGTGGCCGGGCATGCAGATCCGCACCGTCGACGCCCTCGATGCCCCGGTGGAGCCGGGGTCGCAAGGGCGGCTGCAGGTGCGCGGGCCCTTCCTCTTCGTCGGCTATGCCCGACGGCTGGAGCTGACCCGCACGCTCTTCACGGCAGACGGCTGGTTCGACACCGGTGACCTCGCCGAGATCGACGCCGACGGATATGTGAAGATCTCCGGCCGCACCAAGGACATCATCATCCGCGGCGGTGAGAACATCCCCGTGGCCTACGTCGAGAACGTCCTCTACGAACACCCCGAATACCGCCTCGTCGCGGTCGTGGCCGTGCCCGATCCGCGGCTGCAGGAGCGGGCCGCCGCGTGCATCGTCCCCGAGCCCGGGGCCGAGCGACCCACCCTCGACTCGGTCAAGGCATTCCTGCAGGCCAAGGGCGTCGCCAAGCAGTATTGGCCCGAGCACGTCGTCGTCCTCGACGAATTCCCGCAGACCGCCTCCGGCAAGATCCAGAAGTATCACCTGCGCGAGATCGCCACGGCCGCAACGCAATCCGCGGGGTCGTGATGGATCTCTCCCTCACCGAGGAGCAGCGCCTCTTCGCGTCCGTCGCCCGCGACTTCCTCGAGTCCGAGGTGCTCCCGCATCGTGCCGAGTGGGATCGCCGCGAGGAGGTCGACACCGCCCTCGTCCCGCGCCTGGGTGAGCTCGGCTTCTTCGGGCTGACCTTCCCCGAGGCCTATGGCGGCATCGGCGGCGACTACGTCACCTATGCCATCGGGATGGAGGAGCTCGGCCGGGTCGACTCCTCCGTGCGCGGGATCGTCTCGTCGTCCTCGGGCCTGTTCGGCAAGCCGGTCCTCGACCATGGCACCGAGGAGCAGAAGCAGCAGTGGCTCCCGCGGATCTGCTCGGGCGAGCTGCTCGGCTGCTTCGGCCTCACCGAGCCCGACTCCGGCTCCGACCCGGGCAGCCTGGTGACGAGCGCCCGCCGCGATGGCTCGGACTGGATCCTCAACGGTCAGAAGATGTTCATCACCAACGGCACGTGGGCCGGCGTCTGTCTCGTCTTCGCGCGCACCGGCGGGCTCGGCCCCAAGGGGATCTCCGCCTTCATCGTGCCCACCGACAGCCCCGGCTTCGAGGCGCGGACGATCCACGGCAAGCTCGGCCTGCGCGGTCAGGCCACCGCCGAGCTCTATCTCACCGACGTGCGCGTGCCCGCCGATGCGCTGCTCGGTAAGGAGGGCGGCGGCTTCGCGATCGCCATGAAGACCCTCGACAAGGGCCGGGTCTCGGTCGCCGCGGGGTGCACCGGCATCGTCCAAGGCTGCCTCGAGGCCACCAATTCGTATGCCGTGCAACGTCACCAATTCGGTCGGCCGATCGCGTCCTTCCAGCTCGTGCAGGAGGCCGTCGCGGAGATGTCGGTCGATGCCGACGCCGCGCGGCTGCTCACCTGGCGAGCAGCCGATCTCATCGACAAGGGCGAGCCCTTCGGTCTGGCCGCCTCCAAGGCCAAGCTCTTCGCTTCCGAGGCCGCCGTGCGGGCCGCCAACTCGGCACTGCAGTGCTTCGGCGGCTATGGCTATATCGACGAATATCCGGTCGCCAAGTTCATGCGCGACGCCCGGGTCATGACCCTCTACGAAGGCACCAGCCAGGTCCAGAAGCTGCTCATCGGCCGGGCCGAGACCGGCGTGAGCGCCTTCCTCTAGGCTCGAGAGCACGCCCACTCCAGGAGAGATCTCGATGGCATCCGCCAAGGACCCCGTCCACCCGCTCGCCCTCTTCGCGACCGACAGTCTGCTCACCGAGGAGGACCGCACCATCCAGGCGACGGTGCGCCGCTTCGTCACCGAGCGCATCCGCCCCCACATCGGCGAGTGGTACGAGTCGAGCCAGCTGCCCGCCCGTGAGCTCGCCAAGGAGCTCGGCACCCTGGGCGTGCTGGGGATGCACCTCGACGGCTACGGCTGCGCCGGGACGAGCGCCACGGCATACGGCCTGGCGTGTCTGGAGTTGGAGGCGGGCGACTCGGGCATCCGCTCGCTCGTCTCGGTGCAGGGGTCGCTCGCGATGTTCGCGATCCACCACTGGGGCAGCGAGGAGC
>CAZLGB010000005.1:0-42394 GCA_964558825.1 uncultured Intrasporangiaceae bacterium
CTCGCCCGGCGGCCCGCGCTGCGACGCGCGCAGCGACATCCCCCGTCACCCCACGCACCGGTGCCCTGCGGGCGGGGGCCGGCCGATGATCGCCTCGGTGCGCGGCGAGGTCACGCACGTGGGCCTCGACTCGCTCGTCGTCGAGGTCGGGGGAGTCGGGCTGCTGGTCCACACCACCCCGGCGACCGCGACCGCCCAGCGCACCGGCGGCACGGCATACCTCGCGACGACCCTCGTCGTGCGCGAGGACGCGTTGACCCTCTACGGCTTCGCCGATGCCGACGCGCGTGAGGTCTTCGAGACGGTGCAGACCGTCAGCGGCGTCGGCCCGCGCATCGCCCTGGCCATGCTCGCCGTGCACTCGCCCGACGGCATCCGCGCGGCGGTTGCCTCGGGCGACCTCACTGCCCTCATGAAGGTCCCCGGGATCGGCAAGAAGGGCGCCGAGCGGCTCGTGCTCGAGCTGCGCGACAAGATGGGTATGCCGGCCGGGCCGGTCTCCGCTCCGGTGGCCACGCCGGCCGGTCCGCAGTGGGCCGGGCAGGTCCGCGAGGCGCTCGTCGGGCTCGGCTGGAGCGCCAAGCAGGCCGAGGACGCCGTGGCTGCCGTGCTCGAGCAGTCCGAGGCGGCCGGGGAGGCCCCCGACGTGTCGAGCCTGCTGCGCGCGGCGCTGCGCCGGCTGGCGCGGACCTGAGTCGGCAGCCATGACCGGCACCGACAGCCCCTTCGAGGACGGCTCCTATGACGCGACCGCCCGCGTCGTCGACCCCCGCGGCGAGGACCGCGAGCGTCAGGTCGAGGCCGCCCTGCGCCCGCGGCGGCTCAGTGACTTCCCCGGGCAGCCGCGCGTGCGTGACCAATTGGCCCTCGTCCTCGAGGCCGCCCGGCGGCGCGGCACGCCGCCCGACCACGTGTTGCTCTCCGGTCCGCCCGGGCTCGGCAAGACCACCCTCGCGATGATCATCGCCGCCGAGCTCGAGCAGCCGATCCGGGTCACCTCCGGCCCGGCGATCCAGCACGCCGGCGACCTCGCGTCGATCCTCTCGTCGCTCGCCGAAGGGGAGGTGCTCTTCCTCGACGAGATCCACCGGATGAGCCGGGCCGCCGAGGAGATGCTCTACCTGGCGATGGAGGACTTCCGCGTCGACGTCGTCGTCGGCAAGGGCCCCGGCGCGACCGCCATCCCGCTCGAGCTGCCGCCTTTCACCGTCGTCGGGGCCACCACCCGCTCGGGGCTGCTGCCGGCCCCGCTGCGCGACCGCTTCGGTTTCACCGGTCATCTCGACTTCTATGCCGTCGCCGACCTCGTGACGATCCTGCACCGCTCCGCGCGGCTGCTCGGCGTGGTGGCCGAGGACGACGGGGTCGCCGAGATCGCCGGCCGCTCTCGGGGCACACCGCGCATCGCCAACCGGCTGCTGCGCCGGGTGCGCGACTGGGCCCAGATCCACGGCCGCGATGTCGTCGACCGGCCGGCCGCGCTGGAGGCGTTGAAGCTCTTCGACGTCGACGAGCGGGGGCTCGACCGACTCGACCGGGCCGTGCTCGACGCCCTGTGCCGGCGCTTCGGCGGCGGTCCCGTCGGCGTCTCCAATCTCGCGGTCGCCGTGGGGGAGGAGGCCGACACCGTCGAGACGGTCGCCGAGCCCTTCCTCGTGCGCGAGGGCCTGGTGGTGCGCACTCCACGAGGTCGGGCTGCTACCCCACTGGCCTGGGAGCACCTCGGGCTCACCCCGCCGGCGAGCGGCGCGGCATACCAAGCGCTGCTGTTGCCGACCGACGAGGACGGGCGATTCGGCGGCTGAGCCGTCGGGTCGGGTAGCGGATCGGCATCGCTTCGGCGGGCCGTTTTCGCCCGGACGCATGCCATGGGCCAGAATGGGACGTTGGTCTGCCGCTCGCGCGTCGGGCGGCCTCATTCGGTGACAAGGTAACGACGCCATATGCAAAGCAACGACCTCGGATCGCTGCTCTTCTTCGTGCTGCCGCTGCTGCTGCTCGGCTGGATCCTGCTCAGTCAACGGCGCCGCATGCGGGATCTGCAGGCCCTGCAGTCCTCCATCAGCGTCGGCGACGAGATCCGCACGACCTCGGGCCTCTACGGCCGGATCACCGACCTCACCGACACGGTGATGAGTATTGAGGTGACCCCCGGCGTCGTCGTGCGTTTCGACCGCCGCGCCGTCGAGTCGAAGGTCCCCGCCGCCTCGCCGGCAGCTGACGGGGCCGACGCTGCCGTCGACGAGATGCCCGTCTCGCCCGACGACACGTCCGGCACCCCCCGGGCCACCGGCGAAGGCGAGTGAGGAGCGCGTCATGGCACGTTTCAACCCCCGCACCCAGGGCCCGCGTCGCACTCTCGTCGCCTTGGTCGTCATCCTCATCGGGCTGGTCGGCCTCATCGGCGCCACCCACCAGTGGGGCACGGCGCAGTTGACCCCCAAGCTCGGGCTCGACCTCGAGGGCGGCACGCAGATGGTGCTGCAGCCCGTGCTCGCCGACCCCACCGCCGAGGTGAGCGCCGGGCAGCTGGAGAAGGCTCGCGACATCATCGCCCAGCGCGTCGACTCCAACGGCGTGGCCGAGGCCGAGGTCACCACCCAGGGCGGGCGCAATATCGTCATCTCGATCCCCGGCCAGCCCGACGCCAAGACCCTCGATCAGATCCGCAAGCCCAGCCAGCTCCGCTTCCGCGCGGTGCTCGAGGCCGACAGCGGCATCCCTGCAGCGCCGCCGACCAGCACGGCCACCGGGACGGCGACCGGCACCGCGACGAGCACGCCGACCGCGACCACCCCCAAGCCGATCTTCACGATGGACCCGGTGGCGACCCCCACCTCGGCCACGCCAGCGGAGACGC
The DNA here is from genome assembly GCA_964558825.1 of uncultured Intrasporangiaceae bacterium. Classification (GTDB taxonomy): domain Bacteria; phylum Actinomycetota; class Actinomycetes; order Actinomycetales; family Dermatophilaceae; genus Phosphoribacter. The sequence goes on from CAZLGB010000005.1 coordinate 2,861, forward strand.
TCTCCACCCCCGCCGACACCGGCTCGGCCCCGGCGACGAGCAACAACGCCGCGATCCCGCCGGCGCTCGTGCAGGACACCACGCCGCCTACCCCGGCCACGACCAGCCCGACGGCGCCCGCCAGCGCCACGGCGACGGCCACCGGCCCGGCTCCCACCGACGCGTCGGACCTCAACTGGATCACCGCGGACCTGCAGGCCCAGTTCACCGCGCTCGACTGCTCCAAGCCCGGGGCCATCAACGAGTTCGTCGACGACCCGGCCAAGCCGCTGGTCACCTGCTCGACGAACAAGACCGAGAAGTACATCCTCGGCCCGGTGGAGCTCGATGGCACGATGATCGCCAACGCCACGTCGGGATATCAGACGACCAACGGTCAGCAGACCAATGTCGTCGAGGTCCAGTTGAAGTTCACGAGCGAGGGGACTGCGGCCTTCGCCGACGTCACCAAGCGGCTCTACGCCCTCAAGAACACCGACCAGACCCGCAACCGCTTCGCCATCGTCCTGGACAAACAGGTCATCACCGCGCCCTCGACCAACGCCGTCATCGCGACGGGCGACGCCTCGATCACCGGCAGTTTCACCATCGACTCGGCGCGCACGCTGGCCCAGCAACTGAAGTTCGGCGCTCTTCCGATGTCCTTCGCCCTGCAGACCCAGGACGACATCAGCCCGACCCTCGGCAAGGAGCAGTTGGCGCTCGGCCTCATCGCCGGCCTCATCGGCATGATCCTCGTCGTCGGCTACTCGCTGTTCCAATACCGGTTGCTCGGCCTGGTCACCGTCGCCTCGCTCGTCGTCGCGGCAATCACGACCTATCTCACGCTGACCATCCTCGGGTGGTCGCACAACTTCCGCCTGACCATGGCCGGCGTCACCGGTGTCATCGTCTCGATCGGTGTCACGGCCGACTCCTTCATCGTCTACTTCGAGCGCATCCGTGACGAGGTCCGCGAGGGTCGTCCGCTCGTCACGGCGGTCGATGCCGGCTGGAACCGCGCTCGGCGCACCATCGTCGCGGCCGACGCCGTCAATCTGCTCGCGGCCGTCGTGCTCTACCTGCTGGCCGCCAGCAACGTCCGTGGCTTCGCCTTCACCCTCGGGGTGACGACGGTCATCGACCTGTTCGTCGTCTTCTTCTTCACCCACCCGACGGTGGCGATCCTCGCGCACACCGAGTTCTTCGGCGGCGGGCATCGGTGGTCGGGTCTGGATCCGCGTCGGCTCGGCGCCAAGACCACGAGGTATGCCGGTCGTGGCCGCTTCGCCACGCCCGCCACCACCGCCCTCAGCGAGGGGAAGGCCTGAGCATGATCGACATCGCCCAGATCGGCAACGACCTCTACACCGGTAAGCGCTCGATCGAGTTCATCGGTCGCCAAAAGCGCTGGTATGCCTTCTCCGGCATCCTCATCGCCCTCGCCCTCATCGGCATCTTCGCCCGCGGACTCAACTTCGGCATCGAGTTCCGGGGCGGCTCGGAGTATCGGCTGACCAACGTCAGCGACGTCTCCGACTACGAGTCCAAGGCCAAGGCGGCCGTCGCCGCGGCCAGCATACCTGGCAACGTCCTGACGACCGTCATTGGTGGCTCGAGCATCCGCGTGCAGACCGAGGCCGCCGGCGACAAGAACGAGGCAGCCAAGGCCTCGCTCGCCAAGGCCTTCGGCGTCGGCCAGGACACCATCTCGGCGTCGCTCATCGGCCCCTCGTGGGGTGAGTCGGTGAGCCAGAAGGCGATCCAGGCGCTCATCGTCTTCCTCCTGCTGGTCGCGCTGGTCATGGCGATCTACTTCCGCACCTGGAAGATGGCCCTGGCCGGCCTCGTCGCGCTCATCCACGACCTGGTCATCACCGTCGGCATCTATGCGCTCTTCGGCTTCGAGATCACCCCGTCGTCGATGATCGGCTTCCTCACCATCCTCGGCTATTCGCTCTACGACACGGTCGTCGTCTTCGACAAGGTCCGTGAGAACACCGCCGACGCGATCGGCAGCCGCCGCATGTCGTATGCCGCCGCGGCCAACCTTGCGGTCAACCAGACGCTGGTCCGCTCGATCAACACGACCGTCGTGGCGCTGCTGCCGATCCTCGCGATCCTCGTCATCGGCTTCACCAAGCTGGGCCCGGGCACGCTGCTCGACCTGGCCCTGGCGCTCTTCGTTGGCATCGCCGTCGGCGCCTATTCGTCGATCTTCATCGCGACCCCGCTGCTGGTCGACCTGCGTCGAGGCGAGCCTGCGCTGGTCGACCTGGCCAAGCACGCCGCCAAGATCCAGGCCCGCGAAGCGTCCTCCGCCTCGGACGGTGGGGGCTCCGGCGAGGCGGGCCTGGCGGCGAGTGGCGTGCGGACGCGGACCCTCGTGGCCGAGGCCGACGATGCCGACGAGCCGACCGACGCGGCCGGGCGCCCGCTGCACAAGTGGACGGCGACCGGTCCGCGCAACCAGCCCAAGCACACGCCGCGGTCCAAGCGCTGACCCGATGACCGACACCCAGCTCGCGTCCCGGGTGCGGTCGCTGCTGCGTGACATCCCCGACTTCCCCAAGCCTGGGGTGCTCTTCAAGGACTTCACGCCGCTGCTCGCCGACGCCGACGCGCTGCGGGCGGTCGCCGACGACGTCGCCACGACGTATGCCGGGCGGGTCGACGTCGTCGTCGGCGTCGAGGCACGGGGCTTCATCCTCGGGGCGGCCACGGCATACGCCCTCGGGGTGGGCTTCGTCCCGGTCCGCAAGGCGGGCAAGTTGCCCAGTGAGACGCACGAGGCGACCTACACGCTCGAGTACGGCACCGCCACCCTGGAGATCCACGTCGACGCCCTCGTGCAGGGGCATCGGGCGCTGATCATGGACGACGTGCTGGCCACCGGGGGCACCGCGGCCGCCACCTGTGACCTCGTCGAGCGGGCTGGCGGCACCGTCGTTGCGCTCGACTTCGTCCTGGAGATCGGCGCCCTGCACGGGCGCGCCGCGCTGCCGGGCCGTGAGGTGCGCACCCTGCTCGTGGAGTGACCGCGAGTGGAGGGGGCCCTTAGCGAGGGCGACTACACTCTCTCCATGGACGAGCTCGTGGGCGCAGGGGGGACTGCCTCCGCTGCGCCCGCTCCCATTGAGCCGCCTCAGAGCGCCGCCGTCGCCGTCGACACCGGCCCCATCCCCAGCCCGATGAGCGGCAACTCGGCGTCCACCTCGAGTCGGCTGCGCGCCCGGCTCGACCGCATCGGACGCTTGGGCACGCCCAAGGACCCGGTCAACCTCGCGCTCGAGCCCCTGCTGCAGACGGTGCGCCAGCACCACCGCAACGCCGACCTCAGCGCGATCCAGCGCGCCTTCGAGGTGGCCGACCGGATGCACTCGGGGCAGGTGCGCAAGAGCGGCGATCCCTACATCACCCACCCGCTCTCGGTCGCCTCGATCCTCGCCGACCTCGGCATGACGCCATCGACGATCGCGGCGGCGATGCTCCACGACACGGTGGAGGACACGGCATACGGCCTCGAGGAGCTGCGGCGCGACTTCGGTGACGAGATCGCCACCCTCGTCGACGGGGTGACCAAGCTCGACAAGGTCACTTGGGGCGAGGCCGCCAAGGCCGAGACGGTCCGCAAGATGGTCGTGGCCATGGCCAAGGACATCCGGGTGCTGGTCATCAAGCTCGCCGACCGGTTGCACAACGCGCGGACCTGGAAGCACGTGTCGCCCGAGTCGGCGGCCTCCAAGGCGACCGAGACCCTCGAGATCTATGCCCCGCTGGCTCACCGGCTCGGTATGAACACCATCAAATGGGAGCTCGAGGATCTCGCCTTCGCGGTGCTGCTGCCGAAGATCTACCAGGAGATCGTCGACCTCGTGGCGGCCCGGGCCCCGGCGCGCGAGGAATACCTGACGATGGTCCGCGGCGAGGTCAGCGATGACCTGAAGGCCGCCGGCATCAAGGCGACGGTCACCGGCCGCCCCAAGCACTACTACTCGGTCTACCAGAAGATGATCGTCCGCGGCCGCGACTTCGAGGACATCTACGACCTCATGGCGGTGCGAGTGCTCGTCGAGACGGTCCGCGACTGCTATGCCGCCCTGGGGGCGCTGCACGCCCGGTGGAATCCCGTGCCCGGGCGCTTCAAGGACTACATCGCCATGCCCAAGTTCAACATGTACCAGTCGTTGCACACGACGGTCATCGGGCCGCAGGGCAAGGCCATCGAGATCCAGATCCGCACCCACACGATGCACCGCCGGGCCGAATACGGCATCGCGGCGCACTACAAATACAAGGAAGACGCCAAGAAGGGCGGCGGCCGGGGCGGCGAGGTCGCGCCGGTCAACGACATGGCCTGGCTGCGGCGGCTGCTCGACTGGCAGCGCGACACGGCCGACCCGGGGGAGTTCCTCGACTCGCTGCGCTTCGAGATGGGCGGGGGAGAGGTCTACGTCTTCACCCCCAAGGGGTCGGTCGTCGCCCTCCCGGCCGGCTCGACGCCCGTCGACTTCGCGTATGCCGTGCACACCGAGGTCGGTCACCACTGCATCGGCGGCCGGGTCAACGGCCGGCTCGCCCCCCTCGACTCGGTCCTGGAAAACGGCGACACCGTCGAGGTGCTCACCTCCAAGGCCGACGGCGCCGGGCCGTCACGCGACTGGCTGACCTTCGTCAAGAGCCCGCGGGCGCGCAACAAGATCCGCCAATGGTTCACCAAGGAGCGGCGCGACGAGGCGATCGAGCGGGGCAAGGAGTCGATCGCCAAATACATGCGCAAGCAGGGCCTGCCCCTGCAGCGGCTGATGTCGGTCGAGACCCTCACCGCGGTCGCATCCGACCTGCGCTATGCCGATATCGACAGTTTGTATGCCGCCGTAGGCGATTCGAATGTCTCGGCGCAGCATGTGGTCGGCCGGATCGTCCAGTCGCTCGGCGGCGAGGAGGCCACGAGCGAGGATCTCGCCGAGGCGACCATCGCGACCCGGGTCCGGTCACGACCGCGCTCGGTCGACCCCGGCGTCGTCGTCGTCGGAGTCGACGACGTGTGGGTCAAGATCGCCAAGTGCTGCCTGCCGGTGCCGGGCGACCCGATCATCGGCTTCATCACCCGGGGCAACGGTGTGTCGGTCCACCGCGAGGACTGCACCAACGCCGACTCACTGCGCCGCGAGCCCGACCGGCTCATCAACGTCCAGTGGGATCCGACGGTCGCCAGCGTCTTCCTCGTCCAGCTGCAGGTCGAGGCTCTCGACCGCAACCGACTGCTCTCCGATATCACCCGGGCGATGTCAGATCACCACGTCAACATCCTGTCGGCGTCGGTGCAGACCACGCGCAACCGGGTGGCGATCTCTCGCTTCACCTTCGAGATGGGCGATCCGGGGCATCTCGAGCACGTCATGGCCGCCGTCAAGAAGGTCGACGGCGTCTACGACGTCGTGCGGGTCACCGGCACCCGACGCGAGCACTGAGCCGCGCGGGCAGCCCGACGCACTGGCTGGTGCGCGGCCCCCGTGCCGACGGAGGTGAGTGGCCCGGCATACCCCTTGGCGGGGTATGCCGGCCGGCTCAGCGGCCGCCGAACTCCGCCAGACCCGACTGGGCCTGAGCGAGCCACTGACGGCGCGCGTCAAGGGCGGCCTGGGCCTCGGCGACCTTCTTGGTGTTGCCGGATGCCTGCGCCTTGGCCAGGTCGGCCTCCAAGCCCGCGACGGCGCGCTCGAGCTGCTCGACCAGGCTCGAGGCGCGCGCTGCGGCCTCGGGGTTGGACGAGCTCCAGCGCTTGTCCTCGGCGTCGCGCACGGCCTGCTCGACGCGCCGCAGCGCCTTCTCGGTGCGCTCGAGATCGGCGCGCGGGACCTTGCCGGCCCGGTCCCACTTGTCCTGGATGACCCGCAGCGCTGCCTTGGCCTTCTCCAGGTCGCGGACCGGCAGGATGGCCTCGGCCTCGACGAGCAGACCCTCCTTGACCGAGAGGTTGCCGCGGAAGCTCTCCTCCTCGGCCTGCACGACGGCGTCCTTGGCCGAGAAGAACGCATCCTGGGCGGCCTTGAAACGCTGCCACAGCGCGTCGTCCTCGGTGCGGCTGGCCCGGCCGGCATTGCGCCAGTCGTCCATGAGGCGCTTGAAGGCCCCCGCGGTGACGGCCCAGTCCTTGCTCGTGGAGAGCCGCTCAGCCTCGGCGACGAGGCGCTCCTTGGCCGTGCGGGCGTCGGCGTGCGCTGCGTCGAGAGTCGCGAAGTGGCTCCGGCGGGCCTTGTCGAAGGCGTTGCGGGCGTGCGAGAACCGTTGCCACAGAGCGGCTTCCACGTCCTTGTCGAGGCGCGGCCCGCCACGCTGAGCGGCCTTCCAGTCATCGAGCAGCTCGCGCATGCGAGCGCCGCTGGTCTTCCACTGGATCTTGTGCTCGGGCTGGCCGATGATGCGCTCGGCCTCGCTGACGAGCTCTTCGCGGGAGCTGGTCGCCGTGGCCTTGGCCTCGGCGCGGGCCTTGGCCTCGACCTCACGACGCGATCCGATCGCCGCGTCGATCTCCTCGAGGCGGGTGTCCAGCGCGGCGAGGTCGCCCACGACCCGGGCCTCGGAGACCTGGGCGCGCAACTTGCCGAGGGAGTCGGACGCCTCCTTGGCCGGCATCTCCGTCTGGGTCACCCGCTGGTGGAGCAGTCCGAGGCTCGCCGCCAGCTCGTCGTACTTACGCCCGAAGTAGGCCAGCGCGTCGGCATTCGAGGCGCCGGGGTAGGAGCCGACCTCGCGCTCGCCCTCGGCCGTCTTGACATAGACGATGCCGTCCTCGCCGACCCGGCCGTATGCCGAGTGGGCCGGTGCGGCGTGCGACTTGGCGAAGAGCGCGGGTGAGGGCATCGGCGCCGCGACAGCGGGCTTGGCCGGCTCAGCCGGGGCGGCCTCAGGCTCGGTCTCGACTGCCTGGGGCTCGGCGACCCCGGCAGCCTCGGTGACCTCGGGCACGGCCACCTCGACGACCTCGGCAGCCTCCATCCTCGGCTCACCCTCGGCAACGTCGGCAACCTCGGCTTGCAGGTCCGTGGGCTCGGGCGTCTGGCTCATGTCGGTCATCGGTCAGGCCTTCGGTGCGACGGTCACGGACAGGATGCTGATCGGCGCCATGGGCGACATGCCGTCGACCGAGTAGACACCGGCAGCGGCGATCTTCTGGATGAGGTCCATGCCCTTGGTCACGGTGCCGAAGATCGAGTAGCCGCCCCCGTCGGTCGGCAGCGTCGTGTCCTTGTAGGTGATGAAGAACTGGTCGGCATTGCTGTTGGGGTCGCTGGTCCGAGCCATGGCGACCGTCCCCGCCGGGTATTTCCCATCGGTCGGAGCATTCTCGATCCCGAAGTGATAGCCGGGGCCCGGTCCGGCGCCGGTGCCGGTGGGATCACCGCACTGCAGCACCCACAGCCCCTGCTCGTCGCCGGTGAGGCGGTGGCACGGGCTCGGCGCCCAGTAGCCCTCCTTGGCCAGCAGGATGAAGGAGGACACCGTGGCCGGGGCCTTGTCGCCGTGCAGCTCGATGGTGATCGGGCCGCAGTTGGTCGTGATCGTGGCGACGAAGGTCTTGCCGCGCGCCGCCTCGATGTCCGGCGCCGTCGTCATCTTCTTCGGAGTGGTCTGGGCCGCCGGCGGAGGCGTGCACCCGGGCAGGACCGACGGAGACGGCGTCGGCGTCGGGGTGCTCGTCGCTGTGGCGCTCGCCGAACTGGACGCCGACGCATCAGACGTCGAGGTCGCTGCCGTGACGGGGTCATCGGCCGTCGGCTTCGGTGCGGTCATCACATTGGCGACCCAGACGAAACCGATCACCACCGCCAGCACGGCCAGGACTGCCAAGACCGGTTGCTTGTCCCGCACGGGTCACACCTTCCAGAGGCGCCTCGAAGGCGCGACGAATCACCGACAGCGGCCAAGTCTAGGCAAGGTGCCGCGTCCGGTCGGCATCCCCCGGTCACGGGTGCATGACATTGCGGGCTGCAAGCGGCCACCCAATAGGCTCGACCCGTGTTGATGATCGGCTTCCCGGCCGCAGCTTTCGCCACCAATTGCTTCGTCATCGCCCCCGCGGCCGGTGAGGAATGCCTGGTCATCGACCCCGGCGTCGGCGTCGAGGACACCGTCCGGGAGATCTGTGCCGAGTTCAAGCTGCGTCCGGCCGCCGTCCTGCTCACCCACGGTCACCTCGACCATGTGTATGCCGTGACTCCAGTCTGCGGCGGTGGCGGCGTCGCGGCATACATCCATCGCGACGACCGCTATCGGCTGCACAACCCGCTCGAGCTGCTCGACCCGGGGATGCTCTGGATGATGGAGCAGGAGTTCGGCGCGAAGGCGAGCTGGCGTGAGCCCGACGACGTGCGGATGGTCTCCGATGGCGAGACCCTGCAGATCGCCGGGCTCAAGCTGTCGGTCGTCCACGCGCCCGGGCACACCGAGGGGTCGGCGATGTTCACCCTCGATGCGGTGCCCGACGAGATCAACGTCGAGGTCGGCTCGACGGTGGTGAGCGGCGACGTGCTCTTTGCCGGGTCGATCGGCCGCTGCGACCTGCCAGGAGGCGACGAGGCCGCGATGACCCGGTCGCTGCGCGAGCTCATCCTCCCGATGCCCGACGATCGGCTCGTGCTGCCGGGTCATGGGCCGCTGACGACGATCGGGCGCGAGCGCGCCAGCAACCCCTTCCTGCGCGGACTGCGCTGACCGCAGCGACCGGCATACCACCTCGAGAGGAGTCAGCACCCCATGCCCACGATCGTCGGCGCCACCGAAGCCGCCGCCCGGATCACCGACGGGATGACCGTCATGGTGGGGGGTTTCATCGGCTGCGGCAATGCCCACCGCGTCATCGAGGCGATCGTCGCGGCCGGGCCGCGCGAGCTCACCGTCATCTGCAATGACGCGGGCAAGCCCGACTTCGGGGTGGGCAAGCTCGTCCGCCATCGTCTGGTGCGCCGGCTCATCGCCTCGCACGTGGGGCTCAACCCGGAGGTCGCCGAGCAGCTGCACGAGGGCAGCATCGAGCTCGAGCTGGTGCCGCAGGGGTCGCTCGTCGAGAAGATCCGGGCCGGCGGGGCGGGGCTCGGGGGCGTGCTCACGCCGACGGGGCTAGGGACCACCGTGGCCGACGGCAAGCAGGTCGTCGAGGTGCGCGGCGTGCCCTATCTGCTCGAGGAGCCGCTGCGCGCGGATGTCGCGCTGCTCAACGGCTTCAACATCGACACCAATGGCAACATTTGGTACAAGGGCACGACCCGCAACTTCAACGTCGTCATGGCCCTCGCCGGCGATCTGGTCATCGCCGAGGCCGACCATCTCGTGCAGGTCGGGGCCATCCGACCCGAGGACGTCGTCACCCCCGGAGTCCTCGTGGACGTCATCGTCGACCCGCGGAAGGCCTGAGCCATGGGCATGGACACGGCAGACATCAAGGCCTACATCGCCGCGCGGGTCGCCCGCGAGCTGCACGACGGCGACTTCGTCAACCTCGGCATCGGCCTGCCGACCCTCGTGCCGGAGTTTCTCGCGCCGGGCGTGCGGGTCGTGCTCGAGGCCGAGGACGGGATCGTCGGGGTCGGGCCGCGTCCAGACGCCGAGCACGCCGACCCGCGCTATGTCGTCGACGCCGGCGCGCAGCCGGCCACCTGTCCGATGGGCGGGGCCTTCATCGACTCGGCGACGTCCTTCGCGCTGATCCGCGGCGGCCATGTCGACGCGACGGTGCTCGGCGCGCTGCAGGTCGACGCCAAGGGCAATCTCGCCAACTGGATCATCCCCGGCAAGATGGTGCCGGGCATGGGCGGAGCGATGGATCTCGTCGTCGGCGCCAAGCGGGTCATCATCGCCATGGAGCACACTCAGAAGGGCGCGCCCAAGATCCTCGCCGAGTGCACCTTGCCGCTGACCGCGGTCGGCTGCGTCGATCTCATCGTCACCGAGATGGCCGTCATCGAGGTGACCCCAGAGGGACTGCTCGTCACCGAGGTCAACCCGGCATACACGCCTGACGAGGTGCAGGCCGCCACCGCCGCGCCACTGCGCTTCGCGGTCGCCGTGGGCTGAGCGCGGCAGGACAGGGGGTTTGGTATGCCGGGCGGCAGCCGGTGGGCGGTCAGCCGTGGGCGTGGATGAGGCGCCATGATCAGCTGACTGGGGTGGTGGTGGCAACAGGCAGCTGACTGGGGTGGTGGTGGCAACAGCTGCAGTCAGTGGGAGCGCGCCCGGCGGGAAGGTGAGCTGGATCTGCGGCAGGTCGATCCCCGTGTCTCGGATGGCTGGACCGTGGTCGGCCGTGGTCGGCTGGGCTACGGCGGGGTCAGCCCAGGTCGAGCTGGGGGCGGTGCAAGACCAGCTTGGTGGTCCGGGCGAGGTAAGCCTCCGGGGCGTCGTCCCAGTCGGCGAGCGTCGTGGTGACCCGCTCGGCGGGGAAATCGGTGCGGGCGACGAAGTCGAGGACGTCGGGCAGCACCGGGCGGACGTTGGAGACACCGACCTCGAGGGTGGCACTGGTCGCGTACATGTCCATCACGGGCAACGCGGTGTTGGTGCCCAGGTAGTAGCCAGTGCCGGTGCAGACGCCCCCGGGCGCGAGCGCCCGTAGCCCGGCGCGCAGGCCCGGGCCCTTGGAGGAGGCTTCGACGACGATGTCGTAGCGGCCGGCCCGGTCCTTCAGCCAAGCGCCGCGTCGCGGCTTGTCGATCTTCTCGGCGGTGGCGCCGAAGGATCCCGCGATCTCGAGTCGGACGTCGCGGTCGTCGACGTAGTCCACGACCGACGCGCCGTGGGCGACGGCCAGGCCGGCGGCGTACAGGCCGATGCTCTGCCCTCCACCGCCGATCACCAGCACGCGCGCCTCGGGGTGGGAGGGCAGGTGGGGCACTACCGCGCGCCAGGCGTCGGAGAGGTTGTCGCTGGCCGCTGCCACTCGCAGCGGGTCCAGCCCCGCCGGCAGCGGCACCAGCATGTGGTCGGCGAACGGGATCCGCAGCGAGTCGGCCACCATGCCGCCCCACGGTCCGGAGGCGGGGCCGAAGCCGAACGCCGACAGAGTGACGCCGGGCGAGGTGCGCACCGTGGTCGTGCACTTCGCGGTCAGCCCGCGCTGGCAGTGGGCGCATCCGCCGCACGAGACGGCCCACGGCACGGCGACGACGTCGCCGACGGCGAGCCCGGTGATGGCCGCCCCGACCGCGGTGACCTGGGCGATGGCCTCGTGTCCGATCCCGAAAGGCCCCTGGAAGGGCAGGTCGCCCACGATGGAGGCCACCACGGGGTCGATCAGCCCGAATCGGAGCCCCGCCTGCATCGGTCGAGACACCGAGCGATGCAGCGGCAATGTGTCGCCGTCGCAGCGGCCCGCCACGAACGGGCGCACAAGTGCATCGGTCGGCTCCACCAGCTCCGGGTCCGGGCGGTCCCGCCACTCCAGCGCCCCCGGGCCGACGTAGGTCAGTTCACGCACGACGATCTCCTCACCCAGTATGCTATGCATCAGACCATAGCAATGCGCAGGAGGTCACGCCATGGGAGCCCGTACCGACACCCGCCGACGGATGGTCACCAGCGCCGCGCTTCTGCTGCGCGAGAGGGGCGTGGCCGGCACCACGGTCGCGGGAGTCCTCGAGCACAGCCGGAGCCCCCGCGGATCAGTCGGCTTCCACTTTCCCGGCGGCCGCACCGAGCTGCTCACCGACGCCCTGCGCTGGGTCGGCGCGCTGGTCAGCGACCAGCTGCGCACCGGCGTCGATGCGGGGGTCTCGCCCGAGGAGCTGTTCCGCGACATCTGCAATCACTACCGGACCCAGCTGGAGGCCACCGACCACGCGGCCGCGTGCCCCGTCTGGGCCGTCGCCCAGGAGGCCTACGCCGACCCCGATCTCGGTCCAGTCGTGGCCGGCGTCGTCGACGACTGGGTCCAGCAGCTGGCCCGCGCCCTGGTCGCGGCTGGCCGCGACGACGCCCACGCCCGGGACGTCGCGGTCCTGTGCGTGGCGACCCTCGAGGGCGCGATCACCATGTCGCGCCTGACCCGATCGACCCGCCCTATCGAACTCGCCCACGACGCGATGGTCCCTCACCTCGCGCGTGCGAGTGCCTGATCCGGCCGCCGCCCGTCGCATCCGCCGCCACCTAGGCAGCAGGCTGCTGCTGCACCGATGTCCTGAGACTTCACACCGTCTGGGATGATCGCGCGGTGAGCAGCAACACCAAGGTGACCCCGATCAGCGGCTTCCTCGAATTCCTGCCCGAGGAGCGCATCGTCGAGCAACACTGCCTCGACCTGATCCGCGAGACCTTTGAGCTGCACGGCTTCAGCTCGATCGAGACGCGCGCCGTCGAGCCGGTCGAGCGTCTCCTGGGCAAGGGCGGCGACGCTGACAAGGAGATCTATGCCGTGTCGCGTCTCGCGGGGGGTGCCGACGAGAGCCGCGAGGCGAGTCTCGGGCTGCACTTCGACCTCACCGTACCCTTCGCGCGCTACGTGCTGGAGAACGCCGGCAAGCTCGCCTTCCCCTTTGCGCGCTACCAGATGCAGAAGTCGTGGCGGGGGGAGCGGCCGCAGGAGGGGCGCTATCGGGAGTTCACCCAGTGCGACGCCGATGTCGTCGACGTGGGGACGCTGCCGGGGCACTACGAGACCGAGATGGCGCTGCTGCTCGTCGACGTCTTCGACCAGCTGCCCGTCGGCGACTACACCGTGCGGGTCAACGACCGGCGCGTCCCGCAGGGCTTCTATCGGGGGATCGGCATCGCCGACGTGGCCGGCACGCTGCGCATCGTCGACAAGCTCGACAAGGTGTCGGCCGAGACGGTGCGGGGGTGGCTCGTCGAGGCCGGGTGCACGGCCGAGCAGGCCGACCGGTGCCTGGAGCTTGCGACGATCCAGAGCGCTGACCTCGGCTTTGTCGACGCCGTGCGGGCGCTCGGCGTGAGCGATCCCGACCTCGAGGCGGGCCTGGAGTCGCTGGCCGGTGTCGTGCGGGCGGGCATCGAGCACGCGCCGGGGCGGGTCGTCGCCGACCTCAAGCTCGCGCGTGGGCTCGACTACTACACCGGGACCGTCTACGAGGTGCGGGTGACCGGTCAGGAGGGCTGGGGCGCGGTCGCCGGCGGGGGCCGCTATGACGCGCTCGCCTCCGACGGTCGGGTGACCTATCCGGGGGTCGGCGTCTCGATCGGGATCTCGCGGCTGCTTGGGCTGCTCTTCAAGCAGGGCGGGCTGCGGGCCTCGCGCTCGGTGCCCCAGGCGGTGCTCGTCGCGGTCGTCGACGAGGACTCCCGGGGGCGTTCGTCCGCCGTCGCGCGTGAGCTGCGCCGGCGCGGCATACCGTGCGAGGTGTCGCCGTCGGCGGCGAAGTTCGGCAAGCAGATCAGGTATGCCGAGCGGCGCGGGATCCCCTACGTGTGGTTCGTCGGCGCGGGGGAGAGCGGCGGCGATGCCGTCAAGGACATCCGCTCCGGGGAGCAGGGTGCTGCCGATGCCGCGACCTGGGAGTGCCCTTCAGCGGACCTGCGTCCGGCGCTCGTCGTCGGCTGAGCGGGGGCTGGGCGGTCTCGTCGAATCGGCACTATTCGCAGTCCAATTCGGCGCGAATCGGGCCCGCGCGGGGTCGAACCGGTAGCGGTGGGGCGGCTATTCGCTCAAACGCGGCTTGGTGCCGGGGACCGGGAGGCCGGCGTCGCGCAGCTCGAGAGCGGCGAGGGCGCGGACGATCTGGGGGTCCCGGCGCCGCCAGGCTCCGGCCGGGTCGTCACTGATCCGCGCCAGTCGCGCCATGGGCTGCCCCGTGAGAGCCCGCAGGGCGAACAGGTCGAGGTCCTCCGCGGCGTCGATGAAGCGCTTCGACGCCGTCGCCGTGCGGACGAAGCGCCAGCGCACCCGGAGCCAGACGAGCACGGCGATCAGGATCGGCAGGGCCGCGGTGACGAGGCCGACGATGAGCGCGAGCCGGTCGACGCCGGCTGCCAGATCGGTGCCGACCTGGGTGATCTGAGTGCCGGTCCCCGCGGCATTGCCGAAGCTCGACTGCAGCCCGTCGCCGACGCCCGGGATGCGCCCCAGTTGCTGACCGGCATTGGTCAGCCCGGTCGAGAGCGACTGCCCGGCGCCGGCGAGGGCGTCGGCGGGTGACCGCAGCGCGGCCACGGCGTCATGCAGCAGCCGCGCCGCCCAGACCGAGGTGCCGATCCACGCGACGGTGAGCAGATCGCCGAGCACCTGACGCGTGCGACGGGTGGGGGCATCGGCATACCAGGTCATGCGCTCATCATCGGCGATCAGTGGCCGCACGGCCGGTGCGCCGCCTCCACGGCTGTCAGGCGCGAACCGCCACCACGGAGCGAAAACCACCTCAGCGGTGGGTTTCGCTCCGATCCGAGCTGCTGAGCCGACTGGCCCCCGTCACACCGGCAGGGCGCGGGTGTCCTTGACGGTCTTCATCGTCACGAGGCTGCGCATCGACACGACGCCGGGCAGCTCGCCGAGTCGCTGCGTGAAGAGCGCGTGATAGCTGTCGAGGTCGCGCACGAGCACCGTGAGCAGATAGTCGGCATCGCCGGCGATGAGCGACGCCCCGACGACGTCGTCGAGTCGCGCCACGGCCTCCTCGAAGGCGCGCAGCGTCTCCTGGCGCTGGTCGGTGAGGCTCACCATGACGACGACCTGCAGCGAGCGGCCCAGGCGCACGGGGTCGAGCACCGCGGCATACCCGGTGATGTAGCCGCGCTCCTCGAGCGCCTTGACCCGGCGCAGGCAGGGCGACGGGGTGAGTCCGACCCGGCGCGCGAGGTCGACATTGGTCAGCCTTCCGTCACGCTGCAACTCACGCAGGATCGCCCGGTCGAGCTTGTCGATCGGGACGTATGCCGTGGGCGCAGACGTCGATGGCATGGTGTGCTCCAAGATCGGTCGAAACTAGTGGAAGATGCCAAGACTAGCGTCCAACAGGGCGCAAGAGGGCACCACCTGCCAGCCCTTGCGCATTAGACTCGCCCCCAGCCCGCACCGATGCGGCCGGCCCTCGGGCCGAGCAGATCCAGCGGCCCTGGTGGCCAGAAGACGGTGAACCACATGAAGGTCGGCATCCCCGGCGAGGTCAAGAACAACGAATACCGCGTGGCCATCACCCCCGTCGGGGTCCACGAGCTCGTGCGCCACGGCCACGAGGTCGTCATCCAGAAGGGCGCCGGCCTCGGCTCGTCGATCAGCGACGACGACTACGTCAGCCAGGGCGCGCGCATCCTCGACTCGGCCGACGACGTCTGGGGCAGCGCCGACATGGTGCTCAAGGTCAAGGAGCCCATCGCCGAGGAATACCACCGGCTGCGTGAGGGCCTGACCCTCTTCACCTACCTGCACCTGGCCGCCGACAAGCCGCTGACCGAGGAGCTCATGGCCAAGAAGGTCACCGGCATCGCCTACGAGACCGTCCAGCTGCCCTCGGGCATGCTGCCCTTGCTCTACCCCATGTCCGAGGTGGCCGGCTGCCTCGCCCCCCAGGTCGGCGCGCACGCGATGATGAAGGCCCAGGGCGGTCGCGGTGTGCTCATGGGCGGGGTCGGCGGTGTCGCCAATGCCAAGGTCGTCGTGCTCGGCGCCGGAGTTGCCGGCCAGAACGCCGCCAACATCGCCCTCGGCATGGGCGCCGAGGTGACCCTGCTCGACACCGACCTCGACAAGCTGCGGATGAGCTTCTGGCGCTATGACAATCGCGTCCGCCAGATTGCCTCGTCGTCGCTCTCGGTGCGTGAGCAGGTGCTCGGCGCCGACATGGTCATCGGCACAGTCCTCATCCCCGGCGCCAAGGCCCCCAAGCTCGTCACCGACGCGATGGTCGCCGCGATGAAGCCTGGCTCGGTGCTCGTTGACGTCGCCATCGACCAGGGCGGGTGCTTCGAGGGCAGCCGCCCGACGACCCACGCCGAGCCGACCTTCGAGGTGCACAACTCGGTCTACTACTGCGTCGCCAACATGCCCGGCGCCGTGCCCAACACCTCCACGTGGGCCCTTACCAATGCGACCCTCGCGTATGCCGTCAAGCTCGCCGACAAGGGCTGGAAGGGCGCGCTGCAGAGCGACGCCGCGCTCGCCCAGGGGCTCAACACCCACGACGGCTTCGTCACCTACAAGGCCGTTGCCGACGACCTCGACCTGGCCTACCGCCCGCTGGCCGACGTGCTCATCTGAATGGTCGATCGATGAGGCCGGAGCTCCCTCCGGCGCGCTGAGATGGGCGATGCCCCCGACACTGTCGGGGGCATCGCCACTATCGGAGGGCGCTGTCGCAGTGCCGTTACTAGGCTGGCGCCAATGGCCAGATTGATCACCCCGATCTCCAGCTGCGCGCCCCGAATGACCACGGGCGAGCGGCGCTTGGCCGAGCGCCTCGCCGACAAGCTCGACGAGGATTACCTGGCCTGGTATGACGTGCCAATCGGCCCGCATCGGACCTATCCCGATTTCGTCATCCTGCATCCCAGCCGGGGTGTGCTCATTCTCGAAACCAAGGATTGGCGCCTGGAGACGATTCAGCGCGCAGACCCCGAGCACTGGGACATCATCGTCAACGGCGTCCCCAAACGCGTGCTCAGCCCCATGGCCCAGGCCCGTCATGCCGCGCACGCGGTCGTCGACGCCCTTCAGCGTGATCCCGCCCTGCGGCAACCGGACGGAGTCCATCAGGGCAAACTCGCCATGCCATGGGGATATGGCGTCGTCTTCACCCGGATCACTCGCAAGCAGTTCACCGATGCCGGACTCGACCGCGCGATCACCCCGGAGGCGGTGATCTGCAGCGACGAGATGACCGAGTCGACCGAACCCCTGGACTTCCAGACGCGCCTGTGGGCGATGTTCCCTCAACGGTTCGCCACCAAGCTCTCGCTGCCCCAACTCGATCGAGTGCGCTGGATTCTCTTTCCCGAGGTCCGGGTCCAGCAGGTGCAGGGGAGCTTCTTCGACCACGTAGAGCCGTCGGCGCCAGGGGCACCCGCCGCTCACGGGACCGAGTTGCCGGCACTGCCCGACGTCATGCGGGTCATGGATCTGCAACAGGAACAACTGGCCCGCAGTCTGGGTGCCGGTCATCGGGTGATCCACGGTGTCGCCGGCTCCGGCAAGACGATGATCCTCGGCTATCGAGCCGAATACCTGGCCCGGAGCACGGCGCCAGGATCGGCGCCCATCCTCATCCTCTGCTTCAACGAGCCGCTCGCGGTCTCCTTGGCCGCCAACTTCGCAGCCCGAGGACTCTCGCACCGAGTCCATGCCCGCACCTTCCACAGCTGGTGCCACCAGCAACTGCGGACCTACGGTCAACAATTGCCGCCGGACGGTCCGCAGTTCTTCGACGGGCTCGTGGACAACGTGGCTCGTGGGGTCGAGAGGGGTCATATTCCCACCGGGCAATATCAGGCGGTGCTCGTCGACGAAGGCCACGACTTCACGCCCGAATGGTTGCGACTTGTCGTGCGGATGGTCGATCCGAGCACCAATAGTCTGCTGGTCCTCTACGACGATGCGCAGAACATCTACGAACGCGCCCGGACGAAGTCCTTCAGTTTCAAGAGCGTCGGCATCCAGGCACAGGGGCGCACGACGATCCTGCGCATCAACTACCGCAACACTGCCCAGATCCTCAGACTGGCCCAGCGGATCGCTGTCGGGCTGCTCGACGACCACGAGACCGACGAGGACGGCATACCGCTGCTCGCGCCACTCGGGTGCGGCCGCGAGGGCGACGAGCCGCTCGTCCTGCGCGCGGCCGACCTCCTGACCGAGGCGGCCATCGTCGCCGACTGGCTCGCGTCCGCCGGGCGCGCCGGGCGCCCGTGGTCGGAGATGGCAGTCCTGGGCCCTGACCCGGGGACGTTGCGGGCCTGTGAGCGGGCTCTGCGCAAAGTGGGCGTGCCGTGCCACACCCGGTCCAAGCGCGGCGATTTCCGCCCTGGCGAGGATGCCGTCAAACTCCTCACCATGCGGGTGAGCAAGGGCCTGGAGTTCCCCATGGTTGCCGTCCCCGGAGTCGGTCAATTGCCCTTCCACGGCGAGGCCGAGATCGATGCGGCGCGGCTGGTCTACGTGGCGGCGACACGAGCCACGGAGCGCCTGCTTGTCACGGTGAGCGGCGACGGGGCCCTGGCGCGGAGGCTCGGTGTCTGACGGCGACGCCGAGGTGGCACCCGGCGCCACGGCCGACCCCCAGCCGCCAGCGCCTCGCCGCCCCACAGCCCTGGCGCGAGCCGTGCGCGGCTGGCTCGACCACCTCGATGTCGAGCGCGGTGTCGCGGCCAACACGCTCGCGGCATACCGCCGCGACCTCGACCGCTACCTCACCTATCTGCAGGAACGGGGGATCGACGACCCCGCCGAGGTCAGCGAGGCCGTCGTCTCCGGTTTCCTGGCCGACCTGCGTGACGGGAGCGCAGATCGTCCGCCGCTGGCCGCGTCCTCGGCCGCCCGCACGCTCGTGGCGGTGCGCGGGTTCCACCGCTTCCTCGCCCTCGAGGGGCGCAGCGCCCACGACCCGGCCGTCGCCGTCAGCCCGCCCAAGACCCCGATGCGGCTGCCCAAGGCGATCTCCGTCGAGCAGGTCGAGCGGCTGCTGGCTGCCGCGTCGCTGGGCGACACCCCAGTCTCGCTGCGCGATCGCGCGCTCTTCGAGGTGCTCTACGGTGCCGGCGCCCGCATCTCCGAGGTCGTCGGCCTCGACATCGACGACCTCGACCTCGGCGAGGGGCAGGCCGGCAGCTCGGTGCGCCTCTTCGGCAAGGGCTCCAAGGAGCGGATCGTCCCGCTGGGGCGCTATGCACGCGAGGCGGTCACGGCATACCTCGTGCGCGGGCGACCGGCGCTGGCGGCCAAGGGACGCGGCACGCCGGCGGTCTTCCTCGGGCAGCGCGGGGCGCGGATGTCCCGCCAGAGCGCCTGGGCGGCGCTGCAGGCGAGCGCCGAGCGGGCCGAGCTCAGCGGCCACATCTCGCCGCACACCCTGCGCCACTCCTTCGCCACCCACCTGTTGGAGGGCGGGGCCGATGTGCGCGTGGTGCAGGAGTTGCTCGGGCACGCCTCGGTGACGACGACGCAGATCTACACGATGGTCACCGTGGCTCGGCTGCGCGAGGTGTATGCCGGGGCCCACCCCCGCGCGCGCTGACCGGTCCTCCCACCGGTCCGGCGGCACCGGCAACGGGGGAGGCCTTGATAGGGTCACATCCGATCGGCGGGATGCCGACCATGGCCCAGCCGACGGGCCAGCAGGGCCACGAAAGGGAAGGGACGCATCTGTGAGTGCAGAGGTGAATCCGCCCGCCGGGCCGGTGACCGACATCGCCGAGGACACGCCGCTGCCGGGCACCGAGGACGCCGGCGTCGGGGGTATCGGCCCGACCGGGCGCCCGATGCCGCACTTCCCCCAGCCGGCCCCACTGACCCAGCACGGCCCGGCCCGGGTCATCGCCATGTGCAACCAGAAGGGCGGCGTCGGCAAGACGACGACGACGATCAACCTCGGGGCGGCCCTCGCCGAGCTCGGCCGCAAGGTCCTGCTCGTCGACTTCGACCCGCAGGGCGCCCTCTCGGTCGGCCTCGGCATCCGGCCCAACGACCTCGACGTGACGATCTACACCCTGCTCACCGAGCGCGGTCGCGACATTCGCGACGTCATCCAGCCGACCCGCACCGAGAACCTCGATCTCGTGCCGGCCAATATCGACCTGTCGGCCGCCGAGGTGCAGCTCGTCGGCGAGGTCGCCCGCGAGCAGATCCTCGCCCGGGCGCTGCGCCCCGTGCTCGACGACTACGACGTCATCATGATCGACTGCCAGCCCTCGCTGGGGCTGCTCACCGTCAACGCCCTCACCGCGGCGCACGGCGTGATCATTCCCCTCGAGTGCGAGTTCTTCGCCATGCGTGGCGTCGCCCTGCTCGTCGAGACGATCGAGAAGATCACCGACCGGCTCAACCCGCGGCTGCAGGTCGACGGCATCCTCGCGACGATGTTCGACGGGCGCACCTTGCACAGCCGCGAGGTCGTCAAGTCGGTAGTCGACCACTTCGGCGACCAGGTCTTCCACACGGTCATCAGCCGCACGGTCAAGTTCCCCGACGCGACGCTGGCCGCCGAGCCGATCACGACCTACGCCTCGGCCCACGGGGCAGCCGCGGCATACCGCCAGCTCGCGCGCGAGCTCATCGCCCGCGGCGGCGCGGCCTGAGCGCCGCCTCCCGACCACCCGTTCGTATGCCGTGACCGAGCCGCTGCTGCCCACCGCACCCGACGCCGGGGCCGCCCTCGCGCCGGGGGGTGTGCTCACGCGTCGGTCGGCCTCGACACCCTTCGAGGTCCACCTTGACGTCTTCGAGGGCCCCTTTGACCTGCTGCTCGGGCTGATCAGCAAGCACAAGCTCGACATCACCGAGATCTCGCTGGCCAAGGTCACTGACGAGTTCATCGCCCACATCAAGGCCGCCCAGGCCGCCGAGACCGACTGGGACCTCTCGCAAGCCAGCGAATTCCTGCTCGTCGCAGCGACATTGCTCGACCTCAAGGCCGCCCGACTGCTCCCGCAGAGCGGCCCCGAGGACGAGGAGGATCTCGCCCTCATCGAGGCCCGCGACCTGCTCTTTGCCCGGCTGCTGCAATACCGCGCCTTCAAGCAGATCGCCGGCGCCTTCGCCGAGCGGATGGCCACGGCCGGGCGGATGACCCCGCGCCAGGCCGGACTGGAGCCACGCTTCGCCAAGCTGTTGCCCGAGCTCGTCATGGGCATCACCCCCGAGCAGCTGTCCATGATCGCCGCCCGCGCGATGATCCCCAAGGCGCCGCCGACGGTCGCCCTCGAGCATCTGCACGCGGCACAGGTGTCGGTCCGCGAGCAGGCCGCCGTGCTCGTCGAGCGGCTGCGGCGCGACCGCACCTGCTCCTTCCGGGCGCTGGTGGCCGACGCCGACACGACGCTGCTCATCGTCGCCCGATTCCTCGCGCTGCTGGAGCTCTACAAGGAGGCGGTCATCGTCTTCGACCAGGCCGAGGCGCTGGGCGAGCTGACGATCCGCTGGACCGGCACCGATGCCGGCGAGGTCGCGGTCGACGACGAATTCGATGCGGACGACGCGACCGAGGCGGCGAGCGACGAGCCCGCCGAGCACGGCGCGCAGCCGCGTGACGCGGGGGCGGGGGAGCCCGGCATACCCGAGCAAGGAGACCACGGTGAGTGACGAGATCGAGCCCACCACAAGCGAATCCGACCTCCCACCGGAGGAGTCCACCCAGGAGACCCTCGACATCGACGCCTTCCCCGGCGGCGTGCGCGGGGCGCTCGAGGCGGTGCTCATGGTCGTCGACGAACCGATCACCGAGGTCGCCCTCGCGACCGCGCTGCAACTGCCGGTCACCCGGGTCACCGAGACGCTGGCCGAGCTGGAGGCGGAGTATGCCGCCGCGCATCGCGGCTTCACGCTGCGCAACGTCGGCGGGGGGTGGCGGGTCTACAGCCGGGCCGACTATGCCCCGGTGGTGGAGAAGTTCCTCCTCGACGGGCAGCAGGCGCGGCTGACCCAGGCCTCCTTGGAGACGCTGGCGGTCATCGCCTACAAGCAGCCCGTGACCCGCTCGCGGGTCGGCGCGGTCCGCGGCGTCAACGTCGACGGTGTGGTGCGCACCCTGCTCGGGCGCGGGCTCATCGAGGAGCAGGGCGAGGGTGAGGGCGGGGCGATCCTCTATGGCACCACGCCCTACTTCCTCCAACGGATGGGGCTGCAATCTCTCGACGAGCTGCCCGCCCTGGCGCCCTTCCTGCCCGATGTCGACCTGCTCGACGAGATCGCCGAGATCGGGCGGGGGTGAGCGTGATGTCACCAGCAGATCGTCGCCGCGACGGGGCAGGCAGCGGCAAGAACTCGGGCCGGTCGTCGGGCTCCTCCGGACGCCCGGGGCGCTCCGGCCAGTCACCCAAGTCGACCGGCCGCTCGAGTGACGGGCCCCAGCGTCCCCGCGCCGGTGGGGAGTCGGGTCAGCGCCCGCGCTCCGGTGGGGACTCAGGTCAGCGCCCGCGCATGGGAGAGTCAGGCCAGCGCCCGCGCACGGGAGGCAACTCACCGGCCAGCCGCGGCACGTCTGGCGCCGCGGGCAAGCCCCGGCCCACCAAGGGTCCCACCGGAGCTCGTCCGGTGGCAGCGCGCCCGTCGGTCCCCGCGATCGATGTCCATGACCCCGACGGTGTGCGCCTGCAGAAGCTGCTCGCCGCCGCCGGTGTCGGATCGCGGCGCACCTGCGAGCTGCTCATCGCCTCGGGCCGGGTCGAGGTGGACGGCCAGATCGTCACCGAGCTCGGCGTGCGCATCGACCCGACCCGCCAGGTCGTCCGGGTCGACGGTGATCGGGTCAGCCTCGACGAGACCCGGGTCTATCTCGCCTTCAACAAGCCGCTCGGGGTCGTCTCGACGATGAGCGACGAGCTGGGTCGGGTGTCGATCAGCGACTACCTCGGCCAGCGTGACAGCGGCGCAGCGCGGCTCTTCCACGTCGGGCGTCTCGACGCCGACACCGAGGGGTTGCTGCTGCTCACCAACGACGGCGACCTGGCCCACCGGCTGCAGCACCCGGCATACGGCGTGCTCAAGACCTATCTCGCCCAGGTGCCCGGGCCGATCCCGCGCGATCTCGGCAAGCGGCTGCGCGCCGGGGTGGAGCTGGAGGACGGACCGGTCTCGGTCGACTCCTTCAAGCTCGTCGACTCGGCGCCGGGCAAGGCGCTCGTCGAGGTCGTCCTGCACGAGGGGCGCAAGCACGTCGTGCGGCGGCTGCTCGCCGAGGTCGGTCACCCGGTCGTCAGCCTGGTCCGCACCGACGTCGGCCCCATCCACCTGGGCGAGCTCAAGTCAGGCAAGACCCGTCGGCTCACCCGGCCGGAGATCGCCGCGTTGTATGCCGCGGTCGGGCTCTGAGGGCCCGGCCGGCAGCCGCCGCGGTCCGGACGCGCGCGCCACGGGGGACCGACCCTCGCTAACCTGTCCGCCGTGACCAGGCGCGTGCTCATCCGGGGGACCGGGCTCATCGGGACGAGCCTGGGCATCGCCCTCACCCGCGCGGGGTATGCCGTGGCCCTCGCCGACCCCTCGCCGACTGCCGAGCGGCTGGCGCGCGATCTGGGCGCCGGCACGCTGCACGCGCACGATGGTGGCGACCTGGCGAGCGAGCCCGAGATCGTCGTCGTCGGCGCACCGCCGGACGTCGCCGCCAGCGTCGTGGTCGACTCGCTGGTGCGCTGGCCGCAGGCCGTCGTCACCGACGTCGCGTCGGTCAAGGGCGCCGTCCTCGCCGGGGTGCGGGCGGCCGACGCGGACCTGAGTCGCTATGTCGGCGGACACCCCATGGCCGGGCGCGAGCGCTCCGGCGCGGGGCACGCCAGGGGTGACCTCTTTGAGGGCCGAGCCTGGGTCGTCGTGCCGACCGAGATCTCGTCGCGGGCCGCGGTCGACCTCGTCGTCGAGCTCGCCCGCGCCGCCGGATCGGCTGTCTCGATCATGAGCGCCGACGAGCACGACGATGCGGTGGCGACGGTCTCTCACTTGCCTCAGGTCGCAGCGAGTCTCGTTGCGGCACAACTGCGCACGCTCGACGAGCGCTCACTCGCCCTCGCCGGCCAGGGGATCCGCGATGTCACCCGCATCGCCGCCAGCGATCCGCGGCTGTGGACCCAGATCCTCGCCGGCAATGCCGGCGCAGTCCGTGAGGTGCTGACCCGGATGCGCGCCGAGCTCGGCGAGCTGCTCGACGCGCTTGACCGGCTCGAGGGTCCGGACGAGCCGGTCGGCAGCCTCGAGGTGCTCAACCGGACGATCACCCACGGCAACACCGGCCACGCCCGCATTCCCGGCAAGCACGGTGCCGCGCCGACGGCATACGAGGTCGTCACCGCGGTCGTGCCTGACACGCCGGGCGAGCTCGCGCGGCTGCTGACCGACGTCGGCGAGGCGGGGGTCAACCTCGAGGACCTGCAGCTCGACCACGGGCTCGGGCAACCCTTCGGGTTGGCCATGATCAGCGTCGTGCCCGCAGCCGTCGAGCCGCTGCAGGCGGCCCTCGCGGCCAAGGGCTGGCGGGTGCTCGACTGATGGAGGGTATGCCGTCCGCCCCCGGCGCGCGGGCTCATGCGGGGCTGGTCGTCGCGATCGACGGACCGAGCGGGTCGGGCAAGTCGAGCGTGTCGCGCGCCGTGGCCCGACGACTGGGCGCGGCCTATCTCGACACCGGAGCGATGTATCGCGCCCTGACCTGGTGGCTGCTCGACGAGGGCGTCGACCTGCACGACACCGAGCTGGTGGCCCAGCTCGCGCCGACGGCTCCCCTGGAGAGTGGACTCAACCCGGCCCACCCGCGGATCGGCGCGGCCGGACGGGATCTGCGCACCGAGGTGCGCTCCGAGCGGATCACGGCGGCGGTGTCGCTGGTGGCGACCAATCTGGCGGTGCGCGCCGACATGCGCCGGCGCCAGCGCGCGCTCATGGCCGAGGGCCTGGCTGCGCGGGGCTCGGTCGTCGCCGAGGGGCGCGACATCACGACGGTGGTCGCGCCCGATGCCGACGTGCGCATCCTGCTCACGGCCAGCGAGTCGGCCCGGTTGGCTCGGCGTGCCCGTCAGGACCGCGGCAGCGCCGACGCCGACGCCGTTGCCGCGACGCGCGACGCGGTCATCGCCCGGGATGCCATCGACTCGACGGTGTCGCAGTTCACGACAGCCTCCGACGGGGTCGTGACGATCGACAGCTCGCACCTGTCCTTCGAGCAGACCGTCGCCGCCGTGCTCGCGTGCGTCGATGCGGTGCGCAGCGCGGGCTGACCGGGGAATTCACGCCCGCGCGGACGAGGCGCGCGATGAGGGACAATGGTGTGTTGCCCGGCATACGGCGGGCGCATGAGTGACGAGGACGAGCAGTGAGCGACGAGCAGGACCAGACCGATCTCGGTGGACCCGCCGACCTGGCGACCGTGGAGGTTGCCGTGCCGGCAGACTCCGCCGACGAGGCGGCTGTCGAGCGCGCCCTGCGCGCCGGGCTGGCCGACTTCGACCTCGACGAGGCCGACCTTGCGCTGCTCGACGGCGAGGCCGGGGGAGTCGAGGGTGACGAGCAGGGCGGGCCGCTGCCGGTTGTCGCCGTCGTCGGTCGTCCCAATGTCGGCAAGTCCACCCTCGTCAACCGCATCCTCGGTCGGCGCGAGGCGGTCGTCGAGGACGTCCCGGGCGTGACCCGCGACCGGGTCGCCTATGACGCCGAGTGGTCGGGGCGGCGCTTCACCTTGGTCGACACCGGCGGCTGGGAGATCGACGCCACCGGCATCCACCTGCGGGTCGCCGAGCAGGCCGAGATCGCCGTCGAGCTGGCCGACGCCGTCCTCTTCGTCGTCGACGCCACGGTCGGGGCGACCGACACCGACGAGGCCGTCGTCAAGTTGCTGCGCCGCGCCGGCAAGCCCGTGCTGCTCGTCGCCAACAAGGTCGACGACCAGCGGATGGAGTCCGAGGCGGCATACCTCTGGAGCCTCGGGCTGGACCAACCGTGGCCGGTGTCGGCCCTGCACGGGCGGGGGAGCGGCGACCTGCTCGACGCCCTGCTCGAGGTGCTGCCCGAGCGCTCGGCCGTCGGCGGGGCCTATCAGCGCGGCGGCCCCCGGCGGGTCGCGCTGCTCGGCCGTCCCAATGTCGGCAAGTCCTCGATGCTCAACAAGCTCGCCGGCCACGAGCGGGTCGTCGTCGACGACCTGGCCGGTACGACCCGTGACCCGGTCGACGAGCTGGTCGAAATCGCCGGCACCCCATGGCGTTTCGTCGACACGGCCGGCATCCGGCGCCGGGTCCACCAGACGCGGGGGGCCGACTTCTATGCCTCGCTGCGCACCCAGGCAGCCCTCGAGAAGGCCGAGGTCGCCGTCGTGCTCATCGACGCCGGCACCCCGATCAGCGAGCAGGACGTGCGGGTCGTGCAGCAGGTCCTCGACTCGGGCCGTGCGCTCGTGCTCGCCTTCAACAAGTGGGACACCATCGACGACGAGCGGCGCCACTTCCTCGAGCGTGAGATCGAGCAGGACCTGGGGCAGGTCGCCTGGGCGCCGCGGGTCAACGTCTCGGCGACGACCGGTCGGCACCTCGACAAACTCGTGCCTGCCCTGACGACGGCCCTGGAGTCCTGGGACACCCGCGTGCCGACCGGCAAGCTCAACGCCTTCCTCGGTGAAGTCGTGGCGGCCCAGCCGCACCCGGTCCGTGGTGGCAAGCAGCCGCGCATCCTCTTTGCCACGCAGGCGGGCACTCGACCGCCGCGCTTCGTGCTCTTTGCGTCGGGCTTCCTCGAGGCGGGCTATCGGCGCTTCATCGAGCGCAAGTTGCGCGAGCGCTTCGGCTTCACCGGCAGTCCGGTCGCCGTGTCGGTCCGGGTGCGCGAGAAGCGCCGCCGCTGAGCTGGTGAGCCGGCGCACCCGCCGCGTGCTCGTGTGCCTGCCCTGCCCAAAGGTCAACGACCTTCTGCTGAGGTCAACGAGATTTCGTTGACCTCAGCAAAGATCGATGACCTTGCGACCGGTCGGGTGAGGGTCCCGGCCCACGCGAACCCCGAGCGCGCGCAAGGGCATTGGTGACGGCCGTCCGCCTCACCCGGCGCGAGTCGCGCTCTGATTCGGACGGCGGGTATGCCGTGCGGTAGGGTTTCCTTCGCTCTGCAGGAGGGTCCTCGGACCCGATTGGAGAGCAAGCCACGGGCTGTGGCGCAGCTTGGTAGCGCACTTGACTGGGGGTCAAGGGGTCGCAGGTTCAAATCCTGTCAGCCCGACAAATCGGATAATTCAGACAGTTCCGGACTCCCCGAGCCTGCAGGTTCGGGGAGTTGCTCATGTCGGATCTCTTCGTGATCGAGTCGATGCGGGCCTTGGGGATCGTCAACACCGACCCAGTGGTCAGGTGTGTCGCGATGAGCCGGATGATCCCGTCGACCGAGCTCCTGGTCATGCAGGCCCGGCCCGCGAGCATCAGGTGGGAGGGCCGCTGATCTCGACCGTGCTGGCGGCGGGCTGGGGCCGAGCCGGCCGGTGGCACGGATCCGCCGGGGAACGTCACGGTGCCGGACACGCCGAGGCGCCTCCCGCTCGGGGGATCGGGAAGCGCCTCGACATCTGCACTATCGCTGCACCCCTGGCCAGGCGTTACAGCCATGCCGGAGCCACCCGGCATACCGAGGCGAGACACCCGCCCGGGTTAGGCTCGGGGCCGTGGAGCAGGAGGCGCATTCGGCGGATCACACCGTCCCCGACACCGACCGCGTCCTCACCATCCCCAACGTCCTGTCGGTGTTGCGCCTGCTCGGAGTGCCGCTCTTCCTCTGGCTGATCCTGCGACACGAGGACGGCTGGGCGCTCACCGTGCTCGCCCTCTCCGGCATCACCGACTATCTCGACGGCAAGATCGCCCGGCGCTTCCACCTCGTCTCCCGGGTCGGCCAGCTGCTCGACCCGATCGCCGACCGGCTCTACATCGTCAGCACCCTCTTCGGCCTCGGGTGGCGCGACATCATCCCGTGGTGGTTCGTCGGCCTGCTGCTCGCCCGTGAGCTGCTGCTGGCCGCGCTGATGTTCGCCCTCAAGCGCGTGGGGCAGATCGGGCTGCCCGTGCACTTCGTCGGCAAGGCGGCCACGCTCAACCTGCTCTATGCCTTCCCGGTCATCCTGCTCGGCCAGGTGTCTGGCCCGGTCGGCGCGGTCGCCCTGCCGGTCGGGTGGGCCTTCGCCTGGTGGGGCACGGCGCTCTACTGGCTCGCCGCCGTCTTGTATGCCGTGCAGGCGGCCCCGCTGCTGCGCCGCCGGATGGGGGCGCCCGCGTGAGCCCGCATCGGCCGGTCGATGCCTCGATGCGCTTGCTCACCGAGCTGACCGAGGGCTCGATGGAGCCGAGCTATGCCACCGCCTCGGGGCGTAGGGTCGCCGCCGGGATGTCGCCGACGACCTCGTCGCGCAGCGTCCTGACGATCCTCGCGGCGGTGCTCGTGGGCTTCCTCGTCACCGTCGCGACCATCTCGCTGCGCTCGACGACCAATGTCGCCACCCAGGCGCGCAACCAGCTCGTCGACCAGATCCAGGCCAGACAGGCGACGGGAGACGACCAGGCCACCACGCTCGCGGCCCTCGAACGCGAGATCGCGGCGGCGCGGGCGGGTGCCCTCGGCGCCGGTCGCCCCGACCTGCTCGCCCAGCTGAGCGGGCTGGAGCAGTCCGAGGGCGTGGCTGCGGTGACCGGGCCGGGCGTGACCATCACCCTCGACGATGCGCTGGGGTCTGACAGCGCAGCAGGCGATCCGCGGCAGGGGAGTGGCTTCGACCCTGGACGGGTCAGCGCCCAGGACGTGCAGATCGCCGTCAACGGGATGTGGGCGGCAGGGGCCGAGGCGATCTCGGTCAACGGGCAGCGGCTCACCTCACGCGCGGCGATCCGCTTCGCCGGGCAGGCGATCCTCGTGGACTTCCGCCCGCTGAGCCGCCCCTATGTCGTCTCGGCGATCGGCGATCCGGCGGGTCTGCAGACCTCCTTCGCGGCCACCGCTGCCGGCCCCTATCTCAAGGCGTTGCAGGACAACTACGCGGTCCGGGTGCTCATCGAGGGGCAGCAGAGCGTGACCTGCCCCGCAGCCGCGGCGTCGGCGTTGCGCTATGCCCAGGGCGTGCCGACCGGCATACCCTCAAGCTCGGGGCCCGCGACCAGCCCCGAGACCCCCAAGCCTTCCGCGACGAAAGCCACATCCCCGACGACGACGGAGAAGCGCCGATGATCCCCGCAATCGGACTGCTCGTCGGTGTCGTCGTCGGGCTGCTGCTGCATCCGACGGTGCCGTTGTGGATGCAGCCCTATCTGCCGATCGCCGTCATCGCGGCCCTTGACGCGGTGTTCGGCGGGGTTCGCGCGGTGCTCGACGGGATCTTCGTCGACAAGGTCTTCGTCGTGTCGTTCCTCTCCAACGTGCTTGTCGCGGCCTTCATCGTCTTCCTCGGTGACCAGCTGGGGGTGGGCTCGCAGCTGTCAACGGGTGTCGTCGTCGTGCTCGGCATCCGGATCTTCTCCAACGTCGCGGCGATCCGCCGTCACCTGTTCAAGGCCTGAGGATGGCGGCAGCGGAGGAGGACCGTCGGGTCACCTGGAGGCGGCTGCGCCGGATGGGGGCGCCGCGTTTCACCAAGGCCCAGGTGCTCGCCTCCGTGCTCACCCTGGCGCTGGGTTTCGCCATCGCCACGCAGATCCAACAGGCGGGGGCGACCGGGCTGGCCAATCTGCGTCAGGACGAGCTCGTGCGGCTGCTCGACGACGTCAACCAGCGCTCGTTGCGGCTGGACCTGCAGATCCGTGAGCTCGAGGCCCAACGCGATCTGCTCAAGTCCGGCGCTGACACCGCCGCCGCGGCAGCCGCGCAGGCGCAGAAGCGCCTTGACGAGCTGGCCATCCTCGCCGGCACCGTCAAGGCGCGCGGCCCTGGGGTCCGCCTCACCATCACCGACCCGCAGGTCGGCGTGCACTCGGCCGCACTGCTCGATGTCCTGCAGGAGCTGCGTGACGCCGGTGCCGAGGTCGTGCAGTTCGGCACGGTGCGCATCGTCGCGAGCTCGTCCTTCACCG
The DNA here is from genome assembly GCA_964558825.1 of uncultured Intrasporangiaceae bacterium. Taxonomy (GTDB): domain Bacteria; phylum Actinomycetota; class Actinomycetes; order Actinomycetales; family Dermatophilaceae; genus Phosphoribacter. The sequence continues at coordinate 32,504 of CAZLGB010000005.1, forward strand.
ACACGACGGCCGGAGTGGTCGTCGATGACCAGGTGCTGCGCCGGCCCTATGTCGTGCTCGCCATCGGCGACCCGCAGACCCTCGCCTCGGCGCTCAACATCCCCGGCGGCATCGTCGACTCGGTCAAACGGGTCGGGGCGACCGCCACCGTCGAACAGTTGACGACCGTCACCATCGACGCATTGCACACGCCGGCCACGCCTCGTTACGCTTCGCCGGTCCCGGAGAGCACGGCCGCCCCGAGCGGGGGATAGGGTCGGGGTCGAGCCCGCCCGATATCGGACAGCTGTTAATCGGACATCCGGGCCAGCAGCCGACGCATCAAGGAGCGACATGAGCCAGACGGACTACCCCGCGGACCTGCGCTACACCAGCGACCACGAGTGGGTGCGCAGCGTGGGCGACGGCGTTGTGCGGGTCGGCATCACTGCCTTCGCGCAGAACGCCCTCGGCGACGTCGTCTACGTCTCGCTCCCGGCGGTGGGCGACAGTGTCGCGGCCGGCGACTCCTGCGGTGAGGTCGAGTCGACGAAGTCGGTCAGTGACATCTACGCGCCCGTCTCCGGCGAGGTCACCCAGGTCAACTCGGCGCTGGACACCTCGCCTGAGCTGGTCAACTCCGACCCCTACGGGGACGGATGGATGATGGAGTTGCGGCTGGCCGACGCCGGCGAGCTCGACGGTCTGCTCGACGCCACGGCATACGAGGCGTCCGTCTCCTGACCAGATCGAGGCGACCCGCGGCGGGTGTCGCAGCGATACCGTAGTCTTCGCGGACGCAGGCACGCGCACCCGCGGTGAACGGAGACAGGATGTCGGACGAACCCGACGAGCTGGACCACGACGAGCCGGACTCGGCAGACCACCAGGAGCCGGTCCAGCACGAGCCCACGACCATGCGCTTCCGCGGGGCCGGGGAGCTGCCGGACGTCGTCGGCCAGGATCACGGGATCACCGACGAGGACCAGGCGACCATCTCCGCGCTGCGTCCGGGCACGGCTCTGCTCGTCGTCATGCGTGGGCCCAACAACGGCGCCCGCTTCCTGCTCGACGACAACGAGGTCAGCTCCGGCCGTCACCCCGACAGCGACATCTTCCTCGACGACGTGACGGTGTCGCGTCGGCACGCGGTCTTCGAGCGGGCCGGCCAGGGGTATGCCGTGCGCGACGTCGGCTCGCTCAACGGCACCTACGTCAACCGTCGTTCGATCGAGCACGCCGTGCTGCGCAACGGCGACGAGGTGCAGATCGGCAAGTACCGCTTCATCTACTACGCCGGCTGAGCGGCATCTCGGTTGTGGCACGTCGACGCGGGGAGTCCATCGGCGCGGTATTGGCCGCGCTGCGTCCCGACTTCCCCGACCTGACGATCTCCAAGATCCGCTTCCTCGAGGCCGAGGGGCTGGTCACCCCGGCTCGCACCGAGTCGGGCTATCGCGTCTTCACAGCGGCCGACATCGAGCGACTGCGCTACATCCTCACCGCCCAACGGGACCGCTTCTGGCCGCTCAAGGTCATCGGGGAGGCCCTCGAGGCACTCGACCGTGGGCTGACTCCCGAGCCGCACCCGGGCCCGGCGGCAGCCGAAGGCGCTCGCCCGGACTCCGGGCCCAGCGGTCTGCCCGTGGTCCCGGCGCCCGAGCCCGATGCCGACGTCCCATCGCCGCAGACACTGCGGGCCCGGCGGCGGCTGCGTCTCACCGAGGTCGAGCTGATGACCTCGAGCGGGCTGGACCGCGCGACCTTCGAGGCCCTGCAGACCTTTGGGCTGTTGCGGGCCGACGCCTCCGGCCACTTCGACGACGCCGCGCTGTCGGTCGCGCATGCGGCGGCCGCCCTGGCCGGCTTCGGTGTCGAGGCCCGGCATCTGCGGCCCTTCCGGACGGCCGCCGAGCGCGAGGTCGGCCTGGTCCAGCAGATCGTCGTGCCCGCGCTCGCGGCGCAGGGCAAACGTGGCAGCCGCGGCACCGATCCGACGGCCGAGGTCCTGCACCATTGCCTGGCCCTGCATGCGGCGCTGGTCCGCGCCGAGCTGGCCCGCTGAGCCCCGCGCGGTCGTATGCCGTGCCTCGCGCGTCCCGCTGCCCCCGGACATGGGCTGGGCGGGGCATCTCCCGCGGGGTAGCGTGGGAGCGTGATCGAGGTCGACGTCATGGGCGTGCGGGTCGAGATGCCCACCAACCAGCCCATCGTGCTGCTGCGTGAGCGTGAGGGCACGCGCTATCTGCCGATCTGGATCGGTGCGGCCGAGGCGACGGCCATCGCCTACGCCCAACACGGCGTCGTGCCACCCCGTCCGCTCACCCACGACCTGCTGACCAACGTGCTCGAGGCGCTCGGGCAGCGGCTCGTCCGGGTGCGCGTCGACGAGCTGCGCGACAAGGTCTTCTATGCCACCCTCGTCGTGTCCTCCTCGCCGGCCGGGGAGGCGGGCCAGCCGGTCGGGACGACCACCGAGATCTCGGCCCGCCCGTCCGACGGCATCGCGCTGGCGCTGCGCTGCGCGGCACCGATCCTTGTGGCCGAGTCGGTCTTCGCGGAGGCCGGCATCACCATGGCGCCGGACGAGGATGACGAGGTCGAGCGCTTCCGCGAGTTCCTCGACCACGTGTCGGCGGAGGACTTCGACGCCCCATCAGGGGAAGCGTCGGGGGATCACCCCGAGGGAAGCTAAACCTCAACTAGAGAGTTATGTTACTGGTGTGACTCCTGCGACACGCGGGAATAATGCTTCAGTGGTGATTGACCCTTGCCGCCCTGACCTCTACCGTCGATCCAGCAGCTCAAACCGCACCCGTGTAACTACACGGTCTGCAGCCCGCCGCATCTTGGAGGAACCGTGGACACCGTGAGCGCCAGCGCCGACGCGACGCGCCGTCCGGTCACCGCAGCAGCCCAGGGGCTGCTCTTCAGCGACGACCTGCCGGAGCTGCGTGAGGACGAGGGCTACCGCGGGCCGACGGCCTGCCGCGCGGCCGGCATCACCTACCGCCAGCTCGACTACTGGGCGCGCACCGGGCTCGTCGAGCCGTCGGTGCGCTCGGCCGGTGGCTCCGGCACCCAGCGGCTCTACGGATTCCGCGACATCCTCGTGCTCAAGGTCGTCAAGCGGCTGCTCGACACGGGTGTCTCGCTGCAGCAGATCCGGGCCGCGATCCAGGTGCTGCGCGAGCGTGGTGTCGAGGACCTGGCCCAGATCACCCTGATGAGCGACGGCGCGTCGGTCTACGAGTGCACCTCCGCCGAGGAGGTCATCGACCTGCTCCAGGGCGGGCAGGGCGTCTTCGGGATCGCCGTCGGGCGGGTCTGGCGCGAGGTCGAGGGGTCGCTCGCCGAGCTGCCCTCCGAGCGGGCCGAGGAGGCCACCGAGGCCCACCCCGGCGACGAGCTGTCGGTGCGCCGCGCGGCGCGGATGATGGCCTGACCGGCCGCCACCAGGCACTAGACTCGCTGCGCTGATCACCTCGCGCGGGAGAGTCCGTCCGGCATACCACCGGCGCGGCGCCGAAGGGGCAACCACCCCGGAACCTCTCAGGCCCAAGGACCGCGCGAGCAGGCGACTCTGAGGTGCCCCGACCCACGCGGGCGGGGCACGACAGAGGGGGCGACCGCACGCGCGTCCCCGATGAGCCGGAGGCTGGTATGCCGCAGCACCTCGACCCCACCGTCGCCCCCGAGGCGATCGACCCGAGCACCGATGTCCTGTCGGCCTTCGTCGGCCGACACGTCGGCCCCTCCGACAGCGACATCGAGGCGATGCTCGCCGTCGTCGGCCAGCCCAGCCTCGCTGCCATGGTCGACACGGCGGTGCCGGAGCTCATCCGCAGTCAGGGTCGCATCGACATCGACCCGGCCGAGTCCGAGAGCGCCGTCATCGCCGAGCTGCGGGCCGTCGCCGCCCGCAACACCGTGGCGCGCTCAATGATCGGCCTGGGCTACTACGGCACGATCATCCCGCCGGTGGTGCTGCGAAACGTCCTGGAAAACCCGGCCTGGTACACGGCATACACCCCCTATCAACCGGAGATCTCCCAGGGTCGCCTCGAGGCGCTGCTCAACTTCCAGACCGTCATCAGCGACCTCACCGGGCTGCCGATCGCCGGCGCTTCACTGCTTGACGAGGGCACTGCGGCGGCCGAGGCGATGACCCTCATGCGCCGCGGCACCAAGGTCGCCGCCGATGCGGTGCTGCTCGTCGACGCACGGGTCTTCCCGCAGACCCAGGCGGTCGTCGCGACCCGCGCCAAGGCCATCGACATCGACGTCGTCGTCGCCGACCTCAGTGCCGTCTCCGACGCCGACGCGCTGGCTGCCGCGGCCGGGGGGCGCGCGGTCTTCGGTGTGCTCGTCCAATACCCCGGCGCCGACGGGCAGGTGCGCGACTGGCGGGAGCTCATCGAGGCCGCGCATTCCGCGGGGGCGCTCGTCACCGTCGCGACGGATCTGCTCGCGCTCACCCTGCTCGCCTCGCCCGGCGAGCTCGGGGCCGACATCGCGGTCGGCTCCGCGCAGCGCTTCGGCATGCCAATGGGCTTCGGCGGCCCGCACGCGGGCTTCATGTCGGTGCGCGCGGGCCTCGAGCGGACCATGCCGGGCCGGCTCGTCGGCGTGTCGGTCGACGCGGCGGGGGCACCGGCATACCGGCTGGCCCTGCAGACCCGCGAGCAGCACATCCGTCGCGAGAAGGCGACCTCCAACATCTGCACCGCGCAGGTCCTGCTCGCCGTCATCGCCGGGATGTATGCCGTGTGGCACGGTCCCGAGGGCCTCGCGGCCATCGCCCGGCGGGTGCACGGCCAGGCGCTGACGCTGGCCGCCGGGCTGCGGGCCGGGGGAGTCGAGGTGCTGACCGACGCGCCCTTCGACACGATCACCGTGCGCGTCCACGGCCGGGCGGCAGCGATCCGCCAGGCCGCCGACGAGCGCGGCGTCAACCTGTGGCTGGTCGACGACGACACCCTCTCGCTGGCCTGTGACGAGACGACGACGCGCGCCGACCTCGAGGCGGTGTGGGCCGCCTTCGGCGTCGAGCCGGTCCCGGCCGTGGCCGCCCACCCTGCCCCGGCCTGGGGCGAGGCGCTCACGCGCCGCACGGCATACCTCACGCATCCGGTCTTCCATGGGCACCGCAGTGAGACGGCGATGCTGCGCTATCTGCGCAAGCTTGCCGACCGCGACTTCGCTCTCGACCGCGGGATGATCCCGCTCGGCTCGTGCACGATGAAGCTCAACGCGACGACGGAGATGCTCGCCATCACCTGGCCGGAGTTCGCGCAGCTGCACCCCTTCGCCCCGGCGGAGCAGACCGAGGGCATCCGCGGGCTGATCGACGACCTGGCCGGGTGGCTCGCCGAGATCACCGGCTATGACGCGGTGTCTCTGCAACCCAACGCCGGCAGCCAGGGCGAGTTCGCCGGGCTCATGGCCATCGCGGCATACCACCAGGCGCGCGGCGAGGGCCACCGGCGGGTCTGCCTCATCCCCGCCAGCGCTCACGGCACCAATGCCGCCAGCGCGGTCATGGCCGGGCTCAAGGTCGTCGTCGTCAAGACCGCGGCCGACGGCAGCGTCGACATGGACGACCTGCGCGCCAAGATCGAGGCCCACCGCGCCGAGCTCGCGGCGATCATGGTGACCTATCCCTCGACCCACGGGGTCTACGAGGACACCATCGCCGAGCTGTGCGAGCTCGTCCACGAGGCCGGCGGTCAGGTCTACGTCGACGGGGCCAACCTCAACGCCCTCATCGGGCTGGCCCAGCCGGGCAAGTTCGGTGCCGACGTCAGCCACCTCAACCTGCACAAGACCTTCTGCATCCCGCACGGCGGCGGCGGCCCGGGTGTCGGACCGGTCGCGGTGCGTCAGCACCTCGCGGCCTATCTGCCCAACCATCCGCTCGACCCGCACGCCGGGCCGGCCACGGGCGTCGGGCCCATCTCGGCCGCGCCCTACGGCTCGGCGAGCATCCTGCCGATCTCGTGGGCCTACGTGCGGCTCATGGGCGGCGCCGGGCTGACGCGGGCCACCCAGGTGGCCATCCTCAACGCCAACTACATCGCGGCGCGGCTGCGCGAGCATTACCCCGTCCTGTATGCCGGTGCCGCCGGGCTCGTGGCGCACGAGTGCATCCTCGACCTGCGCGGCATCACCCGCGAGACCGGCGTCACCGTCGATGACGTTGCCAAGCGGCTCATCGACTATGGCTTCCACTCGCCGACGATGTCCTTCCCGGTGGCCGGCACGCTCATGGTCGAGCCGACCGAGAGCGAGGACCGGCGCGAGCTCGACCGCTTCTGCGACGCGATGATCTCCATCCGTGACGAGATCGAGGCCGTCCACAAGGGCGACGTCAGCGCCGACGCGAGCGTCCTGCGCGGGGCTCCGCACACGGCATACGCCCTGGCGGGGGAGTGGGAGCGCGCCTATGACCGCGCGCTGGCCGCCTTCCCGCGCGGCGTCGACCCGACGGCCAAGTATTGGGCGCCGGTCGCGCGCATCGACGGCGCTTACGGCGACCGGCACCTCGTGTGCTCCTGCCCGCCGCCGGAGGCGTTCGAGGGCTGATCCGGGTGCTGCCCACGCAAGGGTCGTGGGCGATAGGGTCCTGCCAAGTGGACGGTAGGTGAACTTCGGGTAGCGGCCACGGTCGTCCGGGCGAGGCAGGAGTCGCGTGAGCAAGCGCAACCGGCAACGCGCCAGGCAGCTCGACAAGCGCATGGCCAAGGACCAGGCGCAGGTCGAGCGGCGCCTCGGTGCGCCCATCCCCGAGCACCTGCGACCGCGTCCGGCGCTCGCCTACGAGCTGGATCAGGATCAGCAGCATGCCGCCCTGACCTTCCTCAAGGCCATCACCCCGGGGTTGTCCTACCTGACGACGCGTTACCCGCGCGCGCGGATCCCCCGCGACGCGATCGCCGGCGTGGCCGTCGCGGCATACCTCATCCCGCAGGTCATGGCCTATTCGGCGATCGTCAACGTGCCCCCGGTGGCCAGCCTGTGGACCGCGCTCGCCGCGATCGTCGCGTATGCCGTGATGGGCAGCTCGCGCATCCTCTCCTCCGGGCCGGAGTCAACGATCGCGCTGATGACCGGCGTGGCCATCGCGCCGATGGCCGCCGGCAACCCCGACAAGGCCGTCGCGCTCGCTGCCACCCTGGCCCTCATCGTCTCCGGGTGGTGTGTGCTCGCTCGCATCCTGCGAGCCGGGATCATCGCCGAGCTGCTCTCGACACCACTGCTCGTCGGCTATCTCGCCGGCGGCGCGGTGCTGATGATCGTCGGGCAACTCGGCAAGGTCACCGGCACCCACGTCGACGGCGAGAGCATCGTCGAGCAGCTGAGCTCCTTCTTCAGCGTCGTCGGCAAGACCCAGTTGCCCACTCTCGCGGTCGCCGCGTCGACGCTGGCGGTCATCCTCCTGCTCATCTGGCTGCGACCGACCTGGCCGGCGCCGCTCATCGCCGTCGTCCTGGCCACCATCGCCTCGGTCGTGCTCCACCTGGAGTCCCAAGGCGTCAAGGTCGTCGGCACGGTGCCCTCCGGGCTGCCGCTGCCGCATCTGCCGAACGTGTCGGCCGACGAGGCGCAATCGCTCATCCTCGCCGGCCTGGGCATCGCCATCGTCGGCTACAGCGACATCATGCTCATCTCGCGTGGCTTCCCGATGGAGCCCGGTGAGGGCGAGACCAAGGCCGACGTGCGGGCCAATCCGCAGCAGGAGCTCGTCGCGATGGCCGGGGTGCACGCCGCCACCGGGCTGTTCAGCGGGTTCCCGGTGTCGGCGTCCGGCTCGCGCACCGCCCTCGCCCTGGCGGCTGGGGCGCGCAGCCAGGTCTATTCGCTCGTCGCCGGCTTGTGTGTCATCGCCGTGCTCTTCTTCGCCGGCCCGCTCATGGCATCGCTGCCATCCGCGGCGCTCGGGGCGGTCGTCTTCTATGCCGCCGGCAAGCTCGTGTCGATCCCGGACTTCAAGCGGCTGTGGGCCTTCCGCCGGCGTGAGTTCAGCCTGGCCATCATCGCCATGCTCGGCACGGTGATCATCGGCATCCTCCAGGGCGTGCTCTTCGCCATCGCGCTGAGCCTGCTGGAGATGCTCCACCGGCTGGCCCGCCCCCACGAGGGCGTGCTCGGGCGGGTGCCCGGCATACCCGGCATGCACGACGTCGCCGACTATCCCGACGCGCGGACCATCCCGGGCTGCATGTTCTATCGCTATGACGCGCCGCTCTTCTTCGCCAATGTCGGCGACCTGCGTGAGCGGGTCGACAAGCTCATCGCCCAGGAGAACGAGGCCTATCCCGACGCGCCGGTGCGCTGGTTCGTCCTCAACGTCGAGGCCAACGTCGAGGTCGACATCACCGCCGCCGACGCGCTGCGCGAGTTGGCGCAGGAGCTGGCCGATCGGGGCATCGAGCTCGGCCTCGCTCGGGTGAAGAACGACCTCTACGAGCCGCTCGACCGCGCCGGGGTCATCGACATCATCGGCAAGGACATGCTCTTTGCCACCCTGCCGACGGCCGAAGAGGCCTATCTGCGTTGGGCGTTGGAGCAGGAGCCCGAGCCGGTGCCCGACCACCTGCCGAGCGTGGCCGAGACCATCGACGCGCACACGTCGGAGAGCCAGCTGCCGTGGGACCGACCCGACGAGGACGACAAGGACGACGGGGCCAGCCGGCGCGCTCCGGACCTCACGCCCCGCACCGCCGCACGCCCACCCTCAGGACTCGACGACTCGGCCGAGGACATCAGCCCGTCCTGACCGTCGGCCCCGATGCCCGACGGCGACCGGTCAGGCAACTCCGTCGACGAGCTCGACGGTCGAGCCGTCGGCGGCCTTGAGGACTCGCAACTGGGTGGGGATGCGCGCGCGCAGATCGGCCACATGGCTGACGACACCGACCGAGCGCCCGCCGTCACGCAGCTGATCGAGCACGGCCATCACCTGCTCGAGACTCTCCTCGTCGAGCGTGCCGAAGCCCTCGTCGATGAAGAGGGTCTGCATGTCGGCGCCGCCAGACTCCTCACGCACGGCGTCGGCCAAGCCCAGGGCGAGCGCGAGTGAGGCCATGAAGGACTCGCCGCCGGAGAGTGTCGTCGTCTCGCGCGACCGACCGGTCCACTGGTCCTCGACCCGCAGCCCGAGCCCGCTGCGCTTGGCTCCCTCGCGGGCGTCGGAGTGCAGGAGCCGATAACGCCCAGAGCCCATGAGGGCGAGCCTCTCGTTGGCCAATTCGACGACGCGCTCGAGCCGGCCGGCCAGCACGAAGGCCGACAGGCGCATCCGCATGACGTTGTCGGACCCCAGGCCGGCCACCGTGTCGGCGAGCCGACGTGAGCGGTCGGCTCGCTCGGCTGCCGAGGCGGTCGTCGCGACCGCCACCTCGAGGCGCTCGATGCCCGCGCTGAGCTCCCGCACCGCCAGCTCGGCGAGGGTGCGGTCGCGCTCGAGCCCGACGCGCACGGCGCGGGCCGCCCGGGCCGCCTCGGTGACAGCCTCGAGATCGACCGGCTCTGCCTCAAGGGCAAGCCGCACTGCGGGGTCGTCGAGGACGGCCTCGGCATTGGTGGAGGTCCGCTCGGCGGCCGCGAGCGTCGCGCTCAGCTGCTGGCGTATGCCGGGCTCCAGGCGCGCCGCGGCGGCGGCCTCGCTGTCGGCGAAACCAGCTGCAGCACAGGCCAGTTGGACACGCTCTCGCTGGGCGTCGACGGCAGCGATCGCCGCAGCGGAGGCGTCCTGTGCCCGCACCGCGGCAGCGATCGCGTCGCCCACCGCGCGGTGCTCAGCGGCCAGCTGGGCCGCCTCGGTGCTCGGCGCGGCGCATGTGCACTCGCGGGTATGCCGCTCGGTCAGCTGCTCCACTGCCGTCCGGTCGCGCTGGAGATCGGCGCCCA
>CAZLGB010000006.1:0-40576 GCA_964558825.1 uncultured Intrasporangiaceae bacterium
CGGCTGCGGAGTTGACCGGGGCTGGGGCTGGGGCCGCCGGGGCAGGTGCTGGTGCCGGAGCGGGTGCCGGGGCCGGGGCCGGGGCCGGAGCGGACGGCATACCCGAGCCGGAGGGGCGGGCGTATGCCGAGGGGTCGGGGACGCTCGGGCCGGCTCCGCCGGCGCGCTTGGGGGTCGTGGCGGTGACCCGGAAGATGCCCGTGTCGAGATCGGGGGCGAGTTTGAAGGCGACCTCGATAGGGCCGCCGGGGACATAGCTCTGCGTCTCGGCGTGCTCCTGCGCGGCGGCGACGAGGTCCTCGGAGATGCTCTCGGCATACTCGTCATAACGCTCGAAATCGCTGGGAGACAACTCGACTGCGAAGGCGTTGGGCACCATCGTGTGGCCCGGGCCGAGGGCGGTGGCCTTCTCGTCCATGGCGCGGCGGATGGTGCTGGCGATCTCGACGGGCGCGACCTGGGCCTTGAAAGCCTTGGCGAAGGCACGGTTGACCGTCCGCTCGAGCCCCTTTTCGACCTTGTCGAACAGTCCCACGGCGTGCCTCCTTCCCTGGCCGTCGTCGGTCGGCGGGAGTGCCGGCCGTGCGTGCGCGGGGTCGCTGGCGCGGCCCGCGGGTGGCCCGCTCATCGTATCCGCCGAGGCTGAAGGTGCCTCTCAGCTTGGCCGTGGGTGGCGACACATCGCCTGTGCGCGGTCGCCTTTCCGGCCGCCCGAGCTTCGGCCGTATGCCGTCCGGCGCGCGCCGAGGGCGCCGCTGCCGAGGCTCACCCGTGGCGGCCGGTGGAGATTGTCGAGTCGTATGGCCCGCTGCGGGACATGGGACTCCACAATCCGGGCTGAGCGTCCTGCTTGGGGCTGGCCCTGCGACCTGCGCCGGCCGGCATACTCGCGGGGTCGCGCGGCGCGCCAGCGGAACTGGCTGGCCGACGGCGGTCGTGCGGTCGGGATCGGGTTTGCTCTGGGGGGCGTGCGCGGGGCACACTTACTCCTCGCACACGCGCAAGTGGCGGAACGGCAGACGCGCTGGCTTCAGGTGCCAGTGTCCGCAAGGACGTGGGGGTTCAAATCCCCCCTTGCGCACTCGTTGATCATTCAACTAATGGGCCCCGGACCAGGACGATCCGGGGCTTCGTGCTTGCCGGGTGTGCTCGTGGGCCCTGGGAGGACTGCTCGCACGGGACCAGCGCGGCGGGCTGGCGGCGGCGCTCAGCGGGTCAGGTCGGCAACCCGGGCCGGCATCCGCAGCGCTCGGTCTTCCGCCTGCATCTGGGTCATCAGGTCAAAGCCGGCCTGAGCTGTCAGATCCCCCTCGGCCACGAGCGCCGTGACGATGTCGATCGTCTCCCGCGTGAGGATGCCCTGCCGACGCGCAAACTCGAGGGCATCGCGATCGTCGCTCACCCACCACGATCCCCGCCACTGGCTGACCTCCATCAGCAGATAGCAGGTTTGCGCCTCGCCGAGGTGCTTGGTGGGCTCAGCCGCGCGCCCACCGAAGACGTCGCGTCGCAGGTGCTCGACTCGGGTGACGGCGCGGTCCTCATCGAGATCGACGGGGTCGCCCAACCACCCCACGGCCGTCACTCGCCCCAGATCAGGCAAGTGAGCCGTCGACCGCAAGACCTCATAGGCCACAGCGGCGGTCCATCGACCGCGGCCCCGCAACCAGTCGCGGAGCAGGTCAATCCGTCGCACGGCGGCAAAGTTGCAGAGCACCGTGTTGTCGGGAAAGACCGCTGCAGCCATGGCTTAGCTCGCACCCCCCTCGCGCTCGAGGTCCGCCCGCAGTCGCGCTGACTCGACGCCCATGAGGTTGGCGTAGGGCCGCAGGGTCGTCTTGTCCTCGAGGTATGCCGTGAGCAGGTCTCGCGACAGCGGGCCTGGCGGGCGCGCCTCACCCGACAGCGTGGTGGCAGCGGCCAATTCACGTGCTGCTCCTGCCAATTGGGCAGCCCCCTTGGCGCTCAGGCGCTGCCACCGGTCCCGCGCCATGCCGTCGATCAGCCGCAGGTCCTCGAGCCGAATGGCCAGTGCTGAGGGAGACACATGCAACTCCATGACCAGCGCCGCGAATTGCGCCTCGTCGAATCCGGGCCTGACCCGCCCGGACAGCTTGTCGGCGGGCATGAGGAAGGCGGCCGCGAAGGCGTTGGCCCGCATCTCCGACGGCCCGCGCCTGCTCTCCGCGCTGAAGATGTCGACATCGACATGGATCCCTTGGTCGTCCCCGGCGAGGATGTGGCCGAGCTCGTGGGCCAACGTGAAACGTTGCCGATAGGGGATGGCGGTCACGCCGGCGAGGATGACGCTGGCCTCGGGAGACATCACCGCGAGCCCGTCGAAGCCGTCGCCGAGGTCGCGGATGCACACGTCGATGCCAAAGCACCTCTCGATGAGGGCGGCGAGATCCAGCACGGTGGAGTCACCCTGCGCCGCTCTGACGTGCGCCAGAGCGGCCGCGGCGAGCGCATGTCCTTGCTCGACCGCCCTCCCTCCCAACGGTGGCAGGGCCAACTCGACGCGCTCCTGAGGAAACCCCAACCGGGTGGCCGACTCGCGCAGCTCGACGAGCTCGGACGCGATCTGCAGGGCGGTGCCCGACGAGCTGCCGTGCGATGCCCGGGCCGCGGTTGCCAGCGGCGACACCACCCCCGTGAGCAACCAGTCGACGGTCACCCCGGACAGCTCGGCGATGCGCGCCAGGTCGAGCGAGGAGAATCGACGGGCCCCGCTGAGCGACTTGGACAGCTTCGTCGCGTCCAGCCCGATCTGGGTCGCGTATGCCGCCTGGGTGAGTCCGCTGGTGCCGATCACATGACGCACGCGATCACTGGGGGTGTCCATGAGCTCCAGTGTGGCGGTCACTTGCGATTTTCGCAACATCGTGAGAGTGTTCCATGGCACGGCCGCAGAGCAGGCCGCTGCGACCCAGCGGACTGACCGCAGAAGTGGTTGGCTAGCGAGTGCATTGGACGTCCTGACAGGGGGTGACGAGATGACGACGACTGCTGACCAGCGTGGCAGCGACCACCGACACTCGGCCCTCCCCGAGATCCCCGAGCCCGGGCGCATCGTCGAGGTCCGCGGGGCCACCTGGGCGGTGGCTGAGGTGCGTGCCCAGGGCCTGCCCCGCAGCCCCGCCGACGAAGGCCGACCCGGCACCCAACACGTCGTCTCGCTCCAGTCCCTCGACGAAGACCGTCTCGGCGAGGAGCTCACCGTCGTCTGGGAGCTCGAGGTCGGTCACACCACCGTCCCCGACCAGGGCCTGCCCGAGGCGCTGACCGAGGACACCTTCGACGACCCCAACACCCTGGGCGCCTTCGTCGATGCCGTCCGCTGGGGCGCGGTCACGTCGGCCGACGACAACGCCTTCCAGTCACCCTTCCGCTCCGGTGCCAATGTCGAGCCCTATCAGCTCGAGCCGCTTCGCCGGGCGCTCGGCTCGCCGCGCACCAACCTGCTGCTCGCCGATGACGTGGGATTGGGCAAGACCATCGAGGCCGGTCTGGTCATCCAGGAGCTCCTGCTGCGCCACCGCGCGCGCACCGCGATCATCGTCTGCCCGCCCAGCCTGTCGATCAAATGGCAGGACGAGATGCGCGAGAAGTTCGGGCTCGAATTCGTCATCGTCAACAGCGACCTGCTCGCTCAGATCCGCCGCAGCCACGGGCTCGCAGCCAATCCTTTCCGCCTCTTCCCACGCGTCATCATCAGCATGTCGTGGCTGCCCACCCCCCGGGCGCAACGCATGCTCCGCGACGTCCTCGACGAGGCGACCAAGCGCAACTCCGCCCGCCGCTACGCCTTCGACCTGCTCGTCGTCGACGAGGCGCACCACGTCGCCCCGGCCAGTCCCAGCGTCATCGGCGGAGGTCGTGGGTATGCCGTCGACAGCCAACGCACGATGGCCACCCGGGCGTTGGCCGAGCGGTGCGAGCACCGGCTCTTCCTCAGCGCGACCCCGCACAACGGGCACACCGAGGCCTTCACCGCCCTGCTGGAGATGATCGACAACCGCCGCTTCAGTCGGGGGGCGACGATCGACTCCGACGCGCTCAAGGCCGTGACCGTCCGCCGTCTCAAGGCCCACATCGCCGACAAGGGTTTCCAGCCGCGCACTCTGCGGCGCTTGGGCTTTCAGCCGACCCCCGACACCGAGCAGGCCTTCGCCACCCTTGAGGAGCTGCTCCAGCGCAGCGCCGAAGCCAATGGCCGCAAGCGCTCCGGCGACATCCTCTCGCTGCTGCTCAAGAAGCGCTTCCTGTCCAGCCCCTGGGCCTTCGCCTCGACCCTCGAGCTCTACGCCGAGACGAGCACTCGCGCTCCGGCATACACCTATGACGACTACTACACCGAGGTGCTCGGCAGCGGGCAGTCCGACGAGGAGGAGGGCGAGCGCGAGCATCCCGAGTTTGCCGCCCTCGCCGCGAGCAAGGCCACCGATCCGCTGCGCGCCGCGACCCCCGAGCAGCTGCGCGAGCTGGTCGCGTGGGGGCGCGGCTACGAGCACAAACCCGACGCTCGCCTGCTCGAGCTGCTCACCTTCCTCGACGGGGTATGCCGGCCCGACGGCCGCACCTGGTCCAACGAGCGCGTCGTTGTCTTCACCGAATATGCCGCGACCCTCGAGTGGGTGACCGGCGTCCTGCGCCAGCACGGTTACGGCCCCGAGGTGCTCGCGACGATCCAGGGCTCGACGCCGGCCGAGGACCGCGAGCAGATCAGGGCCCGCTTCACCGCCCCGCCGCAGAGCGAGCCGCTGCGGGTGCTCGTCGCGACCGACGCCGCTGGTGAGGGGATCGACCTGCAGACCCACTGCCATCGCCTGGTCAACCTCGACGTCCCCTTCAACCCCTCACGGCTCGAGCAGCGCATCGGCCGGATCGACCGCTACGGCCAGACGCAGGCGCCGGAGGTGTCCTACTTCGTCCCCCGGGGCACGTCGACGACGTATGCCGCCGACCAGGCCTTCCTCGGACGCATCGCCGAGAAGGTCGCCACCATCGAGCAAGACCTCGGCTCGGTCAATCCGCTCATCGACATCGAGATCCAGGAGCACTTCACGGCTCGCCCGGCCACGACCCGACAGGCCGGTCGCGACAAGGGCGCCGAGTCGATCAACGCGGCGATGGCCGGCGAGCGCGAGCTCAACCGCTCGCTCACCGAGCTCTCGCGCACGTATGCCGACCGCAAGCAGGCCATGCACCTCACCCCCTTCAGTGCGCGCCGGGTCGTCGAGACCGCACTGGAGCTGTCCAACCAGCCGCCGCTCATCGAGATCGGCGACCAGGACACCGACGCCGAGGTGCTGGCGATCGGGCTGCTCGGCCCGCGTTGGCAACCGGCTCTGCGCGGCCTGGACACCCGGCTCAAGCCCGGCGTCTTGCGCCCGATCACGTTCGACGACCAGGCAGCGGCGGGCCGTGACGACCTCGTCCACATCCATCTCGGCCACGCCCTCCTGCAGAAGTCGGCCCGGATGCTGCGCACCAGCCTCTTCGGCTCCGACTCCCGGGTGCATCGCGTCACGGCCGTCGTTGACGCCGACCTCCCCACCTCCTGCGTCGCCGCGGTCTCGCGCCTCGTCCTCGTCGGGCGAGGGGGCCTGCGGCTGCACGAGGAGGTCTTCGTCACCGGAATCCGGTTGCACGGCAACGACATGGCCGAGGACAAGGTCCACGACCTGCTCGACCGCGTGCTCGACGGTCGCGACCTCCAGCTGGCGCCCCCGGCGGTGCGGGGCGCGCTCGCCGAGCAGTGGAGCGCCGACGGCTCGCGGATGCGCGGGCGGCTCGAGCAGGCGATGCGCCGGCGCGCCGAGCGTCGGCAGGCCGATGTCACCGAGCGCCTGGACGCTCGCCGTGACAGCGACATCGAGCGGGCCCGCCAGGTCTTCGCCGCCTTCCGGGTCAACCTCACCGAGTCGCTGGCAGCCGTGCGGGCCGCCGAGGAAGAGCAGGCCGCCATGCTCTTCACCGACGACCAGCAACGGCAGCGACTGCGCGACATCCGGGCGATGGAGGAGCGGCTGCTCACTCTCGGCGACGAGGAGAGTCGCGAGCTGGCCGGCTTGCGCGAGCGGTATGCCGATGTCGCGCCCTTCGTCTCGGCCGCCGCGGTGATCTTTGCGCTCACCCCGGCAGACGCCGCCGAGCTGGGGCGGGCGCGATGAGGTCCCCTGCGCGCCGGGCGCCGCGCACGCCCCGAGATCACCATCGGGCTTGGCTCGAGCTCGTCGACACCGAGGGTCCCTTCCTCGCGCTGCCGGTCCTGCTGCGGGTCTGGCCGCAGGGCATGCCCCAGCTCGACTCGGCCCGCAAGGCCGCCCTCAGTGCCGCCAAGCCGGCCTTCGACGCCGCCTGGGACTCCTGGGACCGGGCGCGTGACAACGACGCGGCGCTGGCGGCATACCGCAGCGCGCGCGATGCCTGGCTCGACACCGCCTTTGGCGAGGTGCTCGGCTGGGGCACCCACCTCGTGCCCGGCGACCCGCTGACTGCCATGGCCACGGTGAGCTCCCCCGACGGGACCGTGACGGTCACCCCGACCGCGGCGCTGCGCCACGACGATCGCGTCGGCCTGCTGGTGTGGGTGATCGACCCCGTCAGCAGCCTGCGCGACCCGAGCCTCGACGGGTGGGCGCAGAGCCCGATCGACCGCATGGAGCTCATGCTGCGCGCGGCAGAGCTGCCGCTCGGGCTGGTCACCGACGGGCGCTGGTGGGGGCTGGTCAGTGCTCCCGCCAAGACCCTCGCCGCCTCGGGCGTCGTCGACGCGCTCACCTGGGTCGAGGAGCCCGAGGTGCGCAACGCAGTCGTCGAGCTGCTCGGCCTGCCCGCGCTGCTCGGCCGACCACCGGCCGAGCGGGTGCCCGCGCTCTTTGCCGACTCGGTGCTCGCCGCCGAGCAGATCACCGAGGCGCTCGGGGTGCAGGTGCGCCGGGCCGTCGAGCTCGTCGTCGCGGCCTTCGCCGAGGGCGCCGCCACGGCGCGCGAGCGGGGTGACGCCGACCCGCTGCCCGATGACGGCGACGTCGTCTATGAGGCCGTCGTCACGGCGCTCATGCGCGTCGTCTTCCTGCTTTTTGCCGAGGAGCGCGGGCTGCTACCTCCCGGCCAGCTCTTCGCGCTCGGCTATGGCCTCGCCGATCAGCTCGACGTGCTGCGCGCGCGGGCCCAGGACGAGGGCGAGTCGTCGCTCGATGCCACGCATCTCACCTGGCACCGGCTGCTGGCCACCTCCAACGCCTTGTATGCCGGGGCCACCTTCGAGGACATGCGGTTGCCGGCCTATGGCGGCTCGCTCTTCGACCCCGAGCGCTTCCCCTTCCTCACCGCGACCAACCCACGCGGCACCCTGGCGCTGACGGTGAGCGACCGGGTCATGCTCAAGGTGCTCGACGCGGTGCAGACGGCCCGGGTCAAGGGGCAGGAGGCGCGGCGGATCTCCTTCCGCGACATCGACGTCGAGCAGATCGGCTATATCTACGAGGGGTTGCTGGGCTACACCTGCCGCCGGGCCGACGAGGTCATCCTCGGGCTCATCGGCGGCGAGGGGGCCGAGGCCGAGATCCCGCTCGCGACGCTGCGCGAGCTCCATGACACTCACGGCTCGGATGCCGCGACAGCCTCGGCAGTGATCGCCTGGGCCAAGGAGCACCAGCCGGCCGCCAAGCTGCCGTCGGCCGGCCAGCTGGCCAAGGCATTCGCCGCCGGCGACGCGGTGCTCGACGCCGATCTCGCGCTGCGCCACGTCACCCGCGATGCCGAGCTGCGGGCCGAGCTGGCCACCTGGATCGGGGCCATCCGTCGCGACCTGCGCGACCGGCCGGTCGTCATCGAGCGCGGTGGGTGGGTCGTCGTCGAGACCCCGTCGCGCCGCAACGCCGGGGCCCACTACACCCCGCGCGCGCTGGCCGAGGAGGTCGTGCTCCACGCGCTCGAGCCGATCGTCTATGCCCCGGGGCCCTATCAGACCCCCGAGGGGTCCGCGTGGCGACTCAAGTCCTCGACCGAGCTGCTCGCCCTCAAGATCGCCGACATCGCCTGCGGCTCGGGGGCCTTCCTCGTCGCGGCCGCTCGCTATCTCGCGGCCCGCCTGGTCGAGGCCTGGCAGCGCGAGCGGTCGGCGACGGGGCTGACCCCGCACGAGCTGGAGGTCAAGGCGCTGCGTGCGGTGGTCGCCCACTGCCTCTATGGCGCCGACATCAACGCGATGGCCGTCGAGATGTGCAAGCTCTCGCTGTGGCTGGTCTCGCTTGACCCGGGTCTGCCCTTTTCCTTCGTCGACGACAAGGTGCTCCACGGCAACTCGCTGCTCGGGCTCACCTCGACCCGTCAGCTCGAGGCGCTGCACATCGACCCGGCCACCCAGCCGATGCAGGGCATGTTCGACCTGCGGGGCGACGAGCTGGTCGAGGCGCTGGACCTCGACCAGCGCATCCAGCGGGCCATCGACCTGCGCCAGGGACTGGCCAGCGAGATCGACCCGACCGACCCACAGCGCACCGCCCACGCCAAGCACGCCCAGATGGAGCAGCTGGCCGAGCTCACCCGTGAGCTGCGTCTGGTCGCCGACGGGGTCGTCGCCGCGGGGCTGCTGCTCGGCGGCAAGCCGGGCAAGCTGCTCGATGCGGCGTATGCCGCGCTGCGCCTCACCGTCGGCAGGGCGTTAGGCGCGGACGAGCGCACTGCTGACACCACGGCACTCGACGAGCTCGTCACCCGCGGCCTCACCCCGACGGTGCAGACGGACTATGCGAGGTGGCAGCCGCTGCACTGGTGCCTCGAGGTCCCGGACGTGATGGCCCGCGGCGGCTTCGACGCCGTCATCGGCAATCCTCCCTTCCTGGGCTTCAAGTCGATCACGCCATCAGTTGGGAAGAATCTTCGGGACTGGTACGCCGAGATCTCGGGCGCTCCGCGCGCTGGGAAGTCGGACATCGTCGCGTTCTTCTTCATCAGAGCGGCCAGCCTTGTCAACCCGTCAGGCGTCCTCGGATTGCTCTCCACTAACACTTTGTCGGAAGGTGATACAAGGGAGGCAAGTCTTGACCTTCTCGACAACCAAGGGTGGACGATTTTCAGGGCGTTCAAGAGTCGACCCTGGCCAGGCAAGCTGGGGATCGAACACGCGATTGTGTGGGCCACTCGACGAAAGTGGGGAAGCACTCCGGTACTTGACGGAAACCCATGTGCGCAGATCTCTCCCATGTTGGTTCCAAGGTCTCGCCATCCCCACCCTGTTCGACTGCGTGAGAATGCGGGCGTTGCCTTCCAGGGCTCCATTCCTGGAGGGTCAGGTTTGCTGGTTACTGAGGAGATAGCAATCTCCTGGATCGAGGCCGAATCGAAGAATCGAGAGGTACTTAAGCCGCTTCTGCGAGGATTTGACGTTACAGACCGTTCAGACTGTTCACCCACAGTGTGGGCGATTGATTTCGCTGGTCGCGACGCGACTCAGGCCGCCCTGTTCGTCATGCCCTTCGAGCATGCTCGGCTCAATTCGAAGCCAGCGCGAGCGAGCGAGAAGGTACCTTCTCGGCGCGAGCGTTGGTGGTTGTTCAGTCAATGGGGAACCTCGTGGAGGAACAAGCTTCTTCTTTCTCCCACCTTTCTGGCCCTGCCAATTACCACCAAGACCGGTGTTCCCGCTCGGGTCTCAAGTGAGTGGATTCCCGCGAATACTCTGGAGGCATTTGTAGACAGCACCTATTCAATGCAGGCAATTCTTAGTTCTTCGATGCATCAACTTTGGGCAGTTCAATACGGATCAACTTTACAAACCCGACCGCGATATGTTCTTTCCGATGTCTTCGAGACCTTCCCGAGGCCAGAACCGACGGGCGACCTGGAGCGCCTGGGGCGAGTGCTCGACGAGGAGCGGCGCGAGATCATGCTCCGGCGCGAGCTGGGGCTTACCAAGCTCTACAACCTCGTCAACGACCCCGACCTGCCCGACTCGTCCGACCCCGACGTGGCCCGGATGCGCGAGATCCACGTCGAGCTCGACCATGCGGTCATGGCCGCCTACGGCTGGAGCGACGTCCCGCTCGACCATGGTTTCCACACCTATCGACAGATGACCCGCTGGACGGTCAGCCCGACGGCCCGGGTCGAGATCCTCGACCGGCTGCTCGAGGAGAACCACCGCCGCGCCGCCCTCCAAGGCGCCGCCCCGCTCTCCGTGCCCGATGACGCGGAGACAGACGATGAGTCAGGCGAGTCGACCGACGAGGCAGGTGAGCTCTGATGGCCGAGCGCCCGGCATACGAGCTGATCCACGAGCCCGACGACACGAGCTGGACCGCCCGCGAAAACCTCGCCGACGTGCTGCGCCGCGAGCTGCTCGGGCCTGCCGACGGCGACGAGGAGGTGCTCGAGGCGCCGCCGGACACCCGCTATCTCGTCGGGCGGATCGCCCCCACCCGCCTCTCGCACGGCGCCGACGTGCCAGCCGCCGAGGACGCCGGTGACCCGGCCGAGTCGACCCTCGACCTCGGTGACGATCTCGACGCCGCCGAGTCGCGAGGCCTGCCCGTCACCGATGTCGACGACACGACCATCGACGCCGAGGAGGACGGCGCCGAGGACGCGCCGGTGCGCCGCGGCCTGATGATCCCGGCCTCGATGGGGCTGCGCTTCCAGGTGCCCGCCGACCTCGACGCCGTGACGATCATCGCCTCGTGGGGCACCTATGAGCCGACCGCCACCGGCGAGACCCAGCCCGACGGTCGCGCCCAGCGGGTCTATCGGCGGGTGCCGGTCGACGTGCCCGTGCGGGTCGACATCGCCGAGCTGCGCGACGGGCTGACCCACGACTATTCGCTCAAGGACGACGTCACCCTGCGCGTCGACGCCGACCTCGATGCCGAGCGCGGCGCCCTGCTCGTCGAGGCGGCGCTGTGCAACGACCGCGAGACCCCACGGCGCATCCCCGTCAACGCCTGGCTCTTCCAGACCTCGCTGGCCGTCGACGCCGGTGGGCGCGCGGTCTTCCTGCCGGTGCACGACCCGCTGCTCGACCCGCCGCGCGACACCGACGACGCCGAGCTGCGCCGCCTCGACCTGCAATATCGCGACCGGCTCGAGTTCGCGATCGGGCGCACCTGCTCGGCCGACTGGGTCGTCGACCGGGGCGCGCGCCGCGCCCGGCGCGTCTCGACCACCTGGCTGCCGGTCACCGAGACCCCGCAGACCCGCGCCGTCGACCCCGAGGGCGCCGTGCTCGACATGCGCGCGCTCGCCTCCGCGTCGCCGACCGAGCTGGAGGCCGGGCTGCGCCCCATCGTCGAGGGGTATGCCGCCTGGCTGCGCTCCCAGCGGGAGGCGGCGGCCGAGCTCCCGGAGCACCTGCGGATCGAGGCGCTCACGGCCGTCGAGGAGGCGCAGTGGGTGCACGCGCAGCTCGCTGACGGCCTGGACTTCCTGCTCTCCGACGAGGAGGCGCTGCGCTGCTTCGCCTTCATGAATCGGGTCATGGCCGACCAGCGCGTCCACAGTCAGATCACCGAGCTGCGTGCCAAGGACCCGGGGCTGTCGGTTGGCGAGGCGCAACGGCGGGTGCTCGCCACGGCATACCCCCACTCGTGGCGCACCTTCCAGATCGCCTTCATCCTCATGCAGATCCCCGGACTGTGTCAGCCCGACCACGCCCGGCGATCGGGCACCAACCTCGCCCAGGTCGAGCTGCTCTTCTTCCCCACCGGTGGTGGCAAGACCGAGGCCTATCTCGGGCTGGCGGCATACGCCTTTGCGATCCGGCGGCGGCAGGGGGTCGTCCAGTCACCCGACGGGCCGCTCGACGGCGGCGCGGGGGTGACGGTGCTCATGCGCTACACGCTGCGGTTGCTCACCGCGCAGCAGTTCCAGCGGGCAACCACCCTGGTCTGTGCTGCCGAGCTCGCCCGCCGGGAGGACCCGGCGAGCTGGGGCAGTGAGCCCTTCCGGATCGGGATGTGGGTCGGGACTGGTGTCTCGCCCAAGCGGGTGTCCGAGGCGGCCGCCCAGCTGGCCAAGGTCAACGAGGGCCAGGGGCACCGGCTCACCGTGCTGCAGATCCAGCGCTGCCCGTGGTGTGGGACCAAGCTCGACGCCCGCTCGGTGAGGGTCGACACCGAGGCCGGACGGGTCTACGTCTATTGCGGCGACCCACTGGGGGGCTGCCCGTTCGCGCGCGGCGGTGCAGTCGGTGACGGGCTGCCCGTGCTCACCGTCGACGAGGAGATCTATCGGCTGGCCCCGGCCTTCGTCATCGCGACGGTCGACAAGTTCGCCCGGCTCGCGCGGGAGGGCGAGGCGGCCAGCCTCTTCGGCTATGTGTCCCGACGGTGTGACCGGCACGGCTTCGTCCACCCCGACGACGCCGGCTGCGCGATCAAGGACGGCAGCAAGCACCCGGCCACCAAGGGAGGCTTGCCGGCCGCGATGGTGCATCCGCATCCGCGGCTGCGCCCCCCGGATCTGATCATCCAGGACGAGCTGCACCTCATCACCGGCGCACTCGGCACGACGGTCGGCCTCTTCGAGGTCGCCATCGACACCCTCACCACCTGGCGCACGGCCGCAGGAAGCACCGCCAAGCCGCTCATCGTCGCCTCGACCGCCACCGTGCGCAATGCCGCCGACCAGGTGCGTGGTCTCTATGGGCGGGGGGTGCTGCTCTTCCCGCCGCGCGTGCTCGACGCGGGTGACACCTACTTCTCGACGGAGGTGCCCGTCACGCCGGCCACGCCGGGGCGGCGCTATGTCGGGGTCAGCACGACCGGAGTGCGGTTGACGACCGCCGAGATCCGGGTGGCTGAGGTGCTCATGGCCGGGGCGCAGCTCGTGCTCGACCGCAGCGGGGTCGCCGCCGACCCCTATCTGACCCTCGTCGGCTATTTCAACGCCACCCGCGAGCTCGCCGGCATGGCGCGCTATCTGCAAGACGACGTGCAGACCGCCCTTGCCAAGGGCCGCCCCTCCATCGGGCTGCCCCGCCGCAGCGGCACGGCATACGGCTCGCTCAACTATGACGAGCTGACCTCGCGAGTCTCCGGGACGCGGATCACCGAAACCCTTGACAAGATGGCGGTCCCTTTCGACCCGACCTTCGACTCGAATGCCGCCCGCCAGCACCGACGCGAGGCGCGCGCGCGCGGCGAGCGAGTGCCCGATCGGGAGACCGATCCCTATGACGCGATCCTCGCCACCTCGATGCTCCAGGTCGGCGTCGACGTCACCCGGCTCGGGCTCATGCTCATGGTGGGTCAGCCCAAGAACACCGCCGAATACATCCAGGCGTCTTCACGCGTCGGTCGAGACCCGGCCCGGCCCGGGCTCGTCGTCACCCTCGGCAACTGGGCGCGGCCGCGCGATCTCGCGCACTATGAGCAGTTCCGCCACTATCACGAGACCTTCTATGCGCAGGTCGAGCCGCTGTCGGTGACGCCCTTCTCGGTGACCTCGATCGAGCGGGGGCTCGACGGGGTGCTCGTGAGTGCGGCGCGCGTGCTCGAGGCGGTGGTCACCGACGGCCTGTCACCGGAGAAGTCGGCGGGGCGCATCACAGCCAAGCGGGCGGTCGTCGAGCGGCTCATCGACGCGCTCGTCGCGCGGGCCCTGGCTGCCTCCGACGAGGACTCGGCGACGCTCACCCGCAATCGGCTGCTCAACCGTCTCGACACCTGGGAGAAGCGCCGACTCACCCTCATCGAGCAGGGCAAGGGGCTGGTCTATGAGCGGACCCGCGACATGAGCACCCTCGGGCCGCTGATGCGCAGCCCCGAAAACCTGGCCGCCCGGCATACCGAGCCCGACTCGCCGCCCTTCGTCGTCGCCAACTCGATGCGCGAGGTGCAACCGGAGATCAACCTGCTGGTGAGTCCCGACCCGGACCGGCTGGTGTGGGTCGCCCCGGCGTCGGCGCCCACGTGGGCGGCCCTGGGAGGTGGCGCGTTATGAGCGAGCTCATCCACGACGACTCTCGTCCGCTCGATCCCCTCGGTGACGGGGAGCGGCTCGCGGCAGCGGGGACGAAGAAGAACTTCGCCAAGGTCGGGTCCGGGCGGCCGTCGTCGCTGCTCTACACCTATGGGCCGGGCGCGATCATGGACCTGCCGCACTTCACCGTCATGCCATCGGGCCTGGACGACTGGGAGCGCATCTGGGCGCGCCGCGACGGTGTGCCGGTCATCTCGGCACCGGCTCTGCTCGAGGTCGTGCGGATGCTGCTCGGCCACCAGGTCGCCGAGCTGCGCCGCTTCCCGCAGCAGCCCAGCGCGACGGTCTTCAGCCGGGAGGGAGCCGACCTGGGCGTGCCGGCGCGGGTCTTCCCGCAATGGATGCGCTGCACGGGCTGCGATCGGCTCGCCACTGTCGCGAGCTTCGAATACCGCAACACTCACCCCTTCCGCGCCGACGAGGCGATCTTCGAGCACTCTCCCTGTCATGGCCGGCCCCGCCGGGCTGGGGACCCGGCTGAGCGCCCGACGGCTCGTGGCCCGCGCAAGGGGCGGCGTCAGCCGGTGGTGACCGCGCGCTATCTGCTGGCCTGCGCGGATGGTCACCTCGACGAATTCCCCTACGTCTGGTGGGTGCACCAGGGGGGATCGTGCCCCAAGGCCGACGCACCGGTCTTGCGGATGATCGACCACGCGGGGGGCCGAGGAGCCTCCGCGACGATCGTCTGCGAGTCGTGTGAGGCGCGCCGCCCGATGAACCAGGCGCAAGGGGAGACCGGACGGGCCAACCTGCCGCGGTGTCGCGGGCGGCTGCC
Organism: uncultured Intrasporangiaceae bacterium; assembly: GCA_964558825.1. Classification (GTDB taxonomy): domain Bacteria; phylum Actinomycetota; class Actinomycetes; order Actinomycetales; family Dermatophilaceae; genus Phosphoribacter. The sequence goes on from CAZLGB010000006.1 coordinate 14,762, forward strand.
CCACCTGGATGGGTTCGCGCCGCAGGGATGCACCAACGAGCCACGGCTCATGCTGGTGGGTGCCTCCAACCTGTGGTTCCCGTCGCTGGCCTCGGCCATCGTCATGCCCCGGCTCGATCCGGCCAAGGCCAAGGCCGATCTCGCCGACCAGATCAAGGTGGCCTTGGGCGACCGGCTCGCGAAGTATGCCGACCAGGTCGACGTGGTGCGTGATCTGCTCGACAACAAGGTCGATGTGCGTGAGCTCAGCGATGCCGAGGTGGCCGAGCTGGTCGGCATCGCCCTGGCCCCGGTCGAGTCCGAGGAGGACCGGCTGGCCCGCCGAGAGCGCTGGGACCCGATCGACCTGCTCGTCCCCGAATGGCGCTATCTGCAACGCGATCCCGCCGGGCAGTTCCACGAGGACACCGTCAGTGGGCTCACGCTGTCGCCACGCTCGGTCTCGTCTCGTATGCCGCGTGGCGTCTCGCGCGTGCTGGCGGTCGATCGGCTGCGCAAGGTCAATGCGCTCGTCGGCTTCACCCGGATCGACGAGATGGATCGCGTCAACGACCTCACCTCGCGGCTGGTGCCGCTGACCCGCAACGGCCGACCCGCATGGGTCGTCGGGACCGAGGATCGAGGTGAGGGGATCTTCCTCGAGTTCGACGAGTCGATGGTGGCGGCGTGGGAGGCGCGGGTGACCGGCTCCGCGCTGTGGACGGCCCATCGCGAGGCCCATGCGCGCAACTTCGAGCGGCGATTCTCCGAGACCGCCGAGGTCGTCGATGCGGAGAGTCGGATGCGACCGCCGCGGTATTGGCTGCTGCACACCTTTGCGCACGTGCTGCTGCGCACCCTGGCGATGTCGAGCGGCTATGGCGCGGCGAGCATCTCCGAGCGGGTCTATGCCTGGGCCGGCGATGGGCCCGACCGTCCGCCGGCCGCGGGGGTGCTCATCTCGACGACGGCGTCGGACAGCGACGGCACGCTCGGCGGGTTGGTGCGCCTGTCCCAGGAAGACTTGCTGGCTCGCAGCGTGCGGGCAGCGCTCGTCGCAGCCGGGCGGTGCTCGTCCGACCCCGTGTGCGCACGGCGCATCCCGCGCGACCCGGAGGACTTCCTCCACGGCGCCGCCTGCCATTGCTGCGTCATGGCGTCGGAGACCTCCTGCGAGCGGGCCAACCGCTTCCTCGATCGGCGCTTCCTGGTCAATCTGCCCGGCTCCGATCTTGGCTTCTTCGGTGATCCTCGTGAGTGGCGAGGCTGAGGCGTGCCGCGCGCTCGCGGCATACCTCACGGGGGCGGAGGCCACCCTGCTGGCTGACCGACTGGCGGGAGGTCAGCCGATGTCGTTGGCGCAGAACGGCATTACGGCCTCTCGCCGAGGTCGGGTCAACGCCCTGCTGGGAGCCGCCGGGCTGCTCGCCGACCGTGAGCGGTGCGTCGCGGTGCTGCGGGCGATCGAGGGCGCGCACGCGGTGGCGCTGACGGTGGCGCCGGTGTGGACGGCTCCTGACTCGCTGGCCGGCCAGTCGCAGCTCACTGCCTCGATCCACCACTTCGTCGATCGGGCGCGCGAGTCGGTCATCTGCTCGACCTTCAACTTCCAGCGATCGTCGGTGCTGTGGTCAGGGCTCATCGCGGCGGCCGCGCGGCCCGAGGTCGCCGTCCGAATCTACGTCGACACCATGGCGGCCGACGGGCGGCCGAAGGCGTGGCAGCCGACGACCGAGCAGATCGCCGCGAGCATGAGGGGGGCCAGTGTCTTTCGCACGAGCTCGTGGGGCGGCTCGCTGGTTCGCAATCACGCGAAGTTCATCGCCGTGGACCACCGCTACCTTGTCGTGACCTCGGCCAACTTCTCCAAGTCCGCGGAGCGGCTCAATGTCGAGCTCGGGCTCGTCATCACCGATCCGATCGTGACGCAGTCCGTGGAGCGGCAGATGGCGCTGCTTGAGGGGCGGGTCTACGAGCGGGTGAGGGCAGGCGCGTAGTTCGGTGCGATGGCCCTGTGGATGACGCCGAGCGCGTCTGGCTGAGGCGTGTCAGACTCGTCGCGTCAGGTCGCCTAGCCAGGGGAGGCGGTTGTCGTGAGGCGTATGCCGGGTGGTCGCCTGCGGGCGTCGTGGGCCGCCGCGGGCGCTGCTGCAGTCGCCCTCGCGACGGTGCTGTCCGCGTGTATCCCGAGCCCTGGACCCGCCCCGGTCACGGCTGGGACGCCGTCGGTGACTGCCACTGCTACGACGTCCTCATCAACGTCATCGGCGACGGCCACGTCCACACCGTCCTCGACCTACCCGGCGGACGTGCCGGCTGAGGCTCGTGCGAACACCCTCGCGGGCGCCGCGGCCTTCGTTCGCTACTTCCTTGCGCAGGTCAACACGGCCTACACCAAGCCCGCGACCGGTCTGATCCTGCCGCTGTCCACGAGTGAGTGCGGGTCGTGCACGGCATTCGAAGCCAAGGCGGCTGGCTACCTCGCCGCAGGTCAGCGATACGACCGTCCCGCCGTCGAGGTGCTAGAGGTCACTCAGGCCGCCGGATTGACCCAACCACCAAACGGTCTGGTGCTTGATGTCGCGTTCCACCAGTTGCCGGCTCGGATCATCTCTGCGACTGGGCTTGTCGACAAGGTCGTCGAGCAACGTGCGGTGATGGTTGTGTGGCTGGGTTATGACGGCCCGGGCTGGAGAGTCACCAGCATCAAGGTCAGGGGTTAGCCGATGCGGCGGACTGCCCTCGCTCTTGCTTTCGGGGCGTTACTGACCTTCGGTTGGGTTCCATTGGCCTATGCCGACGACACTGGGCTGGCCGGAACGATCGCCAAGACCGAAGGCATCCTCGCCAAAGCGTCGTCCTCGGCCGTCGGCAACCTCAGCCAGGGCAAGGACCTCACCGGCATCCCCTTCAGCACACCGATGGAGTTCACCGTGCGGGTGGCCTGCGCCAGCACGGGCACGGGCCAGGACCAGGGGTGTCTGTCAGCAGTGCTGGGGTGCATGAACGGCGCCGCGATCGACGGAGTGGGTCTGCTCTACGAGATCCTCGCGCGCCCTCAGGGCTCCAACCTTCCGTGGCGACTTGCCGGCACGACCTGCTTCGCCGATGGGGTCCCCGGCGCGGGCCCGGTGCTGACCATGGCCCGGATCATCGACGCCTTCCGCCTCACGCCGTGGGCGACGGCGACCATCTCGACCCAGCCCGAGGGCAACCTCACGCTGGTCACTCTGCCGACCTACTTCCGCATCGGCTGGTCCGAAAAGGGTTACCAGCCAGGCGAAGTCGACACCCTCGACCCCGCGACGATGCTCGGGTTGCGCGTCCAGATCCGTCCGCGCGTCGACCACTTCACCTACGTCTTCGGCGATGGCACGAGTTTTGGCCCGACGCGCAGCGAAGGCGGCGTGTGGCCCACCGGCGATATCACCCATGCGTATGCCGACCCCGGCACCTTCGCGACGCGCGTGGACACGACCTTCACCGGCGATTACCGCGTCGGCGACGGGCCGTGGACACCGATCCCCGACACCGTCACCGTGACCGGACCGGTCACGACGGTCACCGTCGACACCGCCCGAGCGGTCCTGGTCCACTGACTCCTCGGAGTGCCCGGTCGGCCTAGGAGAGGTCGCCGGTGCGCCGGCGTCGCCGCGCCCTGTGGATGACGGCGAGCGAGTCTGGCCATGCGTGTCAGGTTCGTCGCGTCCGGTCGCCTGGTCAGGGAGGCGGTGGTCGTCATGCCTAGGCGGTCCTCGCCTGGCGAGACGGCGACGGTCAGTGCGGGTGGCCGCCGGGGCCGGAGTTCTCGCCGGGCGAAGTCGCGCATTGCTCGGCATACTGCCAAGGCGGCCGGACGCGCCGGCTCGGGGCAACAAGGGAGTCACTATGGACCTCACTCGTCATCCATCCAGGCGTGACGGCGCTCGCCGAGTGCCCATCCTGATGCGGCGCATGGTTGCTGCGCTGGTTGTGATGTGCCTGGCCTTGCTGGCTGTGCCGGCATCCGGGGCCCGCGCCAATGACAGCGACGGCAACGCACTCGATCGCACGACGTCGGTCGACGGCTGGTTCAAGATGCACATGCTCAGCTACGAGGGCATCATCAACGGGCTCATCGCCAAGCCGGACATCAGCGTCGTCTCACTCGCGAGCGTGTTGGCGATGTCAGAAGACGGCCGCCTGAGTTCGTGTGGCGACCAATGTGAGCAGTGGCCCGCTGCCCTCCAGGACAACCTGTGGTATCCACAGGGACTAACCGGCAGCGAGGAGTCGAGCTGGCCCTCGCGTCCCGCGACCGAAGTCCTCGTGTCCGGCTCCTACCAACGCTCGTCGGAAAGTGACCACACGTCGGTCGCCTCGCGAGTGCAGTTCATCTCGACGGCCAACTGGAGTTACCGCACGGTCCCGCTGCGCATGGGCACCTACGACTACATGACCGGGGTCTACAGCTACAAGCCGCTCACCATCCACATCGGTGGGCTGGCCTGGGCGGATCGCTATCTGTATGCCGTCGACACTGACCGCATCTACCGATTCGACCTCACCCAGATCCTGCGCAACTCGGGTGGCCCCTTCATGGTGCCGGATCGCCAGTACTACAACGTCGCCGGCATCGGTGGTGGATCTGCGCGCCTGTCCTCGATCTCCACGGACTGGTCCTCCTCGCCGCCGGCTCTGGTGACCGCCGAATGGAACCCCAATCAGAGCGCCGACGCCGATGTCGTGCGGTGGCCTCTCAACGACAACGGCACTCTCGTGGTCAACAGCAGCGACACCGTCCTCTCGTCCGACGCACTCTATGTCGATGCCGACTCGAGCATCGACGAGGTCCAAGGAGTCGAGTCGGTCAACGGCGTCTACTTCTTCTCGTGCTCGACCGGCGAGCTGCAGCGGGCCCGCGTCGAGAGCCCGGCCGATCGCAAGAGCTGGCGCTGGGGCAGTGGGCTGATCGACTCGTGGATCCCTCAGGACTTGTATGCCGTTGCCGGGCAACGCATCTATGGCCAGAGCGAAGAGCGCAACGACCGCCGCGTCTTCTGGAAGCCAATGTCGGACGTCATGCCCTGAGACTGACGGAGTGTCGCGCACCCGGCATACCATTGCCTGCCTCGAGCGCCAAGTCTTGGCGCCGTTCCGGCAGACAACGGTGTGTCGGGTGCTCGCCCTGGAGCGCCGGGTCGCCTAGTCGAGGACGACGAGCTCGCCGGTGGCGCGGGTCATGGCGACATAGCGGTCGACTGCGCCAGTGAGGCCCTCGCCGAAGGCCACAGGATGGATGAGGACGACGAGGTCGAACTCCAGACCCTTGGCCGACACCGGCGTGAGCACCTGGACGCGCTCCACCCCCTCGAGAGCGTGCAGCTCGGCAGGGACGGCACTCGGTGCTGCGGCCTCTCCCACGATGACAGCGGCGATGCCTTCGTCATGCCGAGCTAGCCAATCCCGCACCACGCCAACGAGATCGGCGACGGCACCGTGACGGACCGGCATGCCAGACCGGCGGATCGACGTCGGGACGTTCGCGTCTGGCAGCACCTCGAGGATGACCGGCGCGGCATACTCCATGACCTCGGCGGGCGTGCGGTAGTTGATCGTCAGCGACGACATCCGCACCCGCTCCAGCCCGACGCGCCCGAGCCGCTCGAGCCAACTCTGGGTGAACCCGTGCCGCGCCTGGGCCCGGTCGCCGACGATGGTCAGGCTGCGTGACGGGCAGCGGCGCAGGATCATCGCCCACTGCGCATCGGTGAGCTCCTGCGCCTCGTCGACGACGACATGGGTGAAGGGCCCGGCGAGCACGTCGGCATCCGGCCCCGCCCCACCGGCATCGCGCAGCAGCGCCCCCCGCAGGTCGTCGACCTTGAGCATCGACATCACGTGCATCTCGGAGTCGTCACTGGCGATGAGGTGCTCGATGACCGAGTCCATCTCGGCCCGCGCGGCCGCCTCCCGAGCCAGGCGTCGCCGCTCGCGCCGCTCGGCATCGACGTCGCCGAGTCGGTGCCGCGCGGCGTCGAGCAACGGCAGATCGGCAGCGGTCCACGCGCGAGGCATATTGCGCCGCAGCGCTATTCGCTCCTCAGGCGTCAAGGAGGGCGCGCAATGCCGCAGGTATGCCGGCACCTCCCACAGATCGGCCACGACATCGGTCGGGTCGAGCAGCGGCCACGACCGCGACAGTGCGTCGGTCAGCTCATCGTCACGGCGCAGCTGCGTGCCGACAGCCTCCACCGACACGACGTCCTCGTCGGCGCCGGCTGCGACGAGCTTGGCCGTGGCGATCTCGGCCAGCTCGTCCCAGATCTGGGCGCGGGCCTCGTTGTGTGGGGTGCCCGGCGCGACTGCGGCAAACGCATCGGCCCAGTCGCGCCGCCCGAAACGCACACCGCCCCAAGGGGTTTCGACCTCCAGCACCTCAGTCGGCGGCGTTTCGTAGAACGCCACCGCCGGCTCGATCGCCTCCACGAGCACCGATGATGACTTGAGCTCGGCCGCGCGAGAATCCCGCTCGACGCCCGCACCCGCAGCCTCCGGCACGAGGTCGGCCAGCGTCGCCGTCTGCACGCCGTCGTCGCCCAGGCTCGGCAGCACGTCGGCGACATAGGCGAGATAACCCTCGTGCGGCCCGATGAACAGCACGCTCCCGCCGCCGCGGGTCAGGAGCGGATCGGCATACAGCAGGTATGCCGCGCGGTGCAGCGCGACGACCGTCTTGCCGGTGCCCGGTCCGCCGTCGACGAGCAGCGGCCCGTGCGAGTCGGCGCGGATGATGGCGTCCTGGTCGGCGGCGAGGGTGCCGAGCACGTCGCGCATCCGCCGGGTGCGTGACTGGCCGAGACTGGCGAGGAAGGACGACTCCGCGTCGAGAGCCAGCCCGGCGCGGGCGCGTCGCCCGGCCGCGGCGCTGCCACCGGAGCCCGCGGCCAGCACCTCGTCCCAATAGTCGACGACCCGCCCGAGCGACCAGCGATAGCGCCGCCGCGAGGCCAGTCCCATGGGTTCGGCGGTCGTCGCGGCGAAGAACGGCTCGGCCGCCGGCGTTCGCCAGTCGACGAGCAGCGTCCGCCCGCCTCGATCCTTGAGGCCGATGCGCCCGACGTAGACCGGCTCGCCGCCGCCCGCCGGCACCATCCGCCCGAGGCACAGGTCGAGGGCATAGCGGCGCAACAGCCGCAGCCGGGTGGTCAGCCGGGTGATGTCGAGGTCGCGCTCGAGCAGCTCCTGCCCGAGCCGCGCCGGCGCCGCCCGCACCTGCTCGAGCTGGGCGCCCACGTCGGCGACCGCGCTCTCCAATGCCGCCGCGATGCTCGCGAAATGCGCCTCGTCGGCGCCGATGTGGCCGGCGTCGGCCTTGGCCGCGAGGCGCTCGGGCAGGGCAAAGGGGCTGGTCGCCGTCATGAGGTCCTTGGCGTCGGGGGCGCGTCGCCGCGCGCGACGCGGCCTCGATTGTCGCCCTCGACCGGGGCCTTGCGGCAAGGCCCCCTGCCAGGGTTAACCTGACAGTGGAGGGACAGGGTCGGGAGCCCGCGCAAAGCGGGCGCGTCCGGCCCTTTCGTATGCCGTGTGCGTATGCCGTGTTCATGTGCCCTGCGGCGAGCGCCTTTTCCCTGGCCTGGCTGGGCCCGGCCATCACCCACACATACACATGCTAATGTATGTGTATGTCACTCCTGGAGCGTCGGCTGCAGCTGCTGCTCGACGCAGGGCGCTATGAACGGGTCGCCGCCGAGGCCGAGCGCTCCGGGCGCAGCGTCGCTGCTGTGATCCGCGAGGCGATCGACTTGCGCTTCCCCGACGCGGGGGATGACGGCCGCGCCCGCGCCGCCGCCGTGCTTCTCGATCTCACCGTGGCCGAGCCGACAGCCCCTGGTCTCGACCCGGCCGAGCTCAAGCAGGCGTATGCCGATGAGCTCGACCGCAAGCTGGCTCGATCGTGACCGAGCTCTTCCTCGACCCCTCGGTGCTCCTGCTCGCCGTCGGCGGCGCCCATCCCCGGCGGGCTGACTGCCGTGGCGTGCTCGCCGCAGCTGCGGGCTCGCAGCTGCGGATCCACATGAGTGTCGAGGGTGGCCAGGAGTTCCTCTTCCACCGCCTGCGGATGGCCGGCCGCGAGCAGGCGATCGCCGAGTTCGACGCCGTGGACGGGCTGACGATCTGGCACGAGTTCGACGTCGAGGTGCTGCGCCACTCCCGAGCCCTCGTCGAGCGGGGCCTGGCCCGGGGACGCGACGCGGTCCACGCCGCGACAGCGATCGACGCGGGCTTCGCCCAGATCGTCAGCACCGACCGCGATTTCGACGGCATACCCGGGTTGCGGCGGGTGGACCCCAAAGAGCTGGGCTGACAACCCATCGCGGGCTTGCGGGTCAGGCTGTATCTGGCGCGGCCGATCCGGCTCTTGGCAGATGCCCGTCCCGCACCCATGAGGTGCCCGTCTCCCGAGGTCTCCCACATGACGACGCGTCGCCACAGCGACCACCCTTCGTCCGCCGACTCCACCTCCGCGCCCGACCGGCCCATCGGCGGCCATCCCACGCCGACCCACCCTGGGCCGGGCCGCGTCAACCCTCCGATCGCGCCCGATCCGACGCCCTACCTGCACCCGACCCATCCCGGCCCCGCTGGTGTCAACCCGCCCATCGCCCCCATGCCACGCGCGCCGGGCCAAAACGGTTGGGGCGCAAACGTGCTCGCCCCAGCCGGGGCGATGGGCAACCCGCCCCGCCTCGCGGCAATCACCAAGCCATCAGGTGCCGAGCTCTGGTGGCTCGGCGCCGACGGTGTCGTGACCGGGGTCTGGACCGACCCCGGGACGCCGTGGGCGGCATACGCCCTCAGCGAGCCGGGCTCGGCGGCACCGGACGGGGGGATCACGGCGATCTCCAAGGGCGGCGACGCCATGGAGGTGTGGTGGATCGGGGCAGACGGGTCGGTGCAGGCCGCCTGGCACGACGGCGACTGGCGGCGCTATCAGCTCGCCGACCCGGGCAGCGCGGCGACCACCGGCGGCATCACCTCGATCTTCAAGGGCAACGACCAGATGGAGGTCTGGTGGATCGGCCCCGACGGGTCGGTGCAGGCGGCATACCACGACGGCGACTGGGGCCGTTATGCACTCGCCGGCCCGGGCGAGGCGAGCCCGACCGGCGGCATCGCCGCGATCTCCAAGGGCGGCGACGTCATGGAGGTCTGGTGGGCGGGCGCCGACGGCTCCATCCAGGCCGCCTGGCATGACAGCGACTGGCACCGCTACACGCTGGCCGGCGCCGGGGCCGCCGCCCCGACCACCGGGGTCACCGCGGTCTCCAAGGGCAAGGACCTCATGGAGGTCTGGTGGGTCGGCGCGGACGGCTCGGTCCAGGGCGCCTGGCACGACAGCGACTGGCAGTACTACGCGCTCACCGGCCCCGGTGTCGCGAGCACGACCTGCCGACCGAGCTCATGGTTCGGCAACAACCGCCGAGACGTCACGATGCGGGTCTGGTGGGTCGGTCCGACGGGAGGAGCCTGGCAGGCGGCATACGACAGCAGCTGGGTCACCACGCTCATCGGTGACACCGCCCACCCGAGCGGGGCGATCGCCGGCTTCACCCTCAACCCCGAGACCGTCGGCGTCTGCTGGGGTGGCGCGGACGGGTCGCTGATCGACGGTGTCCCCGACGAGGTCACCCTGCTCGCGCGCGTGTCCGGCGGCCGCGGGCTGCGCGGCGTCGTCGGGCTTACCCTGCGGGCCGACGGCTCGAGCGAGTGGTATGGCGATGTCACCAATGACGAGCCCTATGGCTACAACTACGCGGTCAGCGCCTTCGCCACTGGCACCGGCCTGCGGGTCGACCTCTCCGGCGCCCATCAAGGCAGCGTCGCCGGCTGGGCCGAGCCGGGCGCCGGCAACGACATGTGGAGCACCCCGCATCCCGGGCACCCGGCGCTGGCCGGCGGCCTCGGGGGCTATCGCTTCGGCACCCTGCAGCTCCGTCTCGAGCACAGCGTCGACATCGTCGACTACCTGGAGTCGGTGATCGGCGAGATCTTCGACATCGCGGCGACGCTGGCGATGACCAAGATCGGCGCCTTCATCGTCATCGGCGCCGAGCTCGTCTCGCTCATCTCGACCGGCTCGCTCGTCCCGGGCGCGGTCCTCGTCGGGGGCACGCCCTGGCTCACCGGCCCTGGAGGCCTCTTCACGCGGATGCTCGTCGACGCCGCCGGCGACGGGGGCCGCGAGCTCTCCCAGGAGGAATACGACTGGGCCAACGACATGGTCTTCGCCGGCGCGCTGCCGCCGCGTGACAGCCTCTATGTCACCAACTACACGGGGATCGGCGGGCGGCCCTTCACCTTCCCCACCGACGGCGGGCCGACGCTGCTCAACCTCGGCCCGGCGCTGTATGCCGATCCCCGCAACTCCGGGGGCGAGACCTTCGTCCACGAGCTCACCCACGCCTGTCAGATCGCGCACCGCGCCGACGTCCTCTTCATCGCCACGGCGATGATCACCCAGGCGGCCAACTCGCTCGGCTCGGACGTCTATGACTACGAGCCGGCGGGCTTCGACTACACCAGCCAGGGGCTGGAGGCGCAGGCGCAGATCGTCGAGGACTGGTATCGCGGCACGCCCACGCAGGCCCACCACCCCGAGGACCGAGGCTTCACCGGCATACCTCGCGATCCGCAGAGCCCCTACTACCGCTATCTCACCGACAACGTGCGGCTCGGGCGCTTCTGAGCGATCCGGGGGGGCGGGCGCAACGGCATACCCCCGGGGGCGTATGCCGTGCGCGCTCAGGCGGGCAGCGGGTCCTTGACCGCGACGATCTGGATGAGATTGCCGCAGGTGTCGTCGAAGACGGCGACGACCGCGATGCCGATGTCGAAGGGCTTCTGGGTGAGGCCACACCGAGCGCGGTGAGCCCCCGCGGGCGGGCCCCGCGTCGCGCCCCCTCGATCGCCGGCGACGGACCATTTGTTGTCGTCATATCGCGCGGAAGGAGCAACAACTGGTCCGTCGAGCGGGAAGGAGCGGGCTGCCGGCCGGGCGGGCAGGGACTCCGGGGACTCCAGGGACCCCAGGGACTCCAGGGACTTGTGGCGGGGCGCTTGGCGGGGACTTAAGCCACATCCGGGGCGATCGGCCGATACCTACACTCGAAGCAGCCCGTTCCCTCACAAGGGGCGCCGGGCCAGTCAAGCCTCGCTCACAAGGCGCGGGACGGAGAGTGCCGTGGACACCACGACGGTGGCCAACCAGCACGACGCCGAGGTCGACCCCCGGTCCCTCGGTCAGTCGTCGCACTCGTATGCCGTCCCGCCGACCCCCGAGGCCACGCACCCAGCCGGCGCACCGGCATACGGCAGCGCGCAGCCGGCGACCCCGCAGCAAGGGGTCGTGCGCGTGATCACTGGCCACTACGGCAGCGGCAAGACCGAGGTGTCGGTCTCGCTCGCCATGCGGCTGGCCGCGGCGGGCCGCACGGTGGCGCTCGGCGATCTCGACATCGTCAACCCCTACTTCCGCTCCCGCGAGCAGGCCGCCCTCATGACGAGCGCGGGCATCCGGGTCATCAGCTCGATGCTCGGCCACGATGCGGCGATCGATCTGCCGGCCGTCTCGCCCGAGATCCGCAGCCCGCTCGCCGACCCCGCGTGCGACGTCATCCTCGACATCGGCGGCAACGAGATCGGCGCCAAGGTCCTCGTCGAATACCTGCCCGACCTGCGCCCGCGCCACCCCGAGACGCTGCTCGTCGTCAACGCCTATCGCCCCGACACCCGTGACGTCGCGGGCGTCGTGCGGCACCTGCGCGCGATCGAGGACGTCAGCTCGCTCACCGTCGGCGGGCTCATCTCCAACACGCATGTATGCCGTGAGACCACCGTCGACGACGTGGTCGCCGGCTATCGGCTCACCCACGCGGTGAGCGATGCGACCGGCATACCCATCAGGTATGTCGCCGCGATCCCCGCGGCCCTCGACGGACTCACCCAACGACTCGGCGCCACCCCCGACGGTGAGCTGCTGCCCATTGGCCTCTATCTGCGCGCGACGTGGATGTAAGGAAAGGACCCGCACATGGCGACCCACGGAACGGTGACCTTCAACCGCGACATCTGCAAGGGCTGCGGGCTGTGCGTGACCGCCTGCGCCACGCACCTGCTCGTCCTCGACGAGGCCGTGCTCAATCGCAAGGGCTATCACCCTGTCAAGGTCCTCGACCCCGAGGCCTGCAACGGGTGCGGCAACTGCGCGCTCATGTGCCCCGACCAGGGCATCACGGTGACCAAGGAGCGGCGGCTCGTCCATGTCTAGGACCCTGATGAAGGGCAACGAGGTCATCGGCGCTGCCGCGATCCGAGCCGGATGCCGCTACTTCTTCGGCTATCCGATCACCCCGCAGACCGAGCTGCCCGAATACATGGCCGTGCACCTGCCCGAGGTCGGGGGCGTCTTCGTCCAGGCCGAGAGCGAGGTCGCGGCGATCAACATGGTCTATGGCGCGGCCGGCAGCGGCGCGCGGGTCATGACCTCGTCGTCCTCGCCCGGCATCGCCCTCAAGCAGGAGGGCATCTCCTATATCGCCGGCGCCGAGCTGCCCTGCGTCATCGTCAACGTCATGCGCGGCGGGCCGGGGTTGGGCGGCATACAGCCCTCGCAGTCGGACTACTACCAGGCCACCCGCGGTGGCGGCAATGGCGACTATCGCCTGCTCGTCTATGCCCCCGCGACGCTGCAGGAGCTCGCCGACCTCGTGCAGATCGCCTTCGACAAGGCCGACTACTACCGCAACCCCGTGATGATCCTCGCCGACGGCATGCTCGGCCAGATGATGGAGCCGGTTGAGTTCCACGACGACCTGCCGCGTATGCCGTTGCCCGACAAGGATTGGGCCGCCACGGGGACCCTCGGGCAGCGACCGCCCCGGGTCATCAACTCGCTCTTCCTCAAGCCCGAGGAGCTCGAGGCGCACATCCACCGGCTCTTCGTCAAATACGACGAGATGAAGGTCAAGGAGCCGCTCGTCGAGACCGTCGGGCTGGAGGACGCCGAGCTCGCCGTCGTCGCCTATGGCACGACCGCCCGGATCGTCAAGAGCGCGATGGCGACCCTCGCCGAGGAGGGCATCCACATCGGGCTCATTCGTCCGATCACGCTCTTCCCTTATCCCGCAGATGTTTTCGCGGCGCTGCCCGACTCGGTCAAGCGGCTGCTCGTCGTCGAGATGAGCATGGGCCAGATGATCGACGACGTGCGCATCGCCAACGAGGGGCGCCGGCCGGTGAGTTTCGTCGGGCGCACCGGTGGCATGGTGCCCACGCCCAAGCTCGTCGCCGACACGGTGCGGGAGCTGCTCGCCGCCGACCGGGGTAGGCGGCCTGGGCAGGGCGTCGAGCCAGGCGTCGAGCCGGCACACACCACGGGAGGTGCACGATGAGCCAGGTCGTCTTCGCCCCCACCATCGGGCTGCAACCCCGCGAGACCCACTACTGCCCCGGGTGCACCCACGGGATCATCCACCGGCTCGTCGGCGAGGTGCTCGAGGAGCTCGGGGTGCTCGGGATGGCTGTCGGCGTCGCCCCGGTCGGCTGCTCGGTGCTCGCCTACGACTACTTCAACTGCGACATGCACGAGGCGGCCCACGGGCGCGCGCCCGCCGTCGCGACGGGCATCAAGCGGGTGCTGCCCGACCGGGTCGTCTTCACCTATCAGGGCGATGGCGACCTCGCGTCGATCGGCACTGGCGAGATCGTCCACGCCGCGCACCGCAGCGAAAAGATCACCGTCATCTTCGTCAACAACGCCATCTACGGGATGACCGGCGGACAGATGGCCCCGACGACCCTCATCGGCCAGCGCACGACGACCTCGCCCGCTGGCCGCGACGCCGCCCTCACCGGCTATCCGATGCGGATGTCGGAGATGCTCGCCCAGATCCCCGGCGCGACCTATATCGAGCGGGTCTCGGTCCACAACGCCGTCTATGTCCGCAAGGCCAAGAAGGCCATCAAGCGGGCCTTCGAGGTGCAGCTCGCCGGCGAGGGTTTCGCGCTCGTCGAGGTGCTGTCCAGCTGCCCGACCAACTGGGGCCTCGAGCCCGCTGCCGCCCTCGACTGGATCGAGGAGGCGATGATCCCGGTCTATCCGCTCGGGATCCTGCGCCAGCCCGGCGACGGTGGGCCACCGGCATACGACCGGGTGTCGGGGCGAGATCGAGAGCGAGGCGAGCATGCGCACTGAGAAGTGCATCGTCGCCGGTTTCGGCGGCCAGGGCATCATGATGATGGGCCAGCTGCTGGCGCAGGCAGGTCTCGACGAGGGCCTCGAGGTGTCGTGGCTGCCGTCCTATGGCCCGGAGATGCGCGGCGGCACCGCCAACTGCTCGGTGATCATCTCGCCCGAGCCGATCCCCTCGCCGGTCATCGCCCACGACGCCACGTCGCTCATCATCATGAACCTGCCGTCGATGGCCAAGTTCGTGCCCGACCTCGTGCCGGGCGGCTTCGCGCTCATCAACAGCTCGCTCATCGAGGAGCGCGTCGAGCGTCGGCACGTCACGCCGATCTATGTGCCCTGCAACGACATTGCGCTGGAGCTCGGGGATCTCAAGATGACCAACATGGTCATGCTCGGGGCCTTCGTGCAGGTGACTGCGTGCGTGCGACCCGAGAGCGTCATCGCCGCCCTCGCGCACAAGCTCGGCGACCGCAAAGCGCACCTCATGGACGGCAACCGGGCCGCGTTCGCCCGTGGTGCCGAGTGCGCGATGGCCACCGCCCACTGACCGGCTCGGCCCGCGGAAACACCTGTCCGGCGCGTGCGCGACACCTGCCCACCAGCTGACTCCCGTCGACGGACCAGTTTCTGTCGTTTCCGAGCGTTTTGACGACATCAAGTGGTCCGTCGACGGTGACGGGCCGAGGGTCCCGAGGGTCGCCCCTCACCCGCGGCGCTCAGCGCGAGGTACAGCGCGCGAGGCTCAGTGCGCGAGGTATGCCGCGAGATGCTCGCCGGTCAGCGTGCTGGCCGCGGCCGCGAGGTCGGCCGGCGTGCCCTCGAAGACCACCCGACCGCCGTCGTGCCCGGCCCCTGGGCCGATGTCGATGATCCAGTCGGCGTGCGCCATGACGGCGAGATTGTGCTCGATGACGATGACCGAGTTGCCCGAGTCGACGAGCCGGTCGAGCAGCGCGAGGAGCATCTCGGTGTCGGCGAGGTGCAGGCCGGTCGTCGGCTCGTCGAGGACATAGGTGCCGGTGCCGGCGCCCATGGCGATGGCGAGCTTGATCCGCTGGCGCTCGCCGCCGGAGAGCGTGGTGAGCGGCTGCCCGAGTCGCAGATAGCCCAGCCCGACGGCCTGCAGCCGCGCGAGGATCGTGTGCGCCGGCCCGGTCGGGAAGAACTCCAGCGCCTCGTCGACGCTCATGTCGAGCACGTCGGCGATGTTCTTGTCGCGCATCCGCAGTTCGAGCACCTCCGGCTGGAAGCGCCGCCCCTCGCACTCCTCGCACGGACTCGAGACTCCGGCCATCATCCCCAGGTCGGTCCAGATCACCCCGGCCCCCTTGCACACCGGGCAGGCCCCCTCGGAGTTGGCCGAGAACATCGCCGCCTTGGCTCCCGTCGCCTTGGCGAAGGCCGCCCGGATCGGGTCCGCCAGCCCGGTGTAGGTCGCCGGATTGCTGCGCCGTGAGCCCTTGATCGCGCTCTGGTCCATGACCCGCACCTCGGGCCGATTGGCGACCGAGCCGTCGATGAGGCTCGACTTGCCCGACCCGGCGACGCCGGTGATGACGGTCAGGATGCCCAGCGGGATGTCGACGTCGACGTCCTGGAGATTGTGGGCCGAGGCCCCGCGCACCTCGAGCTTGCCGGTGGCCTTCCGGAGGGTATGCCGGGTGGTCGCCTTCGCGTCGAGGTGCCGCCCGGTGAGGGTGTCGGAGGCGCGCAGACCGGCGACGTCACCGGCATACGTGATGGTGCCGCCCGCGCTGCCGGCGCCGGGGCCGAGGTCGACCACGTGGTCGGCGCGGAGGATGACATCGGGCTTGTGCTCGACGACGAGCAGCGTGTTGCCCTTGTCGCGCAGGCGGATCAGCAGGTCGTTCATCCGCGCGATGTCGTGTGGATGCAGCCCGACCGTCGGCTCGTCGAAGACATAGGTGATGTCGGTGAGCGCCGAGCCGAGGTGGCGGATCATCTTGGTCCGCTGGGCCTCGCCGCCCGAGAGCGTGCCGGAGGAGCGGTCGAGGGAGAGATAGCCGAGGCCGATCTCGACGAAGGCGTCGAGCAGGTGCTGCAGAGTGCCCACGAGCGGGGCCACCGACGCGTCGTTGACCGTGCGCAGCCACTCGGCCAGCTCGCTGATCTGCATGGCACAGACCTCGGCGATGTTGAGGCCCTTGATCCGGCTCGAGCGGGCCCCCTCGTTGAGCCGGGTCCCGGCGCAGTCGGGGCAGGTCGTGAAGGTGACGGCTCGCTCGACGAAGGCACGGATGTGCGGCTGCAGCGACTCCTTGTCCTTGGAGAGCATCGAGCGCTGGATGCGCACGACGAGGCCTTCATAGGTGATGTTGATGCCGTCGACCTTGATGCGGGTCGGCTCGCGATAGAGCAGGTCATGGCGCTCGCGGGCGGTGTAGTCGCGGATCGGCTTGTCGCGGTCGACATAGCCCGAGCCCATGTAGATCCGCCCGAACCAGCCGTCCATGCTGAAGCCCGGCACGGTGATCGCGCCCTCGGCGAGGGACTTGCTCTCGTCGAGGATCTGCGCGATGTCGATGTCGGTGACCGCCCCGACGCCCTCGCAGCGCGGGCACATGCCACCGACGATCTCGAAGGTGCGCTTTTCGCGCTTGACCGAGCCGCCCTTCTCGACGGTCACCGCGCCGGCGCCTCGCACCGAGGGCACGTTGAACGAAAAGGCTTGGGAGGAGCCGATATGCGGCTCACCGAGCCGGCTGAAGAGCACCCGCAGCATGGCATTGGCGTCGGTCGCCGTGCCGACCGTCGAGCGGATGTTGGCGCCCATCGGCTCCTGGTCGACGACGATCGCCGCACTGAGCCCCTGCAACTCGTCGCACTCCGGCCGCGGCGGGCTGTTGATGAAGGACTGCACGAAGGCCGGATAGGTCTCGTTGATGAGCCGCTCGCTCTCGGCGGCGATGGTGCCGAAGACGAGGCTCGACTTGCCCGATCCCGACACTCCGGTGAAGACCGTGAAGCGTCGCTTGGGGATGTCGACATCGACCGCTTTGAGGTTGTTGACCCTCGCCCCCCGCACCCGGATCACGTCGTGGCTGTCCGGCAGCGCGGTCGATGTCGGCGTCGAGGCGGAGCGAGCGGGACGGGCGGCGGGCGGCATCCCTGCAGCTTAGACACGGATGGGGCCCTCGGCTGCGAGAAGGCGAGATCGGCGCGAGAGGATGAGGGTGCACCCCTCGAGCGGACGCAGTTGAAGGAGCAGCCATGATCGTCGCCATTCCGGTCGGACCCGACGGCACTGTGGGCCACGCGTGGGGCAAGGCCGCGGTCGTCGCGGTGGCGGCGGTGACCGACCACGAGCTGACCTCGTGGACCGAGCATGAGGTGCGCTGGGACGTCGCCCACGATGCCGGAAGCCATGGCGAGCATCATGCGAGGGTCGTGCGCTTCCTGCGCGATCACGGCGTGACCCACGTGATCGCCCACCATATGGGGCCAGGCATGGTCGACACCCTCGCCAAGCTGCAGATCCTCGTCTCCTCACCGGCGGCCGTGGACGCGCGCGAGGCCGTCCACCTGCTCGCGGCCGCCTGACCTAACCCGCCACTCGATCGTCCCCGTTCCCCATCGACGGACGACTTGTTGCTGGGTTGGGGCGCCCAACCCAGCAACAAGTCGTCCGTCGATGCAGGGAGAGGTCGCGTCGCGTCTGGTGGGGCTGGCCGAGGAGGCGGCAGCCTGGCGGTCGCCAGCGGCCGAGCCGCGTAGATTTCGAGTATGCCGCGTCCGGAGATCCGCTTCTGCCGCCTCTGCGGCACGGTGACCGAGCAGCGGGTGCCGCCGGCCGAGGACCGGCTGCGCGCGGTCTGCCCGGCCTGCGGCTATGTCGACTATGTCAACCCCATCGCCGTCGTCGGCACCGTGCCGGTGTGGCGGGGCGAGGCAGTCCTGTTGTGCCGCAGGGCGATCGAACCTCGGCACGGGCTGTGGACACTCCCGGCCGGATTCCTCGAGCTCGGCGAGACGTTGGCCGAGGGTGCCGCCCGCGAGACGCGCGAGGAGGCCGGTGCCCCGATCGAGCTCGGCGGTGTCTACAGCCTGCTCGACGTCCTGCACGTCGGTCAGATCCACGTCTTCTTCCGGGCGACCCTGACCAGCCGGGACCTCGATCCTGGCCCGGAGACCCTCGAGGCGCGCATCTTCCCCTTCGCCGAGATCCCCTGGGACGAGTTGGCCTTCCGCACCGTGCACCGCACCCTCGAGCACCTCGTCGACGACGCGCAAGCCGGAGTCACCGACGCGCTGCACACCGGCACGATCTCCTAGAGCACAGCTCGTCGCGAAACGCCGCATCCTGCGCACCGGTCGCCGCCGCGGCTCGCCACCATGGCTCGCCACCGCGGCCCCCAAGCGAGCCGCTGACGCGCGGCATACGATCGAGGCATGACAGGGGAGTCGACCAAATCCGCCCGCCTGCGCTTCCATGGACCCGAGGGGCTGCGCCGCATGTATGCCGGTGGGCGCGGCAACGCAGAGGCGCGCCGGTTCGCCGCGCTGTGGTCCCGCTGGTATGCCCGGGGGCTCTTCCCGCGGCGCTGGGTGAGCCTCGAGGTGCCCGGCCGCAAGAGCGGCGCGATGACGAAGTTCCCGCTGGGCATGGCTGACTATCAAGGGAATTGGTATCTCGTCTCCATGCTCGGCGAGTGCAACTGGACCCGGAACGTCCGCGCCGCAGGAGGCCGCGCGACGCTGCGCGGACGGCATACCCTCGATGCCCGGCTCGTCGAGGTGCCGGTCGGCGAGCGCGCGCCGATCATCAAGCGCTACCTCGCCAAGGTGCCCGGCGGGCGCCCACACATCCCGGTCGACCGGCGCGCGCCGGTCGCGGACTTCGCGGCGATCGCCGCCGACTATCCGGTCTTCCGCGTCGAGCAGGCCTGATCGGCGGTCAAGCTGCAGGTCGACTTCACCGCAGTGGAGAAGTCGTCGAGTGCCGAGTGATCGGCGTCGAGGCAGGTCCCCGCCGCGCCGGCGTCGTAAGCGTCGCGGCGAGCCTGCGGTCGGTTGCCCTAGCCGACCGGCCCGGCGACCAGCGTGCGCGAGCCGAGCGGGGCGGCGAGCGGCACGCGGATCCAGTTGATCCGCGCCAGCGCGGGTTGCGGCCCCTCGCATCCGGTCGCCCCGGCCGTGCGGCCGGTCCAGACCGTGAGGGTCACACTCGAGCTCGTCTCGACGGCCTCCGCTCCGGTCACCGAGTCGCAGGGGGTGCCTCCCGTGACGACCTCGACGATGAGCGAAGGAGCCGGCGTGCCCGCGGCCGACACCAGCCGCCAGCCCACGCGCCGCTCGTGTTGTCCCGCAACGGGATCGGTCACCGACGGCGTGGGTATGCCGCCCGCTCCGGTCTCGCCGGGGCCGAGCGGCCCCAGGGACGTGCTCGTCGCACCGGGAGGGCCGGGCACCGGTGCCGGAGTGCCGCCGGCTCCGGGCGGCCCAGGCGCCCCGGTGGCACCGGGCGCGGAGCCGGGTGGCGCTGGAGGCACATCGCTCGCGCCTCCACCGGAGCCGGACGCACTGCCGACCCCCGCTCCGCACGCCCCGAGCGCCACGGTGCCCACGAGAGCACACGCTGCGCCGAGCACACGACGGCGGGAGAGCGACGGCATACCCCTGACGGTAGGTGACGCGGCGCCGGAAAGCAGCCCCTCGTCGCTCACGACGACGCGCGACAGCGCGCCCGGACCATCCGGGCGCGCTGCGCGAGTGAGATCAGTGCTCACGTGAGGCCACAGCTCACAGGTAGCGCGTGGCGTTGTAGAGGCTCCACGCGTCGTCGTCGAAGTAGGGCGAGAGCATGATCGTCGGGCCGACGATCTTGTCGATGCGGCTGTTGACGCCGTTGAGCCGGCCCCAGTTGCCGTCGAAGTCGGTCAGCCAGGCGCCGCCGGAGGACCCGCGGGTCATGTCGCACGAGATCTTGTCGGTCTGCGACCAGAAGAGCCACGCGTCCCACTCGGGCGAGGTCGTGCCGACGCAGCCCATGAGGTTGCCGCCGTCGAAGGGCCACTCGGCCGGGTAGCCGAAGGCGTATTCGAGCACGCCGCTCTTGCCGCGGTTGACGGTGAGGCCCTGGCCTCCGAAGTAGTCGACGATGTGCCAGCCACCGAAGTTGGTGTTCATGATGGCGACGCCCATGTCCTGGGAGAAGTCCGAGGAGTTGGTCCACGCGGTGCGCGACCACAGGGCGCTGGCGCTCCACGTGCCATAGGGGCGCGGGTTGAGCAGGTCGTCGTCATAGGCGGGCACGAAGGTCCAGTTGGTGTTCCAGCTGCCGCCGCTGCCGCTGTGCACGCAGTGGCCCGCGGTCCAGACGGTGTCCTTGCCCTCGGAGTTGACGATCGTGCCGGAGCACACGTAGTTGCCGTCCGGCTCGGAGAAGAAGACCTTGCCCTGGGTGTAGGCCTTGGGCGTGTAGTAGGGGGCGTTGGGGTTGTATGCCGCGGCGGTCGGGCCGGAGGCACCCGCACCGAAGACCTTGCTCGGGGCGCCGTCGGTCGTGCGGACCGGACCCTCGTTGGTCTTCTTGGCGGTGCCGTTGGCGCGGTCGGTCGCCTCCTTCTTCGCGTATGCCGTGCTCGCGGCCTGATAGGTGGCGGCGGAATCGGCCGGCTTGGCGGCGCGCATCCGGGCCGGCGTCCAGTAGGCGTCGAGGATCTCGGCGGCCGAGGCGTCCTTGCCGTACTTGGCCCGGCCGGCGGCCTTGGCGTCCGCCGACAGGGTCGGCGTGGTCGACGAGACGTCGGCGCTGGCTGGGGCGGGGGCCTTGGCCTCGGCGCTCCCGGCGCTGGCGATGCCGAGCGTCGCGGCGGCGATCATGCCGATGCCGAGGGCGGTGAGACGGGTGGGGAGAGTTGACCTGCGCATGGTGGGGAGTGCCTTCCGAGTCCGGCCGAGCCCCTGTGCGCTCGGCGTCATGGGCTCAGGAGGGCCTGCGATCCGGCCAAATACACGGGCCGGACGCGGATCCCCGGAAATAGTCCAATCGGACTATTCGCCCCCGACATCCGCCTCGTCGGCGGCCGGGCCCACCGGCATACCGTCCTCGAGATAGCAGGCCCCAGCGCCGGGAGGCAGGCCGAGCACCGAGGCGACGCGCCGGCGGACAGCCGGCCGCAACAGGGTCAGCGCCTCGTCGGGGCTGACGAAGGCGTGGTCGCTGACCTCACTCTCCTGCACGACGATCCCCGCGGCGGCCGCTGCGTCGATCACGCCGCAGTCGAAGAGGAAGCGCAGCCCCATGGCCTTGCGCCGCTTGGCCGGCCGGGTGTCGACGGCGACCAGCCGTCCGCTCGCGACGGCCAGCCCGGTCTCCTCGCGGACCTCGCGCTGACAGGCCTGCCAGGGGGTCTCGCCGTCGGCCTCCATCACCCCACCGGGGATGGTCCAGCCCGACTTGCAGGTCGGCTTGAGCAGCAGGATGCGCCCCTGCTCGTCGCGGATCAGGGCACCAGCCGATGCGGGTATGCCGGGCAGCCCGTCCCACGCGGTGAGGCCCTCGCCGGCCTGCTCCTCCTGCTCTTGCGGTGCCTCGGAGCCCTCGGTGTCCACGCGCGACACTGTGCCGCACGGCATACCTGCAGCGCTAGCCTGAGGCGGTGACCTCGACGCGCTTTGCCGACCGGCTCATCGAGCAGCTCGGGTACGAATTCTCGGCTCATCTGCAATATGTCTCTGTCGCAGCGCATTTCGACGCGATGACCATGCCGCAGATGGCGGCGTTCTTCTATCAGCAGGCGCGCGAGGAGCGCGACCACGCGATGATGATGATCCGCTATCTGCTCGACACCGAGAGCCCCGTGCGCATCCCGGCGCCGTCGGCGCCGCAGTCGGACTTCACCGGGGTCGTCGACCCGATCGAGCTCGCCGTCGCGCAGGAGCGAGCCGTCACCGACCAGATCTATGCCTTGACCCGGATCGCCCGCGAGGACAACGACTTCGCCGCCGAGCAGTTCATGCAGTGGTTCATCAAGGAGCAGGTCGAGGAGGTCGCGACGATGACCGCGCTGCTCACCGTGGCCCGAAGAAATGCCGACAATCTCGCCGACCTCGAGTCCTACATCGCCCGCGAATTGGCCGCCGCCGGCACTCCCGACCTAACCGCCCCGCCCGTCGCCGACGCCTGAGCGGCATACGTCACTTCTCCTGCACGTCACCCAGCGGTCACCTGGGCCGCCCCCGACAGGCCCCCGGCACTCGGAGGCAACCCTGACCACGGGTTCGCCTTTGCCGTCATGGCCGATCCCGTCTCCTGCGGCTGGTCACCGAGCTGGAACAGCACAACCAGGGGGACGAGTTCTGACCCGGGCCCCGTGGTCGGTGCCGGCCCGGCATACGGTCCTTGGCGCAGCCCTCCACAGGGCGTGAGCCGCCGATAAAGTCGTTTCATGGGAACGGCATTCGCGGGTCTGCTGGGGGTGGCCGCCGTTCTTGCGTGGGTCAACGAGCGCTACGTCAAGGTGCCCACGACGGTCGGGGTGACTCTGGCTGGGGCCGCGACCGCGGTGCTGCTGTCGATCGTCGGATCCGTCGGCAACCTCTCCGGAGTCAAGACGACGACGGCCGACCTGCTGCAGACCCTCGACTTCACGACCTTCGTGCTCAACGGGATCCTCTCGATCCTGCTCTTCGCCGGCGCGATGAGCCTCGACGCGCGCGAGCTGCTGCGCCATCGCGCCGGCATCCTCACCCTCGCCGGGGTGAGCACCCTGGTCAGCACGGCGCTCATCGGGGGCGCGGCATACCTCATCTTCGGCGTACTTGGCATCGGTATGCCGCTCGTCTGGGCGATGCTCTTCGGCGCGCTGATCAGCCCGACCGACCCCGTCGCCGTGCTGGACCTGCTCAAGCGGGCCAAGGTGCCGAGCAAGCTCGAGACGCTCATCGCCGGTGAGAGCCTGCTCAACGACGGCGTCGGGGTGGTCCTCTTCGTCATCCTCGCGAGCCTCGCCGGCGCGGACTCCTCCCACCACGTCGACCCCACCGCGCTGGGGGTGCTCGGCGTCTTCGTCCAGGAGGCGATCGGGGGGCTCGCCTTCGGGCTGGTCCTCGGGTGGATCGCCTATCGGATGTGCCGATCGATCGACGGGCACGTCGTCGAAATCCTCATCACGCTGGCCATGGTCGTGTGCGGCTACGTGCTCGCCACGAGCCTGGGCCTGAGCGGACCGCTGGCCATGGTCGCGGCCGGGTCGGTGATGTCGGCGGGCAAGGAGGAGGCCTTCGACCCGGTGACCCGCGACGAGGTGCTCGCCTTCTGGGACACCCTCGACAAGGTCCTCAACATCTTGCTCTTCGCCTTCATCGGCCTGGACGTCATCCTCACCGAGACCCACGGCATGCAGATCGTCGCGGGGCTGCTGCTCGTCGGGATCGCTCTCGGGGCGCGGCTGGTGAGTGTGTGGTTGCCGATCACCCTCCTGCGCCACCGAGAGGGCTATCCACCCGGCACGATCCGGCTGCTGACCTGGGGTGGGCTGCGCGGTGGCATCGCGATCTCGCTCGCCCTCGCCCTGCCGCCCAGCGACTATCGCTCCAGCATCGTCACGGCGACGTATGCCGTGGTGCTGTTCACCATCGCCGTGCAGGGGCTGACAGTCATGCCGCTGGTGCGCCGCTTCTCGGCGCACCATCGCGGAGAGGAGCAGTCGGCCGATGCTCGCACGTGACCTCGCCGAGGCAATGCCACCGCCATCGGGGCCAGCGCCAATGTCGTCGTCACGGGCATCGCCAAGCGGGCGGGGCATCCGATCTCCTTCTGGGAGTTCACCAAATACGGCATCCCCGTCACCGCGGTCACCGTCGCGGCGTGTGTCCCCTATGTCCTCGTGCGCTATTTCGTCGTCGGCTGAGCCGGGCTGGGGCCGGGCTGGGGCGGGCTGGGCCGGGAGGGGCACGGCATACCCTTGGCAGGTGCACGTAACTTGCGATATAACGTGACTTGCAGACGCGACATATCGTGAGTGGCGGACGAGAGGGACGACGATGGGCGACGCATTCCGGGTGGCGGGTTTCCCGCGGCTGTATGCCGCCCTCAGCACCTCCGCGCTCGGCGACTCGGTGCTGCTGCTCGTGCTGTCGATGTGGGTCAAGACGCTGACGGGATCCAACGCGCAGGCGGGGTTGACCTTCTTCTTCATGATGATCCCCAGCCTCGTCGCGCCGGCCTTCGGCGTGTGGATCGACCGGCTCCGGCGCAAGCCGCTGCTCGTCTGGGGCAATCTCGCCTCAGCGACCATCCTGCTGCCGCTGCTGGCGGTGCAGTCGGCGAGCGACGTGTGGATCATCTGGGTCGTCGCCGTGCTCTACGGGGTGTCCTTCGTCGTGCTGCCGGCCGGGGTCAACGGGCTGCTCAAGGAGCTGCTCCCGGAGCAGACCCTCGTCGGAGCCAATGCGGCGCTGCAGACGACCAAGGAGAGCTTCCGGCTCTTCGGGCCGCTCGTCGGGGCGGGCCTTTTCGCGTGGCGCGGGGCTTGGCCGGTCATCGTCGTGGACGTGCTGTCCTTCGTCGTCGCGGCCGTGCTCATCGCCGGGCTGCGACTGCGTGAGGACGCCCCGGCGCGCGAGGAGGCGCACCTGTGGGCCCAGATCACCGCAGGCGTGCGTCACCTCGTCGGCGATGCGGTGCTGCGGCATACCCTCGTCGGCTTCGGCCTCATGCTGCTCGTCGTCGGCTTCACCGAGTCGTCGATCTATGCGCTGCTCGACAGCTTTGACCGGCTGGCGACCTTTGCCGGCGTGGTGGTCACCGTCCAGGGGGTCGGGGCGGTCGTCGGCGGGCTGGCCTCGGCGCGGGTCGTGCAGCGGGTCGGCGAGGTGGGGACGTGTGTCCTCGGGATGGTGCTCATGGCGGTGCCGATCGCCATCATCGCCGCATCGACGTCGCTGGCGGTCATGCTCGTGCTCGTCACCTTGGTCGGGGTGGCGCTGCCGCTGCTCTTCGTGTCGGTGATGACCCTCGTGCAACGGCGCACGCCGCAGGCGATCATGGGCCGCACGTCGATGGCGCTCGAGGTGATCATGGGTGCGCCGCAAGCGATCTCGCTGGCTGCCGGGGCCCTGCTCGTCTCGGTGGTGAGCTGGCGCTGGCTCTTTGCGGCGATCGCCGTGGTGACCTTGGCGGGCGCCGCGCACATCGCCTTTTGGTTGCGCGGGCACATCCGCGCCGAGTTGCGCGCCGGTGGGGCCGGCGAGGAGGCTGCTGGGGCGGCGGGCGTCGCTCCCGCGGCCGACGGGCTGGGTGGCGTCGGGCTCGACCGGGCCTGACGGCGTCCGTGACGGCGTCGCTGGTGTGGTGATCACGACACCAGTGACTCCGTCATCGACTGCTTCACGCCCCGGGTCGTGGCAGGGCCATGTTCGGCCGAGGGCGGTGCGGGCCATGGGCGAGGCCGAACGAGCGCGCTCGGCATACCCTCAGCCGCCGAGGCGGGCGGTGACCGCGAGCGCCACCCGGCGCACCCGCTCGGCCAGCGCGGCCTCGGCAGCGGCGTCGACGGCCTCGCGCGGATAGGTGCTCGCCACCGCGGCGACCGGGTGCCCGGTGTGGTCGAGCACCGCCACGGCGACCGACGCGAGCC
>CAZLGB010000007.1:0-39780 GCA_964558825.1 uncultured Intrasporangiaceae bacterium
CCACGTGCAAGCGCTCGACGACGCGGGGACCGTCGTGCACGACTGCGAGCGCGAGGCAGGCGACTGGCACATGGCCACCGGCGTGCGCGAGCACGAGGGCCGAGTCTGGCTCGGGAGCCTCGTCGAGCCGGCCATCGGGTGGTTCGATCTCGCGGGCTGACCTGCGCCGATTGGCGAACTGCCGCATGCCAATCCGCCCCGTCGGGCCCCGAGCGCGCTAGCGTGCGATCTGACCGGGAGCCACGAGGGCTCCGGGCGCTGTGCTCGGGAGGAGAGCAGCTATGGCCGACTGGGCCGCAGATGTGAAGAAGTACGCACCCAACGCCGACGACAAGGTCATCGCCGGCATCGTCCGCCACTGCGGGATCGCCCTGCAGAAGGCCGACTCGTCGCTCGTGTCCTTCTCCGACCCGGCCGAGCTCGCCCGGGTGCGCAACGGCTTCCTCAAGAAGAAGCTCGCCCGCACCGAGGACGACGCCACGCTCGACGCGGCGCTGGCCAAGGTCGGCGACAAGCTCAAGGGCGTCAACCGCAAGAACCGCGTCACGGTCTACTACCTGCTCGCCGAGCACTTCGGTCAGCTGTCGCTCTTCGGCTGAGCCTTCCCCCGCACCACCCTGCGGCTCAGTGAGTCGACCGCCTCGCGGTCAGCTCACTGAGCCGCACGCGTTGGTGGCCGCGCTCGTCGGTGTTGGCCGGATCCAGCCAGGTCTCGTATGCCGTGCGGATGCGCGGCCAGTCGGTGTCGGTCATCGCCAGCCAGGCCGTGTCGCGGTTGCGCCCCTTGTAGACCAGCGCCTGGCGCCACACCCCCTCCGGCTGGAAGCCGAGCCGGACTGCAGCCCGGCGACTGGGTGCGTTGAGGGCGTCGCACTTCCACTCATAGCGCCGGTAGCCCAGCTCGTCGAAGGCATGCCCGGCGAGCAGGGCCATCGCCTCGGTCGCCGCCCGGGTCCGCGCGAGCTCGCTGGCATAGAGGATCGACCCGACCTCGATGGTGCCCATGGCCGGGTCGATGCGCAGGTATGCCGCGAAGCCCACCGCACGCCCGTCGGGTCGACAGATCGCGAAGGGCACGAATCCCGGATTGGCCATGAGGTCGGCCACCACCGCTGCCATCGCCGCCTCGCTGTGGCAGGGCTCGAAGGCCAGATAGGTCCAACGCTCGTCGTCGCGGGGGTCGCCGAGGGCGGCATACAGGTCGGGCGTGTGCGCTTGGCTGAGCGGCTCGAGCCGCACCTCGCGGCCGCGGAGGACCACCGGCGCCGGGCGCCGCGCGCCGCTCCAGGTGATCGGCTCGCCGATCGGTTGTCCAAATTCGTTGCGCCGCAAGGCCTTCTCTCCCGCCTCCGCCGCGCCGTCGCTCATGACCAGCCAGTATGCCGTGCCCACAGAGCGTCGGCGCAGCCCGCCGCGTCACGAAACCCGGCGGCACGGCATACGGGCGATGCGGCACACTCTCGGGGTGAGCCTGCGTGATCGCCTGCGAGCGCTGCGCGTCGACACGACGCCGCTGCGCGAATCGCCCGATTTCCGCAGGCTTTTCCTCGCCGGCACGGTCTTCTATCTCGGCGGGATGGTCAGCTATGTCGCCCTGCCGTGGCAGCTTTATCGGCTCACCGGCTCCAATCTCGCGGTCGGGTTGCTCGGGCTCGTCGAGCTCGTGCCGCTCGTCATCTTCGGACTCTGGGGCGGCGCGCTCGCCGACCATGTCGACCGGCGGCTCATGCTCGTGTGGACCGGGGTGGCACAGGTCGTGCTCACGGCGCTGCTCATGGCCAACTCGCTGCTCGCGCAGCCGCAGGCCTGGGTCATCTACGTCGTCGGGGCGGTGTTGTCGGCGGCCGGCGCGCTGCAGCGGCCCAGCCGCGAGGCGCTCGTGCCCCGCACGGTCCGCCACGAGCAGCTGCCCGCCGCGGTGTCGGTCAGCTCGCTCGGCATGCAAGTGGGGTTGCTCGCCGGCCCGGCCGCCGGCGGGCTGCTCGTCGAATCCCTCGGCGCCGCACCGGCATACGCGATCGACGTCACGGGCCTGATCATCGCGACAGCCCTCTTCGCGCGGCTGGCGAGCTATCCCCCGCTCGGCGAGAGCA
Source organism: uncultured Intrasporangiaceae bacterium (assembly GCA_964558825.1). GTDB lineage: Bacteria > Actinomycetota > Actinomycetes > Actinomycetales > Dermatophilaceae > Phosphoribacter. Next base: position 2,094 of record CAZLGB010000007.1, read on the forward strand.
CCCCCGCCAGCCTGCGGTCGATCGCCGCCGGCGCGAGGTATGCCGTGAGCCGGCGCGACCTGCTCGGCACCTATCTCATCGACATCGTCGCGATGCTGCTCGCCATGCCGACGGTGCTCTATCCAGCCCTCGCGGCCGACGTCCTCAAGCAGCCGGCCATCCTCGGGCTGCTCTATTCGGCCGGCACGGTGGGGAGCCTGCTCGTCACGGCGACGAGCGGGTGGACGACCCGCGTCCATCGGCACGGCCGCGCGGTCGTGCTCGCCGCCATCGTCTGGGGGGCAGCCGTCGCGGCCGCGGGCGTCAGCGGCAGCGTCCCGATCGTGCTGCTGTGCTTTGCCGTCGCGGGTGCTGCCGACATGGTCAGCGCGCTCTTTCGCAGCGTCATCTGGCACCAGACGATCCCCGACGAGATGCGCGGGCGGCTGGCCGGCATCGAGATGCTCTCCTATTCGATCGGCCCGCTCGGGGGGCAGGTGCGCTCGGGCCTGGTCGCCGATCGCTGGTCGGTGCGGGCCTCGATCACCTCGGGCGGGCTGCTCTGCGTCGGCGGCGTGGTGGTGACCGCCGCGTGGTTGCGTGGGTTCTGGCGCTATGACGCCCGCACCGATCCGTATGCCGTGGCCGAGCGGGAGCGACGCGCTCGGCTCGCGCAGTAGGCCTTCGGTTGACCCGAGCCGCCGTGAGGGTGGCAGGATGGAGGACGCCGTCGAGAAGGGGCTGCCCATGAGGCTCATGCGCATCGGTCCGCTCGGATCCGAGCGACCGGTGGTGGTCTCCGACGGCCAGGCCTTCGACCTCAGTCCGGTGACCGCCGACATCGACGGCGATTACTTCGCCCGCGGCGGTCTGCGGATGACCACCGCCGCCCTCGCCGCGCGCAGCCTCCGACCGATCGAGCTGGGACACGAGCGGGTCGGCGCCCCGGTGGCCCGCCCGCAGGCCGTCGTTTGCGTCGGCCAGAACTATCCCGACCTGTGCACCGAGCTCGGGTTGCCGGCCCCCTCCGACCCGGTGCTCTTCTTCAAACACCCCAACGCCGTCGTCGGAGCCTTCGACCCTATCGTCATCCCGCCCCGGGCCGAGCAAGTGGACTACGAGGTCGAGCTCGCACTCGTCATGGGCGCGCAGGCGGCATACCTCGAGAGCGACGAAGAGGCCCTCGCCTGCGTGGCCGGGGTGACGATCGCCAACGATGTCTCCGAGCGCAGCGGCATGACGAGCGGCGCCAACGGCCAGTGGTCGGCGGGCAAGAGCGCCCCGACCTTCTGCCCCTTGGGGCCGTCCGTCGTGCCCTTGGACTCGCTCGCCGTCGTGGGCGACCTCGCCGACCTGCGCCTGCAGCTGCATGTCAACGGCGAGCTGCGCCAGGACGCATCGACGGCCCAGATGGTCTTCTCTGTCGGCGAATTGGTCCGCCGGATCAGCCAATTCATCACCCTCGAGCCGGGTGATGTGGTCATGACCGGCACCCCGGGAGGCGTCGCCCTGTCCGGGCGATTCCCCTACCTGCAGGTCGGCGACGTCGTCGAGCTCGAGATCGAGGGCTTGGGGCGCCAGCGTCAGCGGCTCGTGTCGCCGTCGACACGTCGGGACCACGTCGGCGAGCCCAACGATTCGGCCGCCTCGTGACCGGCGCCGCACGGGTGAGCCAGGTCCGCCACGACGGCCTAGTCTTCGACATCGACGACGCGGGGCCACTCGACGGTCCGGCGGTGGTCCTGCTGCACGGCTTCCCGGTCGACCGCTCGAGCTGGCGCAGGGTCCTGCCGCTGCTGCACTCCGCGGGGCTGCGCACCCTCGCCCCCGACCAGCGCGGATACTCCCCCGGAGCGCGGCCGCACGGGAGAGCGGCATACCACCTGGGCAAGCTCGTCGAGGACGCGACGGCGGTCGCCGACGCGGCGGGTGCCGAGCAATTTCACCTCGTCGGGCACGACTGGGGCGGCGGCATCGCCTGGCTGACGGCCGGCATCCGTCCCGACCGGGTCGCCTCGGTCACCGTGCTCTCCACCCCGCATCCCATCGCGATGAATCGGGCGTTGCGCCCGAGCCGAGCCGGCGTCGACCAGCTGCGCCGCTCCTGGTACATGGGCGCCATGCAGCTGCCCTGGTTGCCCGAGCGGTTGCTCTCCTCGCGCCTGGCCGCCACCCTCGCCCGCTCGGGAGTGCCGAGCGAGGACGCGCAGCGGTATGCCGCCCGCCTCGCCGAGCCCGGCGCACTCACCTGCGCGATGAACTGGTATCGGGCACTGCCCCTGTCACGCGGCGTGGCCCACCGCTGCCGCGTGCCGGCCACCCTGGTCTGGGGACGACGCGACCCCTTCCTCGGACCGCTGGCCACCGAGCTGACGGCCCAGGCCGTGCTGGCCGACTTCCGGCTCGTCGAGCTGGACGAGGGCCACTGGCTGCCCGAGCTCGCGCCACAGGCGAGCGCGCGGGCGATCATCGAGCGAGTCGCCTCGGTCGCCTCGAGCTGATCGGCCGCCATGCGTCGCTGGATCGCCAGGCTCGCCATCGCCGCCGTGATCGTGGGCGTCTCGCTCCGGTGGGTGCGCGAGCTGCAGGCCGGCCACCAGCAGGACTTCCTCGTCTATGTCAACGCGGCGCGTGACTGGTTGGCCGGTCGGTCGCTCTATGTGGATCGCCCAGCCTTGCCCTACACCTATCCCCCCGTCGCCGCGCTGCTCTTCCTCCCTTTCGCGCCGCTGCCCGACGGGTTGGTCATGGCCGTGTGGGTGGTGCTCAACCTCGGCCTCGGCGCCTGGCTGACCCGCCGGCTCTTCCCCGGCCAGCCATGGTGGCTGCTCGCCCTCGTCATGCTCTCGGCTCCCATCGGTCGGTCGATCTACCTCGGCCAGATCAACCTCGTCCAGCCTCGCGGGGCTGCTCGCCTCACCCGTCGCCTGGACCCACCACTGGCTCTGGCTGCTGACCTTCGTCGCGGTCCTGCTTCACCACGGGCGAGCGAACGCTGCGGCGGCCTTGGCCGCGGTCCTGTGCATCGAGCCCCTGCTCGTCGACGGGGTCGTCGGCGGGCTCCCCCGGCTGGTCGCGGCGGTGCTGCTGTCGACCTACACGTTCGCGGGGATCGGCGCTCTCGCCTATCTCGCGGCGACCCCGCCGGGTCGGCTCACTCGCCCGGATAGCGCACGCCGAGCTGGCGGCGCACCTCGTCCATCACCGTCATGACCGCCCGCGAGGAGTCCCAGGTCATCCGCGGGCTCTGGGTGAGACCGGCCGCGACGCACCGGGCGACCTCGGCGATCTCGAACTGGAAGCCATTGGGCACCCGGCCGTCGACCGCCTCCAGCACCGCCGCCTGCGGGTCGATCCCCCGCTGGGCGGAGATCAGCCGGATCTCGGTCGGGGAGTAGAAGTCACCGTCGAGCTCGATCCGCGCCGCTGTCCCGGCGACGACCGCGGTCGTCGGCGTCTTGGTCAGCAGGGTGCAGGCCGCTTGCGCGACAACGGGATCGGCATAGCTCAAGGTGATCGCCGCACTGGCGTCGACCCCCGTCTCGGTGCGATGGCCCGCCGCGTGCACGGCCGCCGGAGCTCCCAGCACGTCGACGACGAAGGCGATCGGATAGACCCCGAGGTCGAGCACGGCGCCACCCGCAAGCGCCGGGTCCTTGAGCCGATGGGTGGCTTCGAAGTCGAGTGACTGGCCGTGATCGGCGACGACCGAGACGATCCGACCGACCCGACCCTCGGCGATCCACCGCCGCATGAGGGCGATGTGGGGCAGGTGCCGCGTCCACATCGCCTCCATGGCGAAGACGCCCCGAGCCGCCGCGGCGGCGAAGATCGCCTCGACCTCGCCGAGATTGCGCGCCAGGGCCTTCTCGACGAGCACGTGCTTGCCACCCTGGATGGCCAGCAGGGCGTGCTCGAGATGCCCCGAGTGCGGCGACGCGACATAGATCGCCTCGACGTCAGGGTCCGCGGCCAGTTGCGGATAACCGGCATACGCCCGAGGTATGCCGTGCGCCTCGGCGAAGGCGCGCGCCCGCCCCTCATCGCGTGAGGCGACGGCGACGACCCGCCCCTGGGTGAAGGCGTGCACAGCGTCGGCGAACTTGTTGGCGATGCCCCCAGGGGCAAGGATCCCCCAGCGCAACGGCGGCGCGTCGGCCGGGTCGGGGATGCCGGTGAGCGCGAGCAAGGCCTCCGGCCCGCGCCGGGGGCCGCTCTCGTCGGGTGCGCTCACGCCCACCGCTCCGCGTCGGTGAGCACACTGTCGACGAAGGCCAGGGCATCGCGGCGGCGCCGCCACGGCGAGCGATAGAGCGAGGGCCGATCGGGGTGATTGCGCACCCGCAGCGCCTCGGTGAGGATGCGCCGCCAGCGCGGCGCCATGGCCTCCAGCGCCCACTCACCGCCGCCGCACTTGGAGATGATGCCGCCGGTCTCCAGGGTGTAGCGGATGCGGGCCACGCCCAGCACTCCCGTGGTCGGCGCCAGCGGCCCGAGACCGCCGAAACCGGCCAACGACAACGACCTCGCCGTCCGGTCCCACCACGGTCCCCACTGATTGGCCAGGGTATGCCGGCACCAGTCGACGACCCCGTCGGGGTCTCGGGCGATGGTCAGTTGGTCGGGGCGCAGGCCCGCGACGGCAAGCCCATGCTCGGCGACCTCATGCCACAGCAGGGCGGGCGGGAGCCACCCCGGGCCGGTGAGCAGCCGCCGGTCGAGCGCGCGCAGGCCGAGGGTCTGGCCGCGGGTGGGTGGGCGGCGCAGGTCCTCGCGGGTGACATACCACCCGTCGAGCCGCGGCCGGGTGCGGTCCCACGGCCCGTCAGACGGCTGGGGCTCGGGGAGACTCTCGTGGACGTCGGCGAGGGCCCGCAGCGCGTCGCGATCGGGTTGCTCGGTGAGGACGGTGACGACATCAACGTCGCTGCGGCCGGGGTGGACGTCGCCCAGCGCCACCGACCCGGTGAGCCAGACCCCGGCGACCAGCTCGGGCACGTGGGCGTCCAGGCGCGCGAGATAGGTCTCGATGGTGGTCGCCACCGCGGTCGAGACATTGGTCGGGAGCACGTCGACGGTCATGACCACCGCACTGTATGCCGGGTCACTCACCTTCCAGCGGCGCCACACCGGCACCACTGGTCACAACTGTCCCACGTTCTCGCGGCTGCTCTCTGGCGAGCCACGAGCCTCACTCGATGTGCGTCCGCACGGGGATCGGGAGCATGACCGTGCGGCTGACCGTGCAGAGCTTATCGTGCGAGAGCCGCACGACCCGCTCGACCAGTCCCGCCGCAGCAGTCCCGCCCGCATCGTCGGGGAAGACCAGCCGGAAGGTCACATCGACACCCGAGAGGTGATTGCCCTGGTCGTCGGAGACCTTGACCCCCTCGCAGTCGACGATGAAGGACTCCGGCTCGCTGCGGCGGCTGGTCACCTCGTCGACGTCCACGGCGGTGCAGCCGGCGATGGCCGCGAGCAGCAGCTCGACCGGGGTGTAGTCCTCGTCGGCGCCACGCCCCAACCGCACCGTGCCACCCCGGGGGTTGGTCACGGCATACCGTCCGGCGGCGAGGCGCTCGAGGCGGACCGAGCGCAGCCCCAGCGCGGGATTGGTGGGCTCGGGTGGGGTCGGCTCATCGGTCGCCGGATCGCCGGCGGCGGGCACCTGGGCAGAAGTCATGGTTGCCAAGCCTGCCACGACCCCCATGGCTAGAGTGTCGCCATGAGCATGGACCCGACGGCCGAGCAGCCCGCCAGCGACCCGACGACCCCGATGCCCCCAGCTGCCGACCCGAGCGGCAGTATGCCGCCGGCCGCCGAGTCGCCGTGGAGCCAGACGCCCGTGGCGGACCCCTACGGGCAGACGCCACCGCCGGCATACGGACAAACCGCGGACCCCTACGGCCAGCCGTCGGCGCCCGCATACGGCCAGGGCTACGACCCCACCTACGGTCAGCCCGCCGCGCCGGGCTATGGGCACCAGGACTCGACACCTCCCGGCTATCCCCCTATGCCGCAAGGATATTCGCCGGCAGCTGGCCCCTACCAGGGCGGCTACAGCTCGCAACCGCCGATTGGCTACCCCGTCGCGCCGCCGGCATACGGCTATGTCGGCATGGAGCACCCGCAGGGGACGTTGATCCTCATCCTCGGGATCATCTCCATCGTCTTCTGCCAGTTCACCGGCCCCTTCGCCTGGGTGATGGGGCGCAAGGCGCTGCGTGAGATCGACTCGAGCGGCACGCCGTTCAGCAACCGCGGGCAGGTCCAGGCGGGCATGATCTGCGGGATCGTCGGATCGGTGCTGCTGATCCTCGGGCTCCTCTACATCATCTTCATGGTCGTCATCGTCGGAGTTGCGGCAACGACGACGCCCCGCTGAGGCCTACTGCCGATACGACGACAGGAAGTTGCCGATCCGCCCGATGGCCTCCTCGAGGTCGTCGACGTGCGGGAGCGTGACGATCCGGAAGTGATCCGGCTGCGGCCAGTTGAAGCCGGTCCCCTGCACGACGAGGATGCGCTCCTGGCGCACCAGGTCGAGCGCGAAGCGCTCGTCATCGTGGATCTGGTGCACCTCGGGATCCAGCCGCGGGAAGAGATAGAGCGCCCCCCCAGGCTTGACGCACGAGACCCCGGGGATCTCGTTGAGCAGCTCCCACGCCCGATTGCGTTGGGCCAGTAGGCGTCCCCCGGGCAGGATGAGCTCGTTGATCGACTGATAGCCGCCCAGCGCCGTGGCGATCGCGTGCTGCGCCGGCACATTGGCGCACAACCGCATGTTGGCGAGGATGTTGAGCCCCTCGATGAAGCTCCGCGCATGGTGCTTGGGCCCGGACAGAGCCATCCACCCGGAGCGGAAGCCCGCGACCCGATAGGCCTTCGACAGCCCGTTGAAGCTCAGGCAGAACAGGTCCGGCGCCAAGGACGCCAACGCCGTGTGGCTCGCGTCGTCGTAGAGGATCTTGTCGTAGATCTCGTCGGCCATGAGCACCAGGCCGTGCGCCCGCGCGAGCTCGACCATGGCCCGAAGGGTCTGGTCGGAGTAGACCGCTCCGGTGGGGTTGTTGGGATTGATGACGACCATGGCCTTGGTCTGCGGGGTGATCTTCGCCGCGAGGTCGTCGAGGTCGGGCGCCCAGCCGGCGGTCTCGTCGCAGAGGTAGTGCACGGGCTTGCCACCGGCCAGCGCGGTCGCTGCGGTCCACAGCGGGTAGTCCGGCGCGGGGATGAGCACCTCGTCGCCGGTGTCGAGCATGGCCTGCATGGCCATGACGATGAGCTCGCTCACGCCGTTGCCGAGGTAGACGTCGTCGGTGCCGACCCCTTCGACGCCCTTGAGGCGGTAATACTGCGTGACCGCCCGCCGCGCCGAGACGATGCCCTTGGAGTCGCTGTAGCCCTGGGCCTGCGGCAGCTGGGCGATCATGTCGACGAGGATCTCGTCGGGGGCCTCGAAGCCGAACGGCGCCGGATTGCCGATATTGAGCTTGAGGATGCGGTGCCCCTCGTCCTCGAGCCGCTTGGCCTCGTCGAGCACCGGCCCGCGGATGTCATAACAGACGTCGGCCAGCTTGCGGCTCTGGGTCACCTCGCGCATGGCCCAAGCCTCCCATGACGCGTATGCCGTGTTCGCACGGCTTTCCCACCTGCCGGACACCGTCGAGCGACCGGCCCCACCTGGCACCTCGCCGTCCCGCCCCTGGGTGATGCGGCGCACGGCATACGAGCGCGGGAGCAGCGGTGCGAGGATGACCACATGCGGGTCACCATGCTGCTGTGCGATCACGCCGCCGTCGCCGAGGGCAAGCTCTACATCAACGGTGGCGGGTGGTCGGTGCGTCCCGCGGCACCCGTGCCGATGTTCCTCGCGCTCAAGGTCGACGTCCCCTGGGATCGCGCCGGGCGCCCGATCGCCATGGAGCTGCGCCTCGTCGACGAGGACGGCCACCCGGTGACCCAGCTCGCCCCGGCCGGCCCGACGCCGGTGCTCGTGGCCGCACAGCTCGAGGTCGGTCGACCGCCGGGCTTGGTCGCCGGGGCTCCCGTCGACGCGGCGCTCGCCATCGGCATACCCCCCTTTGCCCTGCCGGCGGGACGACGTTTCTCGTGGCGGCTCGCCGTTGACGGCGAGGCCCGTGAGGACTGGGTCATCGAGTTCGCAACACGCCCGTCCGAGTAGCGCATTGCGCTCGCGGTCTCGGTGACGGCTGCTCCGGGCCTGACGTTGGCGAAGTCGGCGCTTGAGCGTCGCCGGCGTGTAGACAACAGTGCCACCGACCTTGTTGTCGGTCACCGCGACGTTGGTCAGCGTGACGTTGCCGGTGTTGGTCACCGTCAACGAACGGAGGCCGAGGTCGCTGTGACCGAGACCCCGGCGGAGTCCTTGGCCGTGACCGTGGCGGTGTCGACGACAGTGCCCTTGTCCACGTGAGCCTGGGTCGCGGCATACGTCGCCGTGCACGTCACCGAAGCACCGACCGCGAGGGTGGTGGCAGGGCCCGAGACGGTGGGCGCTGTTGCGGGGGCGACGGGCACATCGGTGACGGCGATGGAGTTGTGCGGCACCCGCCGGTGTTGGTGACGACGAAGGAGTAGGTGACGGCCTGCGCGGCCGCCGTGATCGTCGTCGGTGTCGCGCTCTTGGTGATGGCGACCTTCGCGAGCACATGTCACCGTAGCCGCGAGGCGGGGAGCCGGATGGTGGCGTCGGCCAGCACGGCCGCTTCAGTCACGTCGTGGGTGACCAGGAGGGCGGTGGTGCCCGTCTCGACGAGCACCCGCCGCAGGTCTGCGGCCAGCCGGTCATGCTGGTCGCGGTCCAGGGCGGACAGCGGCTCGTCGAGCAGCAGCAGGCGGGGGTGCGCCGCCAGTGAACGGGCCAGTGCGACCCGCTGGGCCTCCCCGCCGCTCAGCGTGCTCGGGCGCCGACCGGCATACCCGGGCAGCTCGACGAGCTCGAGCAGGCGCGCCACCTCGCCACGTGCAGCCTCGCCCCGTATGCCGCGCCGCGCGAGCGGATAGGCGACATTGCCGCCCACGTCGAGGTGGGGGAAGAGTTGGCCGTCCTGGAACATCATGGCGAACCCGCGCCGATGGGTCGGGACCCCGGCAAGGTCCACCCCGTCGAAGCTCACCGTGCCGGCTGCGAGGGGCTCCAGACCCGCGACCGCGCGCAGCAGCGTCGACTTGCCGCACCCCGACGGCCCGAGGACAGCGGTCACCGTGCCGGCCGGGACCTCGAGGCTGACGCCGTCGAGCACCATCCGCTCGCCATAGCGCACGCCGACGCGGTCGACCTGCAGCCCGCTGAATGCCGCCATCAGAACGCCCCCACTGAGCTCACCCGCAGCCGTTCGACCACGGCCATGACCGCGACCGTGACCCCGGCGAGCACGACCGATGCGGCCAGTGCCAGCCCGAGGTTGTCAGCGCCGGGTCGCCCGATCAACTGGTAGATCACCACCGGCAGCGTCGGCCGGTCGGGGCGGACGAGGAAGCTCGTCGCCCCGAACTCCCCCAGCGAGACCGCGAGCGCCAAGCCGACCGCCGCCAGCAGTGGCCGCCAGATCACCGGGAGGTCGACGGTGAGCCACACCCGCGCCGGCCCGGCCCCCAGTGTGGCCGCCGCCTGGCGCTGGCGATCGTCGACGGCCCGCAGCACCGGGGTGAGGGTGCGCACGACGAGCGGGAGAGCGACCATGGCCTGGGCGATGGGGATGAGCACCGGCGACGAGCGCAGATCCAGCGGTGACCGGTCCAAGGTGACGAGAAAGCCGAAGCCCACGGTCACCGCCGAGATTCCGAGCGGCAGCATGACGAGTGCGTCGAGCACCCGTCGGCGCCGGAGCTGACCGGGTGTCCGGGTCGGCCGGGCGACGAGCACCGACACGAGCACGCCGAGCAGGACGGCGATCAGCGCCGCATCGACGGCGATCTGCCAGGACGTCCCGAGCGCCTCCCACACGGTGGTGGCGAGGGCGTGATGGGCGTCGAGGCTGCCCAGCCCGGCATAGTTGGCGAGCGTCCACTCCCCTCCGCGTTGCAGCGAGCGCGTGACGAGGGCGGCGACCGGGGCCACCAGCAGTCCGACGACCGCGGCGGTCGCCACGAGCGATGGCAGGGCGTATGCCGTGACCGGCCGCGGCGCCACGGCTCCCCGCGCGGTGCGCGTCCCCCTCCCAGCCCCGGCCGCTGCCCGGGTCTCGCGGACCCGGGCCTGGTCGGCAAGCACGAGCAGCAGCACGACGACGAGGAATTGGACGACCGAGAGGACCGCGGCCCCGCGCAGGTCGAGCAGGGTCGTCGTCAGCAGGTAGATCTCGGTCTCGACCGTGCCATAGCGCAGCCCGCCGAGGGTGAGCACGACCCCGAAGGCGGTCGCGCAGAAGAGGAAGACGACCGTCGCGGCGGACACGATCGCCGGGCCGAGGGCCGGCAGGGTCACCGTCCGGAAGACGACCGCCGGCGAGGCACCCAGCGCGGCCGCCGCCTCTTCCATCCGCGGATCGAGGCCCTCCCAGGTCCCGCCGACCGTGCGGACCACGACGGCGAGATTGAAGAAGACGTAGGCCGCGAGGATCGCCTGCCACGAGCCGTCGAGGTCGAGTCCACCGAGCCAGCCCCCGGGCGCGAGCAGCGAGCGGAACATCACCCCGACGACGACGGTCGGCAGCACGAAGGGCATGACGACGAGCGCGCGCAACACCCGACGGCCAGGCAGGGCGAGCCGATAGAGGGCGTGGGCGACGGGGATGCCCAGCCCGACACACAGCACGGTCGCCGCAGCGGCCATGACGAGGGTGAAGCCGACGATCCGCTGCGTGCGGGCCCGGCCGAGCACCTCGGCGAAGCCGGACAGGTCCAGCGCTCCCCCGGGCCAGAGGCCGCGGCCGACCATCCCCGCCACGGGCAGGACGAAGAAGACGGCGAGGAAGGCCAGCGGCAGGGCGGCGGCGACGACCGTCGCCGCCGCCCTGCCGCTGGGCCTGGGGATCCGCACGAGCGTGATGATCGAGAGCCGGCTCAGGAGCCGGTCACCTCGGTCCACGCCTTGAGCAGGGCGTCTCGCTTGGCGGCGATGTCGTCGGGGCTGACCACATAAGGCTGGTCGGCGACCTTGGCCCACTTGGCCCAGTCGGTCGGGAGCGACGCCCCGCTGTCGACGGGGAACATGTACATCCCGTCGGGGATGCCCTCCTGCACCGGTCGGGTGAGCATGAAGTCGACGAAGGCGCGCGCGCCCTCGGGGTTCTTGGCGCCGGCGAGCACACCGGCATACTCCACCTGCCGGAAACACGTGCCGAGCAGCGCGGCGGTCGTCGGCGTCGTGCCGCCCTTGGGGATGGTGAACGGCGGGCTGGAGGCGTAGGAGAGGACGATCGGGCGGGTGCCCTTGCCCTCACCGCCGGAGAAGTCGACCGAGTAGGCGTCCGACCAGCCGGCCGTGATCTTCACACCGTTGGCCTTGAGCCGCTGCCAGTAGTCCTTCCACCCGTCGCCGTAGGCGCCCACCGTCGCGAGCAGGAAGGCCAGGCCGGGGCTGGACGTCGTCGCCCCGGGGGTGACGAAGAGATCCTTGTAGGCCGGCTTGGTGAGGTCGTCGAGGGTCGCGGGCGCCGGGATCGCGTGCGCGGTGAACCAGGCGAGGTCGACGTTGACGCACACGTCGCCGTAGTCGATCGGGGCGAGCTTGGACGCGGAGGCGCCGCCGAGGGCGTATGCCGTGGCGCCGGTCGGGAGCGCGGGCTGGTTGTCGGCCAGGACGCCCTCGGAGACGGCCCGGCTGGCGAAGGTGTTGTCGATGCCGAAGACCGCGTCGCCGATCGGCGAGGCCTTGGTGAGGACGAGCTTGTTGGTCAGCTGGCCGGCGTCGCCGCTCGTGAGGATCTTGAGTGTGCACCCGGTCTGGGCGGTGAAGGCCTTGAGCTCGGCGTCGGACAGGACGAAGGAGTCGTGGGTGACGAGCAGGACCTCGGTCTGCGTGATGCTGCAGTGGGCGGGACCGGTCGGGGTGGCGGCCGCGGTCGGCGTGGTGGATCCCGAGACCGTGCTGGTCGCGGTCGTGCCTCCGAGGGAGCAGCCGGCGAGGCCGGCGGCGAGCAGGGTGACCCCCGCGAGGCCGGTGAGCAACCGGCTGCGCGCGGACCCCGAGCGGCCGACGCGCTCGGCGCTCTCGACGGCGCGAGCTGCCGGGCGGGCGGGGAAGGGGTGGTGGCGGGACGGCATACGGAAAGCTCCTCCTTCGGCAGGAGGGGAACCGGCGGCCCATCGGAGGCCGACGGGTGAGACTCGACTCCCTTCGCCGGTACTAGCCGGATCAGGTTCGAGGGTCTGCGGCGGACCGCACTCTCAGCGCTCGGGGGCGCTCCCCTGTCGTGGTGAGGGTGACTTTACCCTCTTGGCCGTGCGAGAGTCGGCGTAGCGTGAGCCGCGAGGATCGCGGACGACCTGAACGGGAGGTGCGGGGATGGGCCCGCTCGTGTGGAAGGTGCTCAGCGCCGGGTCGGCCATGCTCGCCGCGACTGTCGCCGAGAAGGTCGTCGGGGCGGGATGGCGGTATGCCGCGGGCAAGCCGGCGCCGTCCGACCCCAACCACCCCGAGGACTCCAGCTGGCAGGAGGCCGTGCTCTTCGCCGCGTTGACCGGCCTGGCCGTCGGAGCCGCCCGCGTGGCTGCCACCCGCAAGGCCGCGCAGTACTACGCCAACTCCTCCGGGCATCTGCCGGCCGCCCTACAGCGCGAGGCCTGAGCCACCCCGTCCCCCGGGCTGCCCGGCGATTGGGAGGGGCGAGACCGTCAGCCGACCGTCTCGCGGATGAGGTGGAAGGCCTCGCGCAGCATCGGGCCGAGCGGGCCGACGGCGTGCTGGCCTCCGGAGACGATCGCCCGCCCGCCCACGTAGACGTCGAGAACATCCGGGGCCGAGGCCGTGTAGACGATCTCGGCCGCCTTGCTCCCCGCGGTGCGGACACTGTCCTGATCGACGGTGATGAAGTCGGCGAGCATGCCCGGGGCGAGGGCGCCACCGGCATACCAGCCGAGGCTCTGATAGCCGTGGACCGAGCCGGCGCGCACGAGCTCGGCCGTCGTGAAACACCCTCGCTCGCCGGTGCGCAGCCGCTCGTGCATCTCCAGCTCGCGCATCTCGAGGAAGGGGTCGACGAAGGCCTGCTCGTCGCTGCCGATGCCCACCGGCACCCCGGCGTCGAGCAGCCGGCGCACCGGAGCCATGCCGTCGGCCATGTCCTGCTCGGAGGTGGGGCAGACGACGACCTGTGACTCGGTGTCGGCGAGCAGGTCGATGTCGTCCTCGCTGACGTGGGTCGCGTGCACGGCGGTGAGCTCGGGCCCGAGCGCGTCGATGTCGGCGAGCAGCTGGGTCGGGGTCGCGCCGTAATACATCTGGCAGGCAACGTTTTCGGCCGGCTGCTCGGAGACGTAGACGTGCAGCGGCAGCTCACCGACCAGCTGCACGGCGTGGGCCGCCGCCTCACGCGGCACGGCCCGGAAGGAGTGGATCGCCGCGCCGCGGCGCATGAGCTCGGTCTGGTCGATCCGCTCCATGCGATCGGCCCACGCCTCGACCGACCCGTCGCTGAAGCGCAGCTGGGCGCCCTCGACCGGCAGGTGTCCGTCGGAGGTCAACCCGCCGGCGAGATAGAGGGTGTCGATGAGGGTGAGCCGGATGCCGACGTCGGCGGCGGCCTTGGCCAGGGCGGCCCCCATGGCATTGGGGTCGGCATAACGGACCCCGCCCCGGTCGTGGTGCAGGTAGTGGTACTCCCCGACGACGGTGAAGCCGGCCAGCGCCATCTCGGCGAAGGTCGCCCGAGCCAGCGCGAGGTAGAGGTCGGGGTTGAGCTTGTCGGCCAGCGCGTACATCTGCGCCCGCCAAGCAATGAGGTTTTGGGCGTCGGTCTGGTTGCGCCCCCGAAGGGCCCGCTGGAAGACATGGCTGTGGGCGTTGGCCATGCCCGGCAACACCACTCCGGTGAGCCGGGTGTCCTCGGGCTGACGTTGGGAGCGCGGCTCGACGCTGGTGAACCGCCCGTCGGCGACCACGAGCCGCACGGACCGGGCCAGGCCGGTCGGCAGCCAGGCATGCTCCGCCCAGAACGACGTCACGATCCTCCTCGACGAGCCGGCACCGATGCCGCCACCATCCTGACACTCCCGGGCGACGTGCAGGCCCACAGTCCACGCAAATCGTCCGGTGGGCGGACGGCATACATTGGGGCGGTGAGCAGCGTGCCGAGCACTTCTGGCGAGGAACGGGCGCTGGCTGCCGTGCGCGCCGCAGGCCTGGCGTATGCCGTGACTCGCCACGGACCGGTCGGCTCGCTGGAGGAGGCGGCGGCGCTGCGCGGGGTCGCTCCCGGCGACATCGTCAAGACCCTCGTCGTGCGCCGGGCGGACGACGACTTCCTTTTCGTCCTCGTGCCCGGGGACCGGCAATTCTCCTGGGCCAAGCTGCGCGCGTTGCTCGGCACCTCGCGGCTGTCGATGCCCGACGCCGCCGGCGCGTATGCCGCGACCGGTTACGAGCGCGGCACGATCACGCCCTTCGGGGCGAGCACCGCGTGGCCGGTCATCGCCGACAGCTCGGTGCCGGGTCGGACCATCTCGATGGGGGCCGGCGCCCACGGCGTGGCGATCACCGTCGACGGCGACGACCTCGTGCGGGTGCTCGACGCCCAGGTGGCCGACCTCTCCGACTGACTGGGCACATCGGTATCCACCGGCCGTCCGCCGGCTCCTCCTGGTGAACGTGCCTGCGCGACGGCAGGCACCCCTTCTCCCCAGGAGCTCACCTCATGGCTGCACAGACCCTCGCCTCCGGCCTCGCCGGGGCCATCGGTTGCGACTACCGCCAGGTCGGCAACCGGCTGGTCTTCGTCGAATACGGCGGATACATCTCCGAGCTGCTGCTCAACCCGCACGCTGCGGTCGTGTCGTCGGGGACGGCGCTGCTGCACGGCACGTGGCTCTTCGACTTCGACGCAGGGGTCGAGGTGGCGCTCAACGGCACGGGTGACGTCTGGTGGGAGCAGATGACCTCCACCGCGCGCCAGCTGGTCCCCTCGGGCGGGGCCGGCCTGGTCAACCTCGGCGTCGTGTCCTTCGGCGGCATCGGCTATGCCCAGCTGCAGGGGCTCCCCTACGCCAGCACGCCGATCCCGGGCAGCGTCGGCGCCGGCAACCAGCTCGGCAACGGCGACGTCTTCGCCGTGCGCACCAACAACGGCAATCTCGCCAAGGTCAAGGTCGTCAGTTACGGCTATGACCTGAAGATCCAGTGGGTCACCTACAAGCCGCCGTCGGGTTACGTCCGGCTCGGCACCGGCTATGGCAACCTCGAGGACATCGTCGTCTCGGCCGACGAGACCACCGCCTGGGTGAGCGAGCGCAGCGGGCAGATCTACCGGGTCGACCTCACCAGCGCCAACGCCTCCTCGGGGACCACCGCGGTGCTCGTCTCCGGGCTCGTCGCGCCCCAACAGCTCGCCGTCGACGAGGCCGCCCGGCTGGCCTATGTCGTCGAGTACGACCCGGCCGGCGGGCGGCTCATCCGCATCGACCTGACGACCAACGCCTGGTCGGTCGTGTCGTCCGGGCTCATGGGCGCCGTGGGCCTGGCCCTCGACTCGGCGACCGGCACGGCATACGTCACCGAGCAGCAGGCGGGCGGCGGGCAGCTCACCCGCGTGCGGCTCTCCGACGGCCGCCACGACACGGTGGCCACCGGGCTCGGCCCGGTCTTCATGCTCACCTGGGCCGACGAGGTGCACTCCGCGCTCTATACGACCCAGCGCGACCCGGTCAACGCGGTGCTCGTCATCGGCGTCGGCGCCGGCGACGTGCGGACCGTCGAGTCGGCCACGGCCTGGCGGCCCAATAGCGTCGCCATGGCCGGTCCGGCGGTCATGCTGCTCGCCTGCGAGAACGAGATCGACCGCTATGACCTGTCGCCCTATGTCGCCTCCGGGCCGGTCCTGCTCGGCATCGGGCACATCCCGGCCGACAAGGTCGTCGGGGGCCTCGCGACGACGGACCCGAGCTACTTCTTCCCGGTCACCCAGGCGCCCTTCGGCGGCACCCTGCCGATCATGGTCAACCACCTGCAGGCCCGCAGCGTGGGGGCGAAGTACTACTCGGTCGAGGTCGACGGGCTGCCCGTCGTCACGCCCTTCGCCGACTACAAGTGGGTCGCCGGCGC
This sequence comes from uncultured Intrasporangiaceae bacterium, assembly GCA_964558825.1. GTDB lineage: Bacteria > Actinomycetota > Actinomycetes > Actinomycetales > Dermatophilaceae > Phosphoribacter. The sequence continues at coordinate 18,295 of CAZLGB010000007.1, forward strand.
CTTCACGTTGACGACGACGACGCCGTCGGCGGTGAAGTACTTCCCGGTCCGCTCGGCCGCCGACCTCTGGTACAACGCCCACCTCGGCTACTTCGCCGCGACCGGCGGCCTGCCCGACGGGATGCACCGGATCGCCATCCGGCTCTTCTCCGCCGCCAACCCTGGATCGGAGCTCGGTGCGGCCACCGACGCCGGGCGCTTCGTCGACGTCATGGTCCACAACCACGCCCCGCGCGCGATCATCGAGACCGTCGCCAAGGACGGGCTGCCCGTGGGTCCGTGCGCGCTCGTGCACACGAGCGGAGCCGGCACCGGGGGCTTCACCTTCACCATCACCGCCGACAGCCCGGACGGCTATCTGTCCAGCTGGGCGCTCTGGTCGCAATGGGGCAGCGGCGGTTACGCGCTCATCGCCTCCGACTCGTATGCCGCGCACGCCCCGGCGCTCTGGACCGGGGTCACCTCGAGCACCGTGCCTCCAGGCGGCTGGGACGCCAACGCGCCCGGGGACCCGAGCTCGGTCAACTGCGCCCACGGCTTCACCCTGCAGGCCTGGGACCGCACGACCGACGGGTGGTCGCAGCTCTACGTCAGCACGACGTCGTTCTTCCTGACGATCCTGCCCTGACCTTGGGAGCTGGTCGGGCCGTGGCCGCCGGCCGGGCTCGGCCCCTGCCCTGACTCGGCTGCGGCGCGCACGGCCTGCTGCGTCCCCCGCCCGGCTTCGTGACCGGGCGGGGGACGCGGCATACCCTCGGGGAATGCGCGCCATCACCGTGCCCACTCCCGGCGGCCCCGAGTCGCTCGTCCTCGCCGACGTCCCGGACCCCGAGCCCGGCCCGGGCGAGGTGCTCGTCGACGTCGTGGCCGCGGGGGTCAACCGCGCAGATGTCTTGCAGCGCATGGGCTTTTATCCCCCGCCGCCGGGGGCACCGGCATACCTCGGGCTGGAGTGCAGCGGCCGGGTGGCCGCGCTCGGTCAGGGCGTGACCGGCTGGGCGGTCGGCGACGAGGTCTGCGCGCTGCTCTCCGGCGGAGGGTATGCCGAGCGGGTCGCCGTCCCGGCCGGGCAACTGCTGCCGGTGCCGCGCGGGGTGTCGCTGGTCGATGCGGCGGCGCTGCCGGAGGTCGTGTGCACGGTGTGGTCCAACGTCTTCCTCACCGCCGCGCTGCAGCCGGGCGAGACGCTGCTCGTCCACGGCGGCTCGTCGGGCATCGGGACGATGGCCATCCAGCTGGGTCGGGCCTTCGGGGCGCGGGTGGCGGTCACCGCCGGCTCCCCGGCCAAGCTGGAGGTATGCCGGTCGCTCGGCGCGTCGATCCTCATCAACTATCGCGCGGAGGACTTCGTCGCGCGGGTGCGCGAGGCAACCTCAGGCGATGCGGCCGGCCCGCACGGGCCGGGCGCCGATGTCATCCTCGACAACATGGGCGCGGCCTACCTCGGGCGCAATGTTGACGCGCTCGCGGCATACGGGCGGCTCGTGGTCATCGGGCTGCAGGGCGGCACCCGGGGCGAGCTGGACCTCGGGCGGCTGCTGGCCAAGCGAGGTGCGGTCATCGCCACGTCGCTGCGGGCCCGCCCGACCGCCGAGAAGGCCACCATCGTCGCGGCGGTGCGCGAGCACGTCTGGCCGCTCGTGGAGTCGGGGGTGGTGCGCCCGATCGTCCACGCGACCTACCCGCTCGCCGATGCCGCCGAGGCACATCGGGTCATGGAGGCTTCCACGCATGTCGGCAAGTTGCTGCTGACGGTCTGAGCGCTCCCGGTCCACCACGTCCCAGTTTGACCGCCATGGCGGCGAAGTTGGTCAGCGGCGTTCATATCTCGACGCCAGCCACCAGTTTGACCGCCATGGCGGTCAAGCTCCCGCAGGCGTAGGGGGTGGCGCCGGTGGGCCGGCGCCTGGGCTGTAGAAGACGTCACCCGTCACCGAAACTGCAGCCCAGCTGACCGAAACAGCAGCCCAACAGCACGGTGCGCCCGGCCCAAACCCAGGCCGCGGCCCTTTGGGCTGCAGAAAACGTCACCCGTCACCGAAACAGCAGCCCAACAGCACGGTGCGCCCGGCCCAACCCAGCGCTGCACCCCGACGCGCAGCACAAGGCCAGGTTCCTTGCCCTCGCGACATACTCGGTATACATTCATTGAGCAGCAACAATACCGGGTATATACCTCAGACACCAGGAGCCCAGTGTCGGTCCGCCAGAGCGTGCTCGCCCTGCTCGCGCAGGGTCCGCGCTATGGCGCGCTGCTCAAGAGCGAGTTCGAGGCACGCACCGGCGGCAGCTGGCCGATCAACGTCGGACAGATCTACACGACCCTCGCCCGACTCGAGCGCGACGGCCTCGTCGCGGCAGCAGACGGCCCCGACGAGGAGGGGCGCATCGCTTACCGGATCACCCCGGCCGGGCGCGCCGAGTCGGAGGGCTGGTGGTCCACCCCCGTCGAGCGCAGCGAGGCTGCCCGCGATGAGTTGGTCATCAAGCTCGCCATGGCGGTCACCACCCCCGGCATTGATCCGTATGCCGTGCTCCGCGCCCAGCGCACCGCCACCATGCGTCATCTGCAGGCGCTCACCAGGCTCAAGCTGGCCCGCGCTTCCGGCGCCGCCGGAGCTCCCGGCGGACTCAGCACTCCCGGCGGACTCAGCACTCCCAGCGCTCCCAGCGCTCCCAGCGCTCCCAGCGCTCCCAGCGCCGAGGCCGAGTCGATCATCCTCGAGCACCAGCTCTTCACCGTCGAGGCCGAGCTGCGCTGGCTCGACCACGTCGAGGCCATGCTTGCCGCCCGCTCCAACGGGCACCACCAGGCCGGGGCCCCCCGGCATACATCGACAGGGGAAATGTCATGAGCGATGTCATCTTGCGGGTCACCGACGTGCACCGCGTCCACGGCTCCGGCGAGACCGCGGTGCACGCCCTCGCCGGCGTGTCCATCGAGGTCCGCGCCGGCGAGCTCGTCGCGGTCATGGGGCCGTCGGGCAGCGGCAAGTCGACGCTGCTCAACCTCGCCGGCGCGCTCGACCTGCCGACCTCCGGCACGGTCGAGATCGACGGCGCTGTGACGACGGCACTGCGCCCGGCCGACCTGGCCCGGCTGCGCCGGCGAAAGGTCGGCGTGGTCTTCCAGGACCTCAACCTCATCCCCTCGCTCACCGCCGCCGAGAACATCGGCCTGCCCCTCGAGCTCGACGGCCGCCGGGTCAGCGAGGCCCGGCGCGCCGCCGTCGGAGCGCTGCACGAGCTCGGCCTAGACGAGCTCGCCGACCGCTATCCCGACCAGATGTCCGGCGGCCAGCAGCAGCGCGTCGCCATCGCCCGGGCGCTCGTCGGCGACCGCCGGCTGGTGCTCGCGGACGAGCCGACCGGCGCGCTCGACTCGCTGACCGGGGAGGGCGTGCTCACCGTGCTGCGCCAGCGCTGCGACGCCGGCGCCGCCGGGCTGCTCGTCACCCACGAGGCCCGCCACGCCGGTTGGGCCGACCGGGTCGTCTACCTGCACGACGGGCGCATCGCCGACGAGGCCACCGCCACGGGCTCGGGTCAAGTCCGCGTCTCTCCAGGACGTATGCCAGTCGCGCCCATCAGCGCGCAGGCGCCGCCGGAGGGGCCAGCCGGGAGCGCTGCTGGTCCCGACCCGGACGCGAGCACTGACGGCACCTCACCGACGACCGGCGCCGCCCCGACCGCTGCGCTGCGGCAGGGCTGAGCCGTGGCGACGATCACCCGTCCCCCGGCATACGCCACAGGAATGCCGGCCGACCGCGGCGGCGAGTGGAGCTCGGGCTGGCGCGTGGCTTTGCGGCTGGCGCGCCGCGACGTGCGCCGCCACAAGGGCCGCAGTGCGCTCATCGTGCTCATGGTGGCCGTGCCGGTGCTGCTGCTCATCGGCGGCAACGTGCTCTACTCCACTCAGGATCTCAACTCCGTTGAGCGCATCCCCTATGCGATGGGTCAGACCCAGGCCAAGGTCAGCTATCAGGGCTTCAAATTCACCCCGCTCCCCGATGCGCGCAACACCATGGGCGGCTCCTTCGGACCCAGCGACCAGACCCCCACACCGATCCCCGGCTGGGGTGACACGACCGCAGCCCAGGCGACGGCCATCGGCGCGCTCACCGGCTCGACGGCCATTCCGCTGAGCTTCGACAGCTCCTTCGCCAAGGTCGGGCGACGCAACCTCGACCTGCAGGTGCTGCGGGCCGACGTGGCCTCCCATGAGCAGGCCTTCGCCGGGATGACCCGGCTGATCTCCGGTCGCTGGCCGACGACCGCCTCCGAGGTCGCCGTCACTACGGCAGGGGTCTACCGCGGGCTGCCGTCGTCGGGGAGCGTCGAGGTGTCCACGTCGTCGACCGACGGCACGACCGCCGCAGCGACACTGACGATCGTCGGCACCGTCGAAGCGTGGGCAAGCGATTACGGAACCCGCCCGATGGACCTTGTCGTCCTGCCCCGCGCTGACGCGACGACGTCTCCGGTCGGCGTGCCGGCCTTCCTCATCGACCGGGCCGCCCCGGTGACCTGGGCCGAGGTCAAGCGGCTCGCGGCATACGGACTCTCGGTCGACAGCCGCGACGTGGCCCTGAACCCGCCGAGCCGGGCGGAGCTCGACCTCCCCGAGGGCATGGAGCAGGTCTATGCGCAAGACAGCATGGCCCAGTCGATCATCACCGCGGTGGGCGCCATCGGGCTGCTGTTGGAGACCACCCTGCTCGTCGGACCGGCCTTCGCCGTGAGCGCCGCCCGGTCGCGCCGCACCCTCGCCCTGGCCGCGAGCAATGGGGCCACGACTGCGCAACTGCGCCGCACCGTGCTCGCCCAAGCGCTGGTGCTTGGCGTCATCTCCGCGCTCGCCGGGGCGCTGCTCGGCATCCTCGGGGCGTTTGCCGCGGTCGGCTGGACTCGCGTCAACCGGCCGGACGCTTTCATGGGGCCCTTCGAACTGCCCACCGTGCCGGTGCTCATCGTCATCGCCTGCGCGATCGTCTCCGCGGTCATCGCGGCTCTGGTGCCCGCGCGCGGTCTGGGCCGCCTTGACATCGTCGGCGTCATGCGCGGGCAGAGCGTCTCCCCGGCAGCGCGGGTGCGCACGCCCGTCGCCGGGCTGGTCCTCGCCGGAGTCGGCACCGGGCTGGTCTTCTGGGCCGTCGCCCGCAGCGGCAGCTGGGACGACAGCATCCTCTATCAGCTCACCCCGATCTTCGCGATGCTTGGGGCGGTGCTGCTCGTCGTCGGCACATTGCTGCTCGTGCCGATGATCCTCGTGCTCATCGGGCGGGCCGCCGCGAGTGCACCGGTCGCGTTGCGGATGGCCCTGCGTGACGCGGCCCGCCAGCGCGGCCGGGCCACGTCGACGGTCGCGGCGATCCTCGCCGCCACTGCCCTGCTCTCCTCGATCCTCGTGATCGCGGCCAGCGTCGCCGTCATGGGGGCCAAGCACTACGTGCCGCGGTTGCCCGAAGGTCAAGCGCAGATCTACCCCTCCTACTTCGGCAACCAGGGGCCGATCCGCGACACTGACCCGGCCGTCGCCTCCATCGCCAACGCGGTCAAGGCCGTCGACCTCTCTCTCGTCGTCACGCCGATGTCTCTGGTCGACACCGAGACCTTCGCCGTGAGCAAGACCGACGTGCCCACCGTGCAACCGTTCTTCGTGGCGGTGCGCCGCGGGTGCACGGCGAGCGAGGCCGTGGACATCGGGAAGATGTTCGAGACCGGCGCCAGCGGGTCGGCGACCAACCCCTTCCAGTGCTTGTCCTTGTCCGGCACCCCCTATGGCGCGGAGCGCTCCGGCATCGCGGTGGGCGACATTGCGTCTCTCACCACCCGCTACTCGCTGACGGCGAGTCAGGTGGCGACCCTGCAGGCCGGGGGAATAGTCGTCAACAGCGACCCCACGCCCTCCACTCCCACCGTGAGCTGCGAGACGCCACCCGGCCAGCCCCAGCAGTGCGGCTTCGGCGGCCCGATGTATGCCGCGGCGGACATCGTCGATGGCAAGGTCGCCTTTGCCCGCGGGACCCAGCAGTTCAGGGACTCCGGCGCCCCGACGATCACCGTCACCGACACCCCATCGCTGGCCGCCGTCGGCGCCACGGCGGCTCAGCTCAACCCGGGCGCGACGGCCGGCTTCGGCGGCAGCCAGGGCCAGCAGGTCGGCGCCCTGATGTCCCGGGCGACGGCCGACGCGCTGGGCCTGCCGAGAGCGGTCCAGCAGATCTACGTCACCGACCCGCGAGGGGCGATCACCCAGGATGACGAGAGCCGCCTTCGGGCGGTCATCGAGGACGACGGATTGGGCACCCTCTACGTCGAGCGTGGCTTCATCGCCTACGACTGGATCCTCGTGCTCATCGTCACCAGCGTCGTGGGGCTCATCATCCTCGTCGCCACTCTCGTGTCGACGGCCCTCTCGACGGCGGAGACCCAGTCGATGATGGGCACCTTCGCGGCCGTCGGCGCGACGCGGGCCACGCGGCGCAATCTCGCTGCAGCACAAGCCGGCTCGCTCGGCGTGGTCGGGGCCTTGCTCGGGGTGCTCGTCGGGCTCGTGCCGGGCATTGCCCTCGCCCGAGCCTCGACCGGCGTGGACTATACGACCTCCGCTGCGGGGGCCGGCGTCCCCGCCCCCATCGATCCCACGGTGGTCATCCCCTGGCTGCAACTGGCCATCCCCGTCATCGGGATCCCGCTGCTCGCCGCGGCTCTGGCCTGGGTGGCGATCCGCCGCTCGCCGACGGTCACCCGGCGACTCACCTGAGGTGAGGGGCACGGCATACACAGGGGGTATGCCGTGCCCCTCACCGTCCCTTCCCGCGGGTGGCGCGCGCCCGGTGAGGCAAGATGGAGCCCATGAGCGAAGAGCCCACAACCGCGAGCTCCGTCAACCCCGACGAGAGCCGCGTCGTCGTCATCACGCCCGACGGCATGGGCGTGGCGACGCCGCCGCGCGAGGCGGGCGCCGCTCGCGCCGAGGAGCGAGAGGAGGCCAATCCGGCCGACCTGGTCGAGCAGCCGGCCAAGGTCATGCGCATCGGCTCGATGATCAAGAACCTGCTCGACGAGGTGCGCAACGCTCCCCTGGACGAGGCCAGCCGAAAGCGGCTCGCCGAGATCCACCGCCGCTCGATCAACGAGCTCAAGGACGGGCTCGCGCCAGAGCTGGTCGCGGAGCTCGACCGCATCGCGCTGCCCTTCGGTGAGGGAGCGCCGAGCGATGCCGAGCTGCGCATCGCCCAGGCCCAGCTCGTCGGGTGGCTGGAAGGGCTCTTCCACGGCATACAGACGGCGCTCGTCGCCCAGCAGATGGCCGCGCAACAGCAACTCGCGGGGATGCGCCGAGCCCTGCCGCCCGGGCACCCCGACGCCGGTGCGGGACAGGGTATGCCGGGTGGCCTGTTGCCCGGTCAGGGACGTCCGGACGGGGCGCAGGGCCAGCCCGGTCCGACAGGGCAATACCTCTAGCGGCGTTGGTCGCGCGCGGGCGCGGTGGTGCGCGGAGCCCGGTGAGGCGCGAGCCTGGTGACGGCGCGAGCCTGGTGACGGCGCGAGCCTGCTGGCAGCGCGGCAGCCAGGGGGCGCGAGCCTGCTGGCGGCGCGAGGTGGCGTTGGTCGAGTTGGCGAACGTATGCATTGAGTCGCGGGTGACTCACGCGATGTATGGCGGCGGAGCGGCCGCGGGCGGGGCCCCAGCGTGAAGTCCGTCGTTTCGTCGAGCTACCAGGGCACCATCGAGGACGACGCCTCTGGACTGCCCCTGAGTCACCCACGACTCAATGCATACGCGCGTCACCCCAACCATCGACACGCGCCAGCGCCGCACCGACAACGACCCGCGCCCCCTGGCTGCCGCGCTGCCCTGAGTCACCCACGACTCAATGCATACGCGCGTCACCCCAACCATCGACACGCGCCAGCGCCGCACCGACAACGACCCGCGCCCCCTGGCTGCCGCGCTGCCCTGAGTCACCCACGACTCAATGCATACGCGCGTCACCCCAACCATCGACACGCGCCAGCGCCGCACCGATAGCGTCCCGCGGCGCCGGCGGAGCGGCCGACGGCCTGCGGAGCGGCCAGGTTGGCCGGTCGGCTAGAGCCAGCTGGCCCGCTCGCGCTCGGTCGGGACATAGGCCGCGTTCCATTGCCGGAAGGGCGCCCGCAGCCGATAGCGGAAGTCCTGCTGGCGTTCGAGCACGACGAGCTCGGCATTGCCGGGGTTCTCCAGCGACTCGAAGTAGTCGACGCTCCAGTGGAACCACCTCATGCAGAACAGCCGCATCGTCAAGCCGTGGGTGACGATGACGACGTTGCGCGGCGCGTCCGGCGACTCGAAATTGCGAAAGAGCGATTCGAGAAAACTCGACACCCGGTCGTAGACATCCGCCCCGGACTCGCCATGCTCGAAGCGGTAGTAGAAGTGCCCGTAGGCGTCGCGCTCGCGCTTCTCCCGCGCCACCTGTGCCGGGTCTTGGAAGTTGGCCCAGTCCTGCTCGCGCAGCCGCGGCTCGAAGCGCACGTCGGCGAGCGCGACCCCGAGGTCCATCGCCTCGACGGTCTCGCGGGCGCGAACGTAGGGCGAGGCATAGACGTGGCGGGTCTGCTCGCCCAGCACCGCGCGCACCCGCGCCCCGGTCTCGCGCGCCTGCTGTATGCCGCGCCCGGTCAGATGCAGCGCGTGATCGGGCACCGTCTCGTAGATCCGGTCGTCGACATTGCCCTGGGACTCGCCGTGGCGGACGAGGATGATGCGCTGCGGTCGGTGCTCCTCGCCCATGACCGCCACCCTAGGCTGCCGCCGCGTGGCCTGACTGTCGCGCAGTGCGGCCAAAGGTCATTGACCTTTGGTTTGGTCAAGGAAATCTCGTTGAGCGCAGGAAAGGTCAACGACCTTTCGGTTGGTGTACAGAATCTCGTCGTGCGGCAAGGATCGTCGACCCTAGGCGGGCGAGATGCGCGCGCCGGAGCAGGGCCGCGGACTCTGGCGGGTGTTCGGACGGGTCAGTCCTTGACCGCCAGCACCCAGGCGAAGACGGGCGCCTGGCGACCTTGGCCGATCACCTGCAGCCCGGCACCGGCGCACAGCTCACGCAACTGCGGCACCGGGTCGTTGTCGGCCATGCCCGGCCCGGTCAGCGCGCGGATCATCGTCCGCGCGAGCCGACCTCGCGGCGGCTGGAAGTCGGCCAACAGCAAGCGCCCACCCGGGCGCAGCACCCGAGCCGCCTCCGCAAGCGCCACCGGCCGGGAGGCTGCGTCGATGTGGTGGACGGCCAGCGCCGACGCAACGACGTCGAACTCCCCGGCGCCGAAGGGCAGTGCCTCGGCGGGGTGCACGGCATACGACACCTGGGCGGGCGCCTGACGCTGCGCGAAGGCGACCATCTCGGGTGAGGGGTCGATGCCGACGACCCGACCGGTCGGCCCGACAGCCGCGCCAAGCGCCGTGGTCAGCGCGCCCGTCCCACAGCCGAGATCGAGTGCCCGCTCGCCGGGGCGAGCCCCGGTTGCGCGGGCGAGTGCGGCATACACGCGACCACGGCGGCCGGCCAGGGTGAGCCGAGTGAAGAGGTCATAGGCTCCCGCGCGGTGGATCACCCCCATCCCGTGGTGATGGTCGTGCGGCTCGTCGGCCGACCCGGGCCGGTGCCCGTGGGTATGCCGGTGTCCCCCGGCCAGATGTTTGCCCAGCCCCATGGGTCGTCCCTTTCCCTCGACTGCCGCGTGTTCTAGTCTTTGCGTATGAATGCAAGTATGCAGCCGGGGAGGGGTGGCGCCAAGACCCGGGGCACCCTGGGGCCGGTGGCACACGGCGCACAGGGACCGGACACATCAGCCACCCGGGAGTCGCAGCCGCACGGCCCGGCGGCCAGCGCTCCCCGCTCGCTGGACGAGGACGTCGTGACCCTGGCCGTCGAGGTGCTGCGCATCCTCGCCGACGCGACCCGACTGCGGATCGCCGTGCTGCTGATCGAGGCCGAGCTCTCGGTCACCGAGCTTGCCGAGGCCGTCGGGCGACCAGTGCCCGGGGTCTCGCAACACCTGGCCAAGATGCGCCTGGCCCGGATCGTCGCCACCAGACGGGAGGGCACCACCGTGCGCTATCGCATCGACGACGATCACATCCGTCAGCTCGTGCTCGACACGACCCGCCATGTCGAGCATCTGCTCTTCGACCGTCCGGCCCATCACGAAGGCCACGAGCCCGGAGGCGTCCGATGACCGACCTGCACGCCGACGAGCACGGGCATGGACACCCGCAAGAGCACGAGCACGGCGGCCACGGCCACGGCCACGGCCACGGCCACGGCCACGGCCACGGCCACAGTCACAGCCACGACGCGGCGCATCTGCTCGACGACATCGCGACGACGACGGCCGACGGCATACGCGCGACGGTCATCGGCCTGCTCGGACTGCTCGCGACCTCGCTCGCCCAACTTGCGCTCGTCGCCCTCACCGGCTCGGTCGCGCTGTTGTCGGACACCGTCCACAATCTCGGCGACTGCCTCACCGCGGTGCCCATCTGGGTGGCCTTCCGACTCGCGCGCCGTCCGCCCTCGCGCCGCTTCACCTACGGGCTGGGGCGGGTCGAGGACCTCGCGGCGCTGGTGGTCGTCGCCGCCATCGGCGCCTCCGGGGTGTATGCCGCCTGGGTCTCCATCGAGCGCCTGCTGCACCCGATGCCTGCGGAGCGACCGTGGATCGTCGTCATCGCCGGCGTCATCGGCGTCGTCGGCAACGAGCTCGTCGCCCGCTATCGGATCGCCGCCGGCCGCCGGATCGGCTCGATGGCCCTGGTCGCCGACGGTGAGCACGCCCGCACCGATGGACTCACCTCGCTCGCGGTCGTCGCCTCCGGCCTGGCCACGCTGGCGGGGTGGAGTTGGGCCGACCCCGTCGTCGGGCTGGTCATCGCGGCGCTCATCGCCCGGCTCTTCGTGCAGACCTCGCGCCCGGTGATCGGCCGGTTGCTCGACGATGTCGACCCCGAGCTGGTCGACCGGGTCGAGGCAGCGGCGGGATCGGTCCCCGGTGTGCACGCGGTGACCGACACCCGGGTGCGGTGGCTCGGGCACCGCGCCCGCGCCGAGGTCAGCGTCGCCCTCCACCCCGCCCTCACTCTGCTTGCCGCCGACGGGCTGACTCACGCCACCGAGGTGGCCATCCGGGCCGCCGCCCCCGAGATCAAGACGATCCAGGTCCGTCCAATCCCTGGCCCCGGCGGGCAGTGAGCCGCGCGACGCCAGGTCGCCGAGGACGGCCCCCCGAGCTAGCGGATGGCCATGAGCCAGGGGTGCCCGCGATCGGCGCCGACCGGCACACGGGCGATCAGCTGGCGGTGGCCGCCAGAGCTGAGGACGGGCGGTAGGCCTCCGGGCCGGGCTCGCCGCCAAGCGCCCCGGCGAGTAGCTCCCGGGCGCGGGCGAGGTGCTCGTCGAGCATGGCGGCGACCCCCGCACCATCGCCGGCCTCGATGCCCTTGATGATCCGCGCGTGCTCGGCGACGATCACCTCGGGACTGAGCCGCTGGCTGCCCTGCAACTGGGCCATGCACAGCTTGACTTCGAAGGCGAGCGACCCGTAGACCGAGCTCGTCCGGGCGCTTCCGAGCGAGTCGATCAGCGACGTGTGGAAGCGCATGTCCGGGTCGACGATGTCCCAGGAGCCCTGCTGCCATAGCGCGTCGATCTCGGCATTCGCCACGCGGGCCTCCAGCGGCACCTCGCGGCGCTCGGCCAGCCGGCGCAGCACCTCGGCCTCGAGATAGGCCCGGGTCCGATAGATATCGCGGACGTCGGCCGGCCCGAGTTGGACCACCCGGGCGGTCTTGTTGTTCTTGCGGACGAGCACCTTCTCGGCGACGAGCCGCTCGATGGCCGCCTTGGCCGAGGCGCGCGCGACGTCATAGCGCGCGGCGACCTCGGCCTCGGTCAGCGGCGTGCCGGGCCCCAGCTCCCGCGACAGCACCTGAGCCTTGAGGTCTTCCACGACGGCGTCGATGACCGACGTCACCACGATCTTGCGGACCACGCGAACCCCCAGCTGTGAGTTACTTCCGGGGCACAGTCTAGAGAACAAATATGCCGAGTACTCTTGCAGGACGCGTCTACTTGTCGGACAATCGAGCATCGGCCCCATCTCAGGAGGAGAGTCCCAGGTGTTCAACCAACCGCTCGCCCCGATAGCCGGCAGCCTGGCGCTCTCCGCGCTGTTGGCCGCCTTCCCGCTGATCCTGCTGTTCCTGCTGCTCGGCGTCTTCAAGGTCAAGGCCTGGCTCGCGGCCCTCATCGGGCTGCTCGCCTCGCTGCTCGTCGCCATCATCGGCTGGGGTATGCCGGCCAGCATGGCCATGAGCGCCACCGCCGAGGGCGCGTTCTACGGCGCCTTCCCGATCATGTGGATCCTCGTCAACGCGATCTGGGTCTATCAGCTGTCGGTCATCACCGGGTGGTTCGAGAGCCTGGGCCAGCTGATCCGCTCGATCTCCGACGATCAGCGCATCCTCGCCATCCTCATCGCCTTCTGCTTCGGCGCCCTCATGGAGGCCCTCGCCGGCTTCGGCGCCCCGGTGGCCATCTCCGCCGCCATGCTCATGGCAGCCGGCATGAAGCCGGTCAAGTCGGCCATCGTCTCGCTGCTGGCCAACACCGCTCCCGTCGCCTTCGGCGCCATGGGAGCGCCGATCATCGCCCTCTCCGGCGCGGTCAGCTCGACCCATCCCGAGCTCACCACCAAGGTGCTCTCCCAGATGGCCGGCCGCCAGACGCCCTTCGTCGCGGTGATCGTCCCGCTCGTGCTCGTCCTGCTCGTCGACGGCTGGCGCGGCGTGCGCCAGACCTGGCCAGTGGCCCTCGTCGCCGGCGTCGTCTTCGGCCTGGCCCAGTTCGTCACGAGCAACTTCATCACCGTCGAGATCACCGATGTCGTCGCCTCGCTGGTCACCATCGCGGTCGTGCTGCTCATGCTGCGCGTCTGGAAGCCGTCCAACCCCCTCCCGCTCGACCACTCCGCCGTCCCCGAGGAGGAGGCCGCCGCCCTCAAGTCCGGCAAGCTCGCGCACTACCCGGCGATCACCGCCACCGGCGGCCGGCGGATCTGGGGGGCCATCGCCCCGTATGCCGTCGTCGTCGCCGTCTTCTCGATCAGCCAGATCCCGGCGGTCAAGTCCTGGCTGCTGTCGGTGGGTCAGACCAAGTTCCCCTGGCCCGGCCTCAACACGACCGGCGCCAACGGCGCGGCCACCTCGACGATCCTCAACTCCGCCGGCAAGCCGGTGTCGACGATCTTCACCCTCGACCACCTGCGCGCGACCGGCACCCTCCTGCTGCTCTCGGGCATCATCACCTGCCTGATCTACAAGGTGAAGGCAGCCGATGCCGTGCAGGCGTATGTGACGACGATCAAGCAACTGCGCTTCACCATCGTCACCGTGCTCAGCGTGCTCGCCCTCGCCTACGTCATGAACCTCTCCGGCCAGACGGCCGTGCTGGGCGCCGCCCTGGCCACCGGCCTGGTGGGGGCCTTCGCGGTCGTCTCGCCGCTCATCGGCTGGATGGGCGTGGCGATCACCGGCTCGGACACCTCGGCCAACGCCCTGTTCGGCCTGCTGCAGGTCACCGCGGCCGAGAAGGCCGGGATCAACCCGGTGCTCATGGCCGCTGCCAACTCCTCCGGCGGCGTCATGGGCAAGATGATCTCCCCGCAGAACCTCGCCGTCGCCGCTGCCGCGGTGGGCATGGCCAACAAGGAGGGCGACATCTTCCGCAAGGTCGTCTTCTGGAGCCTGGGACTGCTGGCCTACTTCACCATTCTCATCGTGCTGCAGGCCGGCCCGCTGTCGTGGATGATCCCCCAGCCATGACCGGCATACCCTCCGCGGCCGAGCTGGCGGCGCTGCTGGCAGGCTGTGTCGCCGACCCGGCGCAGGTGCGCACCCGCGAGCTGGACCGGCACGCGATGGCCCACGATGCGTCCCACTTCCTGCTGCTGCCGTCGGCGATCGTTGCTCCGCGCGACGCTGACGAGGTCGCCCGGTTGCTGCGGGCGACCTCGGCAGCGGGGATCGAGCTGACCTTCCGCTCGGGCGGGACGAGCCTGTCGGGGCAAGCCGGCACGAGCGGCGTGCTCGCCGACGTGCGGCGCAACTTCACCGGGGTGGAGGTGCTCGACGACGGCGCCCGCGTGCGCGTCCAGCCCGGCGTCACGGTGAAGCAGCTCAACGCCCGGCTCGCACCCTATGGCCGCAAGTTCGGCCCCGATCCGGCGAGCGAGGCGGCCTGCACGATCGGCGGGGTCGTCGCCAACAACTCCTCGGGCATGGCCTGTGGGACCGTCGAAAACAGCTATCGCACCCTCGAGTCCGTCGTCGTCGTGCTGCCCTCGGGCACGGTGATCGACACCGGCGCGGTCGATGCAGACGCCAGGCTGCGCGCCCTCGAGCCCCGGCTCTACGAGGGGCTGCTGCGCCTGCGTGAGCGGGTGCTTGCCAGCCCGGCCGCGCTGGCCAAGATCGCCCAGCAGTTCTCGATGAAGAACACCATGGGTTACGGCGTCAACGCGCTCGTCGACTATGCGAGCGCGCCGGAGATCCTCGCCCACCTCATCGTCGGCAGCGAGGGGACTCTCGGCTTCGTCGCGTCGGCGACCTTCCGCACGGTGGCGCTGCGACGGCATACGAGCTCGGCGTTGCTCGTCTTCGAGGACCTGTATGCCGCCAACCACGCCCTCCCCGCGCTGGTCGCGACCGACGCCGCGACCCTCGAGCTCATGGACGCCACGTCGCTTCGGGTCGGGCAGGCCTTCCCCGACTCACCCGCGGTGATCAAGGCGCTGCAGGTGTCGACGCAGGCAGCCCTGCTGCTGGAGTATCAGGCGACCTCGGCCGAGGAGCTCGACCATCTCGCCGCCGCCGCCCGCCCGACCCTCGACGCGCTCGGCGTGGGACCGGTCGAGCTCACCCAGGACGAGGCCGTGCGCGGCAAGCTGTGGAAGCTGCGCAAGGGGCTCTACACCTCGGTCGCGGGCGCTCGCGCGTCCGGCACGACGGCCTTGCTCGAGGACGTCGTCGTGCCGGTCGCGCGGCTCGCCGACACGTGTGCCGAGCTGGCCGTGCTCTTCGACCGCTACGCCTATCGCGACTCGGTGATCTTCGGCCATGCCAAGGACGGCAACATCCACTTCATGCTCACCGATCGCTTCGAGGACGACGAGCAGATGCGCCGTTATGTCGGCTTCACCGAGGACATGGTCGACCTCGTGCTGGCCAACGAGGGCTCGCTCAAGGCCGAGCACGGCACCGGGCGGGTCATGTCGCCCTATGTGCGCCGGCAGTATGGCGATGAGTTGTATGCCGTGATGGTCGAGATCAAGGACCTCTTCGACCCCAAGCGCCTGCTCGGCGCGGGGACGATCATCACCGAGGACCCCGAGCTGCACCTCAAGCACATCAAGCTGCCGCCGACCGTCGAGCCCGAGGTCGATCGCTGCGTGGAGTGCGGCTATTGCGAGCCGGTCTGTCCCTCACGCGAGCTCACCCTCACGCCCCGCCAGCGGATCGCGGCCCGGCGGGAGATCGCGGCCGCCGAGGCTCGAGGCGACCAGCAGCTCGCTGGTCGGCTGGAGCGCGACTATGCCTACGACGGCGTCCACACGTGTGCGGTCGACGGGATGTGCTCCACCGCCTGCCCGGTCTCGATCAACACCGGCCTGCTGGTCAAGAAGCTGCGCCGCGAGCACCTGCCCAAGGCCAAGGGCGCCGCCTGGACGAGCCTGGCCCGGCACTGGAAGGGCACGACCGCGACCTTCTCGACGGTGCTCAGCGCGACCGAACGGCTGCCGCAGGCCCTGGAGCCCGGGCTGGTCGGAGTCGACAAGGCGGCGCGCGCGGTGCTCGGCACCGACAACATCCCGCTGTGGTCGGGCGAGCTGCCCGGCGGTGGACGGCCGCGACGGCGGCCTGCGCCGGCGGGCCCCCCGGACGCGGTCTACCTGCCGGCGTGCGTCAACGTCATGTTCGGCCCGGTCGAGGGGCCGGGCGTGCAGGTGAGCTTCGAGGCGCTGTGCGCGGCCGCCGGGCTGAGGCTGCTCGTGCCGGAGCGGATCGAGTCCATGTGCTGCGGCACGCCGTGGTCGAGCAAGGGGATCGCCAAGGGGTATGCCGAGATGCGCGCCCGGGTGCTGCCGGCGCTGCGGGCGGCGAGCGACGGCGGGCGGCTGACGGTGGTGTGCGACGCGTCGAGCTGCACGGAGGGCTTCCGGCATATGGTCGAGAGCGACCCGACCCTCGACGTGCGCGTGGTGGACGCGGTGGCCTTCGTCGCCGAGCGGGTGCTGCCGGTCCTACCGGGGCTCGAGGGCTATCGCAAGCTCGAGTCGGTCACCGTGCACCCGACCTGTTCGTCGACCCAACTCGGGCTCAACCCCGATCTGGTCGCCGTGGCAGGCGCCGTGGCGGACACCGTCAACGTGCCGACCGACTGGGGCTGCTGCGCCTTCGCCGGCGACCGGGGCATGCTCCATCCCGAGCTCACCGCCTCGGCCACGCGGCGGGAGGCGGCCGAGGTCCGCGCGCTCGATGCCTCGGCTCATGCCAGCTGCAATCGGACCTGCGAGCTGGGGCTCACCCGGGCGACCGGCAAGCCCTATCGGCACGTGCTCGAGCTGCTCGCCGAGGCGGCCGGGCTGCAGCCCTGACCCGTTCTCGCCGCGATCCCCGAGGGGGTTGGGCTCCCAGCCGGACGAGCCCCACGTGGGCTGAGCTCCGACCTGGGCTGAGCGCACCTCCAAGGCGGGACTTCTCCCACAAAGGAGGGAAATGCACCGTCACGGTGCATTTCCCTCCTTTTGGCGTGGTCGCGAGGTCGGTCCGTCCCCGGTCGAGGGCCAGCACGAACGCGACGCGGCTGCCCGGCTGGTGGGCAGGCCGGCTCGGCTGGCGTTGAGGCGGCACCTACGTCCAGGCAGCGCGACCTGCTCGGGCCAGCGATCCTCTTTCGGGACCCGCAACCAGCCCACGGCTAGACCCCCGCGGCGGCGCGGCCGGCAGCGCGGCCGGAGAAGAGGCACCCACCCAAGAAGGTCCCCTCGAGCGACCGATAGCCGTGCATCCCCCCGCCGCCAAAGCCGGCGACCTCGCCGGCGGCATACAAACCCGGCACTGCGGTGCCATCGGCGCGCAGCACCCGACCCTGCAGATCGGTGTGCACCCCACCGAGCGTCTTGCGGGTGAGCACCCGCAGCCGCACCGCGATGAGCGGGCCGGCGGCCGGGTCGAGGATGGCGTGCGGAGGCGCGGTGCGGATGAATCGGTCGCCGCGGAAGGCGCGCGAGCCGCGGATGGCCATGACCTGGAAGTCCTTGCCGAAGTCGTTGTCCATCTGCCGGTCCCGGTCGACGAGCACCCGCTCGACCGCGTCGGCGTCCAAGGGCGCCTCCGGCGTCAGCGCGTTCATCCGCGCGACGAGCTCGCGCACGGTCGGCGCCTGCACCCAGTCCTCGCCCTTGTCGAGGAAGGCCTGCACCGACGGAGGCACCCCGCCGCGCGCCCGCCCGATGACATCGCGGACCGACTTGTTGGTGAGGTCGAGATTCTGCTCTGAGCCGGAGAGGGTGAACTCCTTCTCGACGATCCGCTGGTTGAGCACGAACCACGAGTGCGCAAAGCCGCTCTCCTGCAGGTGCGCCAGCGTGCCGAGCGTGTCAAAGCCCGGGTAGAAGGGCGCCGGCAGCCGCCGCCCGGCCCCGTCGAGCCACACCGGCGAGGGGCCCGAGAGGATGCGGATGGCATGGCCCGGCCAGATCGGGTCCCAGTTGCTCACGCCCTCGACGTAGTGCCACATCCGGTCGCGGTTGACCAGCGTCCCGCCGGCGCGCGAGGTGATGCCGAGCATCCGCCCGTCGACGTGAGCAGGCACGCCGGTGAGCATGTCGGCAGGCGGCGTGCCCAGCCGAGCCGGCCAATTCGCCCGCACGAGATCGTGATTGCCGCCGATGCCGCCGCTCGCGACGATGACAGAGCCCGCCGACAGCTCGAACTCCCCCGCCGGATCGCGGTTGGTCGCGACCCCGCGCGGCTCCCGTGTCGGCGCCAGCCGCGTGCCTCGTATGCCGGTCACCACGCCGCCCGTGAGCACGAGGTCGTCGACCCGATGGCGGAAGGCATAGCGCAGCCGCCCGGCGATCTCGGCCTCCTTGGCCTTGCGGACAAAGGGCTCACAGATGCCCGGGCCGGTCCCCCAGGTGATGTGGAAGCGCGGGACCGAGTTGCCGTGGCCACCCGCCGTGCCGTCCCCGCGCTCGGCCCACCCGACGACGGGGAAGAAGCGCACCCCCATCCCGGTCAGCCACTCACGCTTCTCCCCGGCCGCGAACTCGACATAGGCCTGCGCCCAGCGCCGGCCCCACCAGTCCTCGCCCGGCGCGGTGCGCGTGCCGACCCGGTCGAAGCCCGCGGTGCCCTGCCAGTCGGACCAGGCCAGCTCGTAGGAGTCCTTGATGCCCATGCGCCGCTGCTCGGGGCTGTCGACGAGGAAGAGCCCACCGAAGGACCAGAAGGCCTGCCCGCCAAGATTCTCGCGCGACTCCTGGTCGACGAGCACGACCCGCTTGCCCGCATCGACCGCTTCCGTGGCCGCGACGAGCCCGGCCAGGCCCGCTCCGACGACGATGACATCGGTGTCTGGCATGGGCCAGATCGTACGCATCACCCCGGGGTGTCTACGGTAGGACCGTGACAAGCAATTCTCGGTCGGCGCCGGACGGCATACCCTCCCCCGTATCCACCCCCGCGGAGGTGCGGCTGCGCCCCGTGACGCCATGGGCGGCCATCAGCGCCCTCGTGCCCCCGCTGGCCCTCGGCGTCGGATTCCTCTATGCCGCCTCGGCCAATCCCGGGTTCGACCCGGTGCGCCAGCCGCTCAGCGATCTCGGCGCCCTCACCGCCCCGACCCGATGGCTGTGGGCCGGCGTGCTCGCCGTCATGGGCCTCGGCCACGTCGTCACGGCGCTCGGGCTGCGCCCGGCCGACATCGCCGGTCGCTGGGCCCTCGGGGCGGGCGGCGTCCTGCTCATCCTGCTCGCCATCCGACCCAACAACGTCGTCGGCAAGTTCACCCTGCTGCACACGCTCGGATCGGCCTTCACCTTTGGGCTGCTTGCGCTGTGGCCGGCGATCAGCGCCCACGCCGGCCCGCGCGTGCCGTGGCCGCTGCGCCGCTCGGTCGGGGTCGTCACGTCGGTCATCGCCTTCGTGCTCATCGAGGTCACCCTCTGGGGGCTGATCCTCAACGCCGACACCGACGGCATCCGCGAGCTGCTCCTCTATGCCTGGACATCGATCTGGCCGCTCGTCGTCGTCGCCTGGACGCTCACCGACCCCGGTTACGCCTATCCCAACGTCGCCGGACCGCAGCCACGGCGCGCGCCGCGGGCCTAGTCAGCTCGAGCGTCGCGGCACGGCATACGCGCCTGACGCGCCTGACGCCCCGGGCGCGCAGCGCTCAGCCGAGGTATGCCGTGAGCCGGTCCATCGCTGCGCTCATATCCGCCGTCGCCCCGGCGAAACACAGCCGCATGAACGCGCGCCCGTCCAGGCGCGGGTCGCCACCCGCGACGGCGGGCGCGAAATCGACTCCGGGAGTCAGCGCGACGCCCGTCGCGTCGAGCACCTCACCGCACCAGCGCGTGGTGTCGTCGGTGAGGTGGGAGACGTCGGCATAGAGATAGAAGGCGCCGTCGGGCGGGGCCAGCTGCTCGACCCGCTCGATGCCGAGGGCCGGCATCCGGGCGAGCAGCAGGTCACGGTTGACGGCATACCGCTGGACGTGCGAGTCGAGCTCGGGGCGCGCGGCCGGCGACAGAGCGGCGATGCCGGCGGCCTGCGAGACCGCGGGCGGGCAGATGTTGAGATTGCCGACGAGCAGCTCGACGGGGCGCACGAGGTGCTCGGGCAACACCATCCAGCCGACCCGCCAGCCGGTCATCGACCAGTACTTCGACAGGGAGCCGACGAGCACCGCCTCGCGCGAGCTCTCCCAGGCGCTGACGCACGGCCGCCCGAAGGAGATCCCGTGGTAGATCTCGTCGCTGACGAGCAGCGTGCCGTGCACATCGCACCAGGCGGCGATCGCGGCGAGCTCGTGCGGGTCGATGATCGTGCCGGTCGGGTTGGCCGGGCTGGCGATGATGAGGCCCGCCGGGGCACCCTCACGCGCGGCCAGCTCCTCGAGCATCGCCACCGTCGGCTGAAAGCGCGTCTGCGGTCCGCAGTCGAGCTCGACGACGCGAGCACCGAGCGCCTGCAAGGTGTTTCGGTATGCCGGGTAGCCCGGCCTGCTCATCGCGACGGTGTCGCCGGCGTCGAAGGCGGCGAGGAAGAGCGCCGTGAAGGCGGCCGAGGAGCCGGTCGTCACGACGATCTGGCCCGGGTCGACGGCCAGGCCGTAGGTGTCGGCATAGTGAGCGCTGATCGCCTCGCGCATCGCCCGCGTGCCGACCGCCTCGGTGTAGCCGAGGACCTCGCTGCGCAGGGCCGCCGTCGCCGCCTCGAGCGCCACCGCGGGGGCGGGAGTGGAGGGCTGGCCGGCGCACAGGCTGATGACGTCGCCATGGCTGGCCTGGCGGGCCGCCGCGGCCTTGATGACCTCCATGACGTGGAAGGGCTCCACCGCGCCCCGACGGGAAAGGCGGGCGCGCGGGCCCGGGGATGCGGGCGGTGAGCCGGACGGCATACGAGCCAATCTAGCGGCGCTGATCGTCCGACGCGGGCGATACCACAGTGATACCATGGGGGTCATGGCCATGACCCTCCGCCTGGACGACGACGACGAGCGCCTGCTCGCCGAGTTGGCGCGTGCCGACGGCGTGAGCAAGCAGGAAGCCACCGTGCGGGCCATCCGTGACGCGGCCTCGAGGCGCCTGCATGAGCAGAGTGTCCGTGAGCTGTCGGCCGCCGCGCGGACCCGCTGGGCCACCGTGCTCGACCGACTCGGCCAGTGACGACCTTCCTGAGCCTCGAGGATCTCCTGCTGCTCGTCGAAGATCTCGGGGTCGGACCGGTGCGCGACGTCGGCCTGTTGGACTCCGCCGCTCACCGGCCGCAGACAAGCCTCTTCGGGGAGGATGCCTATCCGACCCTCGCCGACAAGGCCGCCGCGCTGCTCGAGTCGATCGTCCGCAACCACGCCCTCATCGACGGCAACAAGCGACTCGGCTGGCTGGCCACGGTCGTCTTCTGCGGGCTCAACGGGAGCACCCTCGACACCAGCGACGACGCGGCATATGACCTCGTCATCGGCGTCGCCACCGGGGCGATTCCCTTGTCGGATTCCGCCCGCCTGCTCAGGTCGTGGGGCAGCTGATTCACCCGTGCGCGAGGCTCAGGCCAGCGACGCCAGGAGGTCGCGCGGATCGAGCTCGCGGGTGACGGCGACGATTCGTTCGGCGGCGGCCGGGTCGGCGCCCGCGCGGCGCAGGGCGGTC